>NZ_VKJP01000430.1 GCF_007280575.1 Streptomyces benahoarensis
CGTCCGGGTTCCGCCCCGCCCCCGCCCCGTACGACGCTAGTGGCGCCCCGTAACGGTGCGGCAGGGCGCATCGGCGCTCCCCCGGCGCACGTCCGCGCCGCGCCCGCCCACCGGCCGGGCCCCCGCGCACGCCCCGTGCGGCCGCATCGATGGCGCGACCGTGCGGCGGGCCTCCGGCGTCCGTCAGCGGGCCTCGGCCTGGAACATCCAGTGGTGTTTCTCCAGGTCACCGGTGAGGCCGATGAGCAGATCCTGGGTGACGGGATCGGGCGTCCCGGTCGCGTCGATCCGCTGCCGCATCCGCCCGATGACCACGCCCAGTGCGGTGACCAGCGCCGCGACCCCGGCCTCGTCCTTGATCCAGCCCTCCGCGACCTCCGCGATGCCGGTGGTCTTCGCGACTGTCGCGGCCCGGCCGTCCGGCGGCACCCCCACCGCGGACGCCCGCTCGGCGACCTCGTCCGCGTGTGCCCGCGCCGAGGCGACCACCTCGTCGAGCTGGAGATGGACGGAGCGGAACCGCGGGCCGACGACGTTCCAGTGCACCTGCTTGGCGACGAGGGAGAGATCCACCAGATCGACCAGGGCGCCCTGGAGGGCCTTCCCCACGGTGGCGCGGTCGGCGTCGGACAGCGTGCTCGTGACCACAGACATCCAGCTCCTCCTCCTGGGGACGAACGCCCCGGCACCAGAGGCCCGAAGCGTTCGGGAATGTACGGGTTCGGTCATCGTATAAACGATCGGCCGGCGGCGAGCAGTCGAGCGGCCGGACCGGGCACCGTGCCCGCGGCGCCCAAGGATCCGTGCGTATGCCACCGGTCGCGCCCGGCCCCGGACGGCACGGAGCCCCGCCCGGCTGCTGCCGGGCGGGGCTCCGTAAAGGGTCTGTGCGGTGCGTCAGGCGGCGACGACGTCCACGACATCGGCCGGCGACTTGATCGTCACGCGGTCCTCCGCCACACCCGTCAGGGAGGCGACGGACACGGCGTTGAACGTGGGCCGCACCGGTGCGGGCACCGGGTCGGTCGCGGCCGCGGACGCGGCAAGTTCGGCGAGCGCCAGCTCGTCGCTGACCTCACGCATCAGCTCGGACATGCGCACATCCAGCGCGTCGCAGATCGACGAGAGCAGTTCGGACGACGCTTCCTTCTGTCCTCGTTCGACCTCGGACAAATAGCCGAGCGACACCCGGGCGGAGGAAGAGACCTCGCGCAGGGTGCGGCCTTGGCGCTGACGCTGTCGGCGCAGCACGTCACCCAGCAGGCGACGAAGCAGAATCATCGCTGGCTCCCTCCTCGGACCTCGGATCCGGATCCTTCTCGCCCCACCGTACCGCCTCCGGCCGTGGCCGTGCCGGGCGCAAGTACGTGTTCACTCAGGGCTGCAAACATCCCTTCCCCCCGTGTTGTTCCGTATCCTGTGCCCCCGTATTTTCTGTCAGTTCGCCGAGCAGCAGCCCCACCGCGGCCTCGACGCTGTCCCTGCGGATCCCCTCGCGGTCCCCCTCCAGGGCCAGCCGCCGCACCGCGGCCACCTCCCCGGGGCCGCAGACCGCGACATAGACGGTGCCCACCGACTGCCCGTCCTGCGGATCCGGGCCGGCCACCCCGGTGGTGGCGACGCCCCAGTCGGCGCCCAGCAGCCGCCGCACCCCGCAGGCCATCTGCCGCGCCACCTCGCCGTCCACCGCGCCCCGCGCCGCGAGCAGCTCCCCGTCGACGCCCAGCACGGAACGCTTGACATCGGTGGCGTACGCGGTCACCGCGCCGCGCACCACGCGCGAGGCCCCGGGCACGGCGGTCAGCCCGGCGGCGACCAGGCCACCGGTGAGCGATTCGGCCGCCGCGAGGGTCTCTCCCCGCGCCGCGAGCAGCTCCAGCGCCCGCGCCGCCGCCCCGCCCGCCGGGCCGGTCACCGTACGGCGTCCCGCTCGGCGCGCTCGCGGACCAGACCGGCCCGGCGCAACGCGACGGCCTGGCGTACGTAGTCGAGGCCGGTCACGACGGTCAGCGCCACGGCAACCGCCATCACCCACCAGCGGAACGTGGCCAGCGGGCCGGTGAGCACCAGGACGTACATCCCGACGGCGATGCCCTGCGCCAAAGTCTTGATCTTGCCGCCACGACTGGCCGGAATCACCCCGTGCTTGATCACCCAGAACCGCAGGAGCGTGATGCCCAGCTCCCGGAAGAGGATCACGCCCGTCACCCACCACGGCAGATCGCCCAGCACCGACAGGCAGATGAGCGCCGCGCCCATGATCGCCTTGTCGGCGATCGGGTCGGCGATCTTCCCGAAGTCGGTGACGAGGTTGTACGACCGCGCCAGATGCCCGTCGAAGACGTCGGTGATCATGGCGACGGCGAACGCGGCCCAGGCGAACGCGCGCCACGCCGGGTCCCGGCCGTCGCCGTGCATCAGCAGCAGGACGAAGGCCGGTACCAGGACCAGCCGGAGCATCGTCAGGACGTTGGCGATGTTCCACAGCCCGGCCTGCCGGACCGCCGCCGGGCGCGGCCCGCCGGTGGCGGAAGCCGGCAGCGGCGTCATCTGCCCGCCCCCTCGGCGCCCTCGGCCGAACACACCTCGGCGACCAGGTCCACGCCCTCGCTGGCGACGACCTTCGCCTCGGCCATCCGGCCGGGCGTCAGGCCGTCCGCGCCCCGCAGCAGCGTCACGCCGTCGGTCTCGGGCGCCTGGTGGGCGCCCCGGCCCACCACACCGTCCTCGTCGTCGATCCGGTCGACCAGCACCCGCACCGTGTCGCCGATGCGCTCCTCGGCGCGCTGCGCGGTCAGCTCCTCGGCCAGCCGCGACACCCGCGCCAGCCGCTCGGCGACCACGTCCGGATCGGTCTTGTCCGCGTACGAGGCCGCTTCGGTGCCGTCCTCGTCGGAGTAGCCGAAGATGCCGATCGCATCGAGCCGCGCGCCGGTGAGGAAGCGCTCCAGCTCGGCGACGTCGTCCTCGGTCTCGCCGGGGAAGCCGACGATGAAGTTGGAGCGCGCACCGGCCTCGGGCGCCTTGGCGCGGATCTGCTCCAGCAGCTCCAGGAAGCGGTCGGTGTCACCGAAGCGCCGCATCCGGCGCAGCACCCCGGGTGCCGCGTGCTGGAAGGAGAGGTCGAAGTAGGGCGCCACCTTGTCGGTGGAGGTCAGTACGTCGATCAGCCCGGGCCGCATCTCGGCGGGCTGGAGGTAGCTGACCCGGATCCGCTCGATGCCGTCGACAGCGGCCAGCTCCGGCAGCAGCGTCTCCAGCAGGCGGATGTCGCCGAGGTCCTTGCCGTAGGAGGTGTTGTTCTCGGAGACCAGCATGATCTCCTTGACGCCCTGCTCCGCCAGCCAGCGGGTCTCCCCGAGGACGTCGGAGGGGCGCCGCGAGATGAACGAGCCGCGGAACGAGGGGATGGCGCAGAACGAGCAGCGCCGGTCGCACCCGGAGGCGAGCTTGACCGACGCCACCGGGCTGCTGTCGAGTCTGCGGCGCAGCGGCGCCCGCGGCCCGGAGGCCGGTGCCACGCCCTCGGGCAGATCGGCGGGCGGGGTGTCCTGCGCGTGGCCGGGCAGCGCGACGGCGTCGGCGTCCTGCCGCTCGGCGGGGCTGATCGGCAGCAGCGTGCGGCGGTCGCGCGGCGCGTGCGCCTCGACGTTGCCGCCGCTCAGGATGGTCTGGAGGCGGTCGGAGATGTCGGTGTAGTCGTCGAAGCCGAGCACGCCGTCGGCCTCGGGCAGCGCCGAGGCCAGCTCCTTGCCGTAGCGCTCGGCCATGCAGCCGACGGCGACGACGGCCTGGGTACGGCCGTGATCCTTCAGATCGTTGGCTTCGAGAAGGGCGTCGACGGAGTCCTTCTTGGCGGCCTCGACGAAGCCGCAGGTGTTGACGACGGCGACATCGGCATCGGCGGCGTCCTCGACGAGGTCCCAGCCGTCCGCTGCCAGGCGGCCTGCGAGCTCCTCCGAGTCCACCTCGTTACGGGCGCAGCCAAGAGTGACAAGGGCGACGGTACGGCGTTCGGGCATGGGGCTCAGCCTACTTCGTCCCGGACGCGCCCCTCGCGCGCAGGTCCGCCGCCGTGCGCTTCCGGTGTCCGGGAAGCGCACGGCGGCGGAGGATGCCCGGTCTGCTCAGCCGGCCTGCGGGTCGCCCGGGGTGTAGCTCAGCCGTTCCACGGAACCCTGGTCGCCGACCTCCTTGACCTCCTTGCCGTTGACGTACAGCTGTACGGCTCCGGCATTGCCGAGGACGAGGTCGATGCGTTCCTTGTCGGTGAAGGTCTTGGACTCGCCCTGCCGCAGCAGACCGTCCTCCAGGAGCTTGCCGTTGGCGTCCTTCGCGGAGATCCAGCTCTGGCCGTCGCGGCCGATGACCTTGATCGTCACCTTGTCCCTGTCTCTTATATACATCTCCGAGCCCACGAGACGCTCAT
>NZ_VKJP01000431.1 GCF_007280575.1 Streptomyces benahoarensis
GCCGGCATACGAGATTCATGAGCGTCTCGTGGGCTCGGAGATGTGTATAAGAGCCAGCAGCAACCGGAACCCCCACGTACCCGCGCGGGGCGGCGCCCACCGGTCGACATGCGGCCGTCACCTGGCTGCCGTAACGTAATGCCGAGGGCCAACCACGGTGTGGCACACCACCATCTGCCCATACGGCGAGAACACAGTCTTTCGGCGGTCGGCCCGTCAGCGCCCATTTCGGAGACGCACGATGCGGCGGCGCGCAACGCCAACGGCCCGCCTTGCGCCCATGCGCGCATACGCTGCCGCAGCGTCGGCCATCGGCCGGCGAACACCCCGCGTCCCCCCGTAGGGCTCAGCCGTGTGGAGCACCGTCCGCTAGGAGGAGATCCATGGCGGTTCTCTGCAAACCGGCCATCGCAGTACCCGAGCATGTCATCACCAACGAGGAAACACTCGAACTCGCGAAACGGTTGCACGGCGACCATCCGCAACTCGGCCTGGTCCTCCGGTTGATCGAGCACACCGGAGTGCTCAAGCGGCATCTGATCCAGCCGATCGAGGAGACGCTGCGGCACCCGGGGCTCGACGCCCGCAGCATCGTGTACGAGGAGCAGACCAAAGACCGGGTGCCCGCCGTGGTGCGGCGCGCCCTCGACCAGGCCCAACTGGAGCCGCAGCAGATCGACTTGATCATCTACGTCTCCTGCACCGGCTTCATGATGCCGCCGCCCACCTCCTGGCTGATCAACGCCATGGGGTTCCGGCCGGAGACGCGTCAGCTGCCGATCGCCCAACTCGGGTGCGCCGCCGGCGGAGCGGCCGTCAACCGGGCCCACGACTTCTGCACGGCGTACCCGGACGCCAACGTGCTGATCGTCGCCTGTGAGTTCTGCTCGCTGTGCTATCAGCCCACCGACCTGGGCGTCGGATCGCTGCTCTCCAACGGCCTGTTCGGCGACGGGATCGCCGCGGCGGTGCTGCGGGGCGACGGTGGAACCGGCATCCGGCTGGAGCGCAGCAGCTCGTACATCATCCCGAACACCGAGGCGTGGATCTCGTACGCGATCAAGTCCACCGGGTTCCACTTCCAGCTCGACAAGCGGGTGCCGGGAACGATGGAACCCCTCGCTCCGGCGCTGTGCACCGCCGCGGAGGAACACGACTGGAACGCCGGGAAGATGGACTTCTACATCATCCACGCGGGCGGCCCCCGGATCCTCGACGATCTCTGCTACTTCCTCGATGTGCCGCCGGAGGCGTTCCGCTTCAGCCGGGCCACGCTCACCGAGTACGGCAACATCGCCAGCGCCGTGGTGCTGGACGCCATGGCCCGGCTGTTCGACGAGGCGTCCGCCCTCGACGGGGACCGCGGCCTGATGGCCGGATTCGGGCCCGGCATCACGGCCGAGATCACCCTCGGCACCTGGGTCTCGGAGTCCGACACGGCGGAGTGAGCCGGGCGTTCGCGGGCGGGCTCGTCCCGGCGGCCTGCGGGCGGGGCGCCGCTGTCGGCGGGCCGTCCCGCCCGGCTTCCGGCGGGCCCGTGTCGCGCCTGCCGTCCCCCGGTGGCGGTCGGCATGATCGCCGCCTGCCTCTTCGGCTTCTGGAGGGGGCTCGGCACGGGCGTCGTCGCGTATCTGCTGCGCAAGGGCGTGGTGGTGGAGTGCCGCGCCGGGCGGCGCCATCGGCGGGGCGGCCGCGCTCGACGACGGCAACGGCTCGGGCGGGGCGGCAGGTTACCGGCCGCCCCGCCGGCCGCCCCGCCGGCCGCCCCGCCGGCCGCCCCGCCGGCCGCCCCGCGCGGCGGCCGTCGAACAGTGGGTGGCGCTGGTCCTGACCGTGCTGGTGCTGCCGGTGCTGGCGTTCGTCTCCGCGCTCGACGGGCAGACCTGGACGCCGATCGTGAAGTGCCAGGTCACCAACGGCACCGTGACCGGGAGCAACCATCTGATCGAACTGAGCCGCAAGGGCGGCGTCGTCGGCCGGAACCTGGACTCCGCGCAGATCTCCCACGGCCTGGGCTGCACCCGCGTGGAGAGCCTGTATGTGCGGGAGCCGTGGTGGCGGGGGTGAGGTGCAGCGCCTCTTCCCTCTCCGCTCTCCTGTCACTCATGTCTCGTACGCATCCGTCATGACGAGCGGTAATTTACGCTCCTCTTTCGCGCTCGCTAGAGTGAGGCGGGAAGCCGGTTCCGGAATTTGATAAAGCGGGGGATTCTCCTTTCCGGTCTCTTCCTGTCCCTGTGAGTTTCGTCCACCGGACGGTCTTATCCCCTTTTCCATTCCCTCTTCTCCTCCCTTTGTTGTTTTCCATAACCGTGATTTCTCCGGCATCTGACCGCCGGGATTCGTACCCCTCCTCACCAGGCCAGGAGAGCGGCATGAGCCGGACGACAGCAGTGCCCGCGCAGGGCGAAACCGATGCCTCCGGGCCCGCCGGAATGGGGACGGCGGCGGGGGTGGCCCTGATCACCGTGCTCACCTCGATGCCGCTTTTTCTCGTCGGCGCCACCAGTACGCTGATCAATCGTGAGCTGGGCTGGGATGCGGAGGATACGGGCCTGTTGTTGGCCGCGTACTGGTTCGCGTCGTTGCTCGGCGCTTTTCTGAGCCGCAAGGTCGAGGTGCCGGTGTCGGCGGAGACCACGGTGGGCGTGGCGAGTTTCGCGACGGCGGTGGGGCTGGCGCTCGGGGCCTGGGCGGGCGGCGTCGGGCTGGTGGCCGGGACGGCGTTCGGCGGCCTCGTCTACGGCTACAGCCAGCCGCACACCAACTCCCTGCTCATGCGGCACTGCGCCCGGCGCGTCCAGGGCTTCGCGTTCGGGCTGAAGCAGGCGGCCGTCCCCATGGCCACCCTGCTCGGCAGCGTCGCGGTCCCGGCGCTGGCCGTTCCGTACGGCTGGCGCGCCGTCTTCCTGTCCGCCGCCGGGGTCTGCGCGCTGTACGGCGTCGTCGGTCTGTGTGCGCGGCGCGGTGGGCGGGGCGCGGCCCCGGCCCGTGCCGCCACCCCGCCGCTGAAGCTGAACTCCCAGCTGCTGGGGCTGGCGGTGGCCGGTCTGTGCGGCGCCATGGTCGGGAACTCTCTGGGAGGGTTCCTGATCGCTTCGGGGACCCATGGAGGTCTGGCGCTCTCCACGGCCGGGTTCCTGGCCGCCGCCGGTTCCGTCGTGAACATCGCCGTCCGGCTCGCGGCGGGCGTCGTGGTGGACCGCGGCCGCTACGCGCCGCGCGCCCTGCTCTGGCAGCTCTACGCCGTCGGCGCCCTCGGGACGTCGCTGCTCGCCCTGAACGGCGGCGTCGCCGTCAGCGTCGCCGGGGCGCTGCTCGCCTTCGGCGGGGGATGGGGGTGGGCCGGGCTGCTGCACTACGTGGCGGGCGTCTCCTTCCCGGCCGCGGCGGCGCGGGCCACCGCCTTCACCCAGATGGGAGTCTCCTTGGGCGGGGCCTGCGGGCCGATGCTCTTCGGGTGGCTCGTCACCCGGGAGGGGTTCGGCCCGGCGTGGCTGGTGCTCACCGCCGTGGGGGTGGTGGCCGCGCTGCTCGTCCCCGTGCTCGGGCGCCGTGCGGCGCGGTCTGCCGATGACGCGGCGTCTGGTGCAACGGAGAGCGAATTTAAGTCAGTTGCTTGACTTGGGTGGCGTCGATCGGGTTGCCTGACCGGGCACGGAAGCGGGGCGTGGGCGGTCGGGAGGAGACGGTATGCGGGGGGCGGCGCGGGCCGGTCAGGCGGAGGTGACGCGGGCGCGGATCCTGCGCGCGGCGGAGCGGCTGTTCGCCGAGCGGGGGGTCTACGCGGTGTCCAACCGGCAGGTCAGCGAGGCCGCCGGGCAGGGCAACAACGCCGCGGTCGGCTACCACTTCGGCACCAAGGCCGACCTGGTGCGGGCCATCGCCGGTGAGCACATGGGCCGGATCGAGCAGGACCGGGCGCGCCGGGTGGACGCGCTGGACGGCGGCGCGGACATCGGCGCGTGGGTCGGCTGCCTGGTGCGGCCCACCACCGCGCATCTCGCGTCCCTGGGCAGCCCCACATGGTTCGCGCGGTGCTGCGCCCAGGTGATGACCGATCCGGCGCTCCAGGACGTACTCGCCGAGGAGTCCCTCGGGTCACCGGCGCTGGTGCGGACCCTGGAGGGGCTGAACCGCTGCCTGCCCGACCTGCCGCCCGAGGTCCACGTCGAACGGGGCGCGATGGCACGGCAGTTGATCGTGCACACCTGCGCCGAACGGGAACGCGCCCTCGCCGACAACACCGCCACCGCGCGCAGCAGTTGGCACGCCACGGCCACCGGGTTGATCGACGCCATCGTCGGTTTGTGGACCGCACCGGTGACGCGGACCGGCTGACGGCCCCTGGGGCGCCCCGGCCGATGGCGCCGCCCCGGGCAACCGGTTCGCCTGACGTGCCTTCCGGGGACGCCCCTGGCCGGCGACGCCCCTCGGGCCAGCCGGTCCGCCCGGCCCCCCGTATCACCCGCC
>NZ_VKJP01000432.1 GCF_007280575.1 Streptomyces benahoarensis
GGCGCGGCGGGCAGGTCGTCCAGGACGCGGTGCAGACGGGCGGCCTCCAGGCGCCAGGTGCGGTCCACGACCTCGTCCGGATACTCGCCCCAGCCGACGGGCGACCAGCCCGGTCCGGCCGCCGCCGGGCCGCCGTGGAAAAGCCGCGCGGCCAGCAGGGACGCGGCGCCGTCGATGGCGCCGGGCTCCTCCAGGAGATCGCAGGCGGGCCGCTCGCCGAGCCGGGCGGTGAAGCCGTCGGCCAGACGGTCGCGGCGGGACAGCTCGGTGAGCGCGGAGACCACGCCGGAGTCCAGGTGCGCGGGCCAGCGGCCCAGCCGCCACGCGGGCAGCGCGACGCGGGTCAGCAGCCGGTCCCAGCCCGCGTACGCCAGACCGACCTGCTCCTGGGCGACGGTCCGAAGGCGGTGGTCGACGTCCTGGGCGCGCTCGGACGCGGCGGCCGCCACGGCCCGCTCCATGAGCGTGGCGTGATCGCGGCAGGCGTGCAGCATCCGGCGCGACGCCAGGCCGACGAAGCGGAGCGCTGGGGCCCACACGCCCCGGGCACGGTCGGCGACGGCGACCGCGGCGTCCAGCCCGCGGATGAACCGGCGGGCCGCGGCTATGTCCGGGTCCGCCGCGGGGCCCGTGCCGGCGACGACGGGGGCGAGGAGGGCGCGGAGCTCGCCGACGCGCATCCACCACAGGAACGGGGAGCCGATGACCAGCACCGGGGCCGTCGCCCTCCGGTCGGCGCGGCGGGCGGCCCGGGGCGGGCCGTGCGTGCGGTGCGTACGGTCCTCCAGCCAGCTGTCGCAGTCCGGGGTGAGGGCCAGCGCGGACGGCGCCGGGACGCCGAGGCGGTCGGCCAGCTCTCGGACGAGGCGGTAGAGGTCGGGTGCGGCGTCCTCGGGCACCGGGACGGAGGGGCTGAGCGCCGGCCTGGCCCCGGCGACGACCGCGCCGACCAGCGCGGCAAGCGCCAGCGTCAGCACCGCGACGCCGCTCACGAGCAGCCGGGCCAGGCCCCAGCCGGAGCCCGCGGCGGCGTCCGGCGCGCCGAGGCGGCCGGTGGCGCCGCCGACGAGCAGCACCACGGCGACGGCGGCGGGGAGCAGCGCCACGGCGAGCGCCGCACCGCGGATCCGCAGCACGGCCAGGGCACGGGAGCGCGCCGCGAGGACGCCTGTTTCCGGACCAGCCATGGGCCTGCACACCCCCTGCTGTCCTCGTGGAGACGGACGGAGACATCGGAGAGATCACGCGTATCGAGCCGAACATCGGGAGCGCCCGGCGGCTCCGGCCCGCACGGGCACCGTGCCCGAGCCATCGCGCGCTCCCCACCACTGTGGCACCGGCCACTGACATCGCAATGCCGGTGAGCCACTTGCCGGACGTCACCGTGGTCGCCGTACCGGAGAGCAGCACGGCGCGCACAGAACGCTTGCGCGGCACCCTAGTTGGGGGCCCGGCTCCCGTCAGCAGGTCGCCGGATCGGTCACTCGATGGTATGGCTTTGGGCAGAGCCGGGAACTGTCTCCCGCACGGCCCCGGGACCCGGAGACCGGCGACGCCCCGGCGCCGCTTCGGCCCGCGCCCGTCCCCGCACCAGCGCACGCCAGGCGCGCCCCGCGCCCGCTCCCCCGCCGCCGTATCCGCCCCATACCCGGACACCGACGGCCGTGGCCGACGGGCGCGGAAGGGCCGAACGGGCCGAACGGCCCCCCGAACGTGCCAGCGGCCCCGGCGCCGCCGCCGTAACAGGCGGGGCACCGGGGCCGACCGGCGATGCCGGGTGCGACGAGAGGGAGCGGCGTTACGCCTGCGCCCCCGCGTTCGCCGCCTCCGCCGCGTCCTCCGCGGCCTTCCGGGCGATGTCCGTGCGGTGCTGGGCGCCGTCCAGGGAGATCCGGCCCACGGCACGGTAAGCACGGTCGCGGGCGACGGTGAGGTCGGCGCCGGTCGCGGTCACCGACAGGACCCGGCCACCCGCGCTGAGGACCGCGCCGGACGCGTCCTGCTCGGTCCCGGCGTGCAGCACGTACGCCTTGGGGCCGTCCTGCTCGGCGACGGCGGCGAGGCCCTCGATGGGGTCGCCGGTGCGCGGGGTGCCCGGGTAGTTGTGCGAGGCGATGACGACGGTGACCGCGGCGCCGTCGCTCCAGCGCAGCGGCGGGACGGCGGCCAGCGTGCCGGTCGCGGCGGCGTGCAGCAGCCCGGCCAGCGGCGTCTTCAGGCGGGCCAGGACCACCTGGGTCTCCGGGTCGCCGAAGCGGGCGTTGAACTCGATGACCCGCACGCCGCGCGAGGTGATCGCCAGACCTGCGTAGAGCAGGCCGGAGAAGGGCGTGCCGCGGCGGCGCAGTTCGTCGACGGTGGGCTGCAGGACCGTGGCCAGGACCTCGTCGACGAGCTGGGGGTCGGCCCAGGGCAGCGGGCTGTAGGCGCCCATGCCACCGGTGTTGGGACCGGCGTCGCCGTCGAGGGCGCGCTTGAAGTCCTGGGCGGGCTGGAGCGGCAGCACCGTCTCGCCGTCGGTGACCGCGAAGAGCGACACCTCGGGGCCGTCGAGGAACTCCTCGATGACGGTCTGCCCGCCGCCCTCGCCGCCGCGCTCCACGCAGGCCAGGGCGTGCGCGCGGGCCGTCGCGACGTCCTCGGTGACGACGACGCCCTTGCCCGCGGCCAGCCCGTCGTCCTTGACGACGTACGGGGCGCCGAAGGCGTCCAGCGCCGCGTCGATCTCCTCCGCGGTGGTGCAGACGTAGCTGCGGGCGGTCGGGACGCCCGCGGCGGCCATCACGTCCTTGGCGAACGCCTTGGAGCCCTCCAGCCGGGCGGCCTGCGCCGAGGGGCCGAAGACCGGGATGCCGCGCGCGCGGACCGCGTCGGCGACGCCCGCCACCAGGGGCGCCTCGGGGCCGACGACGACGAGCCCGGCCCCCAGGTCGGCGGCGAGCGCGGCGACGGCGGCGCCGTCGAGGGCGTCGACGGAGCGGAGTTCGGCCACCTCGGCGATACCGGCGTTGCCGGGAGCGCAGTACAGCGCGGTGACGTCGGGGTCGAGGGACAGAGAGCGGCACAGGGCGTGTTCGCGGGCGCCGCCGCCGATGACGAGGACCTTCACAGGTGGCAGCCTAGTCGCCCGGGGTTCCGGCCCGGCCCGGCGCCCCTAGGGGGGGTGCCTTTTCGACCGCCGCAGACCCACGAAGATCGGGAAGACACCCCCTACGGGCACGGTCCCCGGCAACTCCGCGCCCACGGGTGCGGCACCTCTTTCGGGTGAGAGGCCGGGTTGGCCTATACCCGATGGGAGGCCACTTCCGGTCGGGAATCCCGTGATCGTGGGGGCAAGCCCCACCGTTCGGCGGTAGGAAGGGGTGTTCGCACATCCGCTTTTCCTACGCACCGGGCGCACCGTACGTAGCCGCAACGAGGGGGTCCACGGTTGAGTCAGCCGGAGATGCAGCCGGAGGGACCGCCCGGGGACGGCGGACGGGGCCGGGAGCCGCGGCGCGCCTGGGAGCGGGCCGCCGCCCTGCTAGGGGTCGGCTCCCAGGGGCGCGGGCCCGGCGACCTGACCGGCCGGGCCTTCCCGCACGGCGACTGGGGCGAGCCCGCCGACCGGCTGGACACGCTCTACGCGTGGACGGAGGAGAGCGCGCTGCGCGCCGCCGACTGGTATCTGCACGACCGGCGCGGCAAGCGGCGCGCGGCGCGGGCGCTGCGCGCCGGTGCCGCCACCGGGGTCTCGGTGGGCGCCGCGCTGCCGCTGGTCGATCTGGCGGGCGCATGGCACGGCGGGGCGCCCTGGGGGTATCTGACGCTGCTGATAGCCGCCGTCTGCGTGGGCTGCGACCGGTACCTCGGGGTGACGGCGGGCTGGATGCGGGACGTCGCGACGGCGCAGGCGATTCAGCGGCGGCTGGAGGCGCTCCAGTTCGACTGGGCGTCGGAGAGCGTGCGCGAGGTGCTGGGCCCGGCGGAGGGCACGGCGAGCGAGGCGGCGGAGCGGTGTCTGGGGGTGTTGCGCCGGTTCCACGAGGACATCGGGGAGCTGGTGCGGTCCGAGACCGGTGACTGGATGACCCAGTTCCGGGCCGGTCCGGTGCCGCGGACGGACCGGCCGGTGCTGCCGTGGTCCGGGCCGCGGGCGGAGGCCCCGGGGCAGCCGGGCGGCGGGCGGTTCACGCTGCCGCCGGGCGCCCGGCCGAACATGCCGCGGCAGCGTCCGCCGGAGCCGCCGCGCTGACGGCCCCGGTGCGTGCCCGTCCGCCGCCGGGCGGGGCACGCACCCGGGGCCGGTGTGTCCGGGGTGGTTGCGCGTCAGCTGAAGACGATCATGGAGCCCTGGCCGAGGCTCCGGGTCGCGGCCGCGTGCAGGCCGAGCCAGACGTGGCGTTCGCGGGCGAACGGGCCGTCGTCGGACGGCGGGCTCACCGACGGCTCCTCCAGGCCGGTGGGTCCGGACGGCGGCGCGGGCGGGGCG
>NZ_VKJP01000433.1 GCF_007280575.1 Streptomyces benahoarensis
CGGCCCGTGTCGCCCGTACCGCCCCCACTCCCTGCCGCCGCCCGGTCCGTACCGCGCCCGCGTCGCGGCACGGACCACGGAGAGGAAGAGGAACACCATGTCCCACCCCCACGGCACGCCCGTTCCGCCCGGCGGCCCGCAGGCCGACGTCGACCTGGAAGCCCTCCGTGCCCGCTACCGCGCCGAGCGGGACCGCCGCATCCGGCCGGCGGGCCGCGGGCAGTATCAGCAGGTCACCGGCGAGTTCGGCTACTACGACGAAGACCCGTACGCCGACGGGGAGTTCACTCGTGAACCGCTGCACGACCGCGTCGAGGTGGTGATCCTCGGCGGCGGGTTCGGCGGGCTGCTCGCCGGTGCCCGGCTGCGGCAGGCGGGCGTGGCGTCGATCCGGGTGATCGAGAAGGGCGGCGACTTCGGCGGCACCTGGTACTGGAACCGCTACCCGGGCATCCACTGCGACATCGAGTCGTACATCTACCTGCCGCTGCTGGAAGAGCTGGACTACGTCCCGAAGTGGCGGTACGCGCCCGGCGAGGAGATCCGGCAGCACGCGCGGGCGATCGGCCGCGCCTTCGACCTCTACCGCGACGCCTGCTTCCGGACGCAGGTCACCGAGTTGCGCTGGGACGAGGGCGCGGCCGAGTGGCTCGTCGCCACCGACCGCGGCGACCGGATACGCGCGCGGTACGTGGTGACCGCCAGCGGCACCCTCAGCGAGGCGAAACTCCCCGGGATACCGGGCATCGAGACGTTCCGCGGGCACACCTTCCACACCAGCCGCTGGGACTACGCGTACACCGGCGGCGACGCCGACGGGAATCTCCACCGCCTCGCCGACAAACGCGTCGCCCTGATCGGCACGGGCGCCACCGCCATCCAGTGCGTCCCCCATCTCGGCGCCGACGCCCAGGAGCTGTACGTCTTCCAGCGCACGCCCTCCTCGGTCGACGTCCGCGGCAACCGCCCCACCGACCCGGAGTGGGCCGCGGCCCTGACCCCCGGCTGGCAGCGGCGCCGCCGCGACAACTTCCTCACCCTCGTCACCGGCGGCCACGTGGACGAGGACCTGGTCGACGACGGCTGGACCGGCACCGCCCGCCTCCAGCAGAAACTCATCCCCAGCGACAGCTACGCCGCGGTACCGCCCGAGGAACGCGAACGCGCCTACGAGCTGGCCGACTTCCGGAAGATGGACGAGATCCGGGCGCGGGTCGACGCCGTCGTCACCGATCCGGCGACCGCGGAACTCCTCAAGCCCTGGTACCGCTACATGTGCAAGCGGCCCACGTTCAGCGACAGCTACCTCCAGACGTTCAACCGCCCCCACGTCACCCTCGTCGACACCGCCGACAGCCACGGCGTGGAGCGGATCACCGAGCACGCGGTCGTCGCCGGCGGCCGCGCGTACGAGGTCGACTGCGTCATCTTCGGCACCGGCTTCGAGGTCGGCGTCTCGGGCCTGACCTCCGGACGGCTGCCGGTGTACGGCAGGGACGGCGTCGCTCTGACCGACACGTGGCGGCAGCGCGGCCCCCGGACGCTGCACGGCTTCTCCAGCCACGGATTCCCCAACCTCTTCCAGCTCGGGCCGCTGCAGAACGCCAGCTCCGTCAATTACGCCCACATCCTCGACGAGCAGGCCACCCATGTCGCCGAGGTCGTCGCCGCAGCCCGCCGCAGCGGCGCCCGCTGTGTCGAGCCGACCGCCGAGGCGGAGGAAGCGTGGGTCGCCACGATCCGCGAGAAGGCCGCCGACCTGCACGCCTTCCAGGCCGAATGCACCCCCGGCTACTACAACAACGAGGGCAGGCCCCGCGAGCGCAGCGAGTCGTACGGCGACGGGCCGGTCGCCTTCCACGCCCTGCTCCGCGCCTGGCGTGCGGGCGGCGGGCTGCGCGAGGTGCTCATCGACGCGGAGCCGCACGGGGAGGACCGGTGAGCCGCCCCAGCCGCTACGGACCCTCCCCGGAGCCGTCGTCCCCCACCCGCCGGGAGGTGCGGCGGCTCAACCTCCCCAATCCGCTGTGGGGTTCGAACGGCGTCGCGTTCGGCCCCGACGGGCGGCTGTACGTCGCGCAGTTCCTGGCCGGGCAGATCAGCGCCGTCGACCCGGCCACCGGGGACGTCGAGGTCGTCGTACCGATGGACGGCCCGGTGCAGTCGCCCGACGACCTCGCCTTTGGTGCCGACGGGTCGATGTACATCGCCGATCTGGTCCCCGGCAGGGTGTGGCGCCGCAGCCCGCAGGGCGTGTTCAGCCTCGTCTCCGACCAGGTGGCCGTGGTCAACGGCATCACCTGCGTCGGCGACCGGCTCTTCGTCAACGAGATGCGGATGAACGGCCGCCTGCTGGAGCTGTTCCCCGACGGCGGCGCGCCCCGGGTGCTCACCGAGGGCCTGGCCCTGGGCAATGCGATGCAGCTCGGGCCGGACGGGCACCTCTACTACCCGCATATGGTCACCGGCCAGGTGTGGCGGATCGCCCCGGACGGCGGGGCGCCGGAAAAGGTCGCCGAGGAGGTGCACGAACCGGTCGCGGTCCGCTTCGACCGGGGCGGCGTCCTCTCCGTCCTCTCCCGGGGCGCCGCCGGTCATGTCACCCGCATCGACCTGCACGGCACGGGCACCAGAACCGTCGTCACCAGCGGCCTCGCGGGCCTGGACAACGCGGCGTTCGACGCGGAGAACCGCATGTTCGTCTCCAGCTACGCCAGTGGCGGCATCACCGAACTCCACCCCGACGGCCGGACCCGGGAGATCGTCCCGCGCGGGCTCGACGGCCCCTACGGGGTGACCGTCGCCCCGACCGGCACGGTGTACGCCGCCGACCACTACCGGGTGGCCGGACCCGTGGACGGCGCCGGTTCCGACGGTGTGCCCACCGAGGTGCTGCGGCCGTTCGCCCACGGCATCGCCGCCGACGGCGACCTCCTCCACCTCACCTCGCAGTACGGCGAGGTCACCACGTACGACCCGGCCGACGGCACCACCCGGGTCCGGGCGCGCGGGCTGCGGCAGCCGACCGGTCTGTGCGTACGGCCCGACGGCGGGCTGATCGTCGCCGAGAGCGGCGCGGGCAGGGTGCTCGCCCTCGCCGCGGACGATGCGGTCACGGTGCTGGCCGAGGGGCTGGAGCGGCCCGTGGACGTCGCGCTCGACGCGGACGGCCGCTGCTACGTGAGCGATGAGCGGCGCGGGGCGGTGCTGCGGATCGACGACGGCCGGGCCACCGCCGTCGCGGACGGTCTGGACGCGCCGCAGGGGCTGGCCGTGATCGGCGACGAGGTGTTCACCGTGGAGAGCGGTGCGCGCAGGCTGACCGCGGTCGCGCTCACCACCGGCGAACGGCGCGTCGAGGCCGAGGAGTTGGCGGTCGGCCCGCCGCCGGACACCGCGCCCCGCGAGCGCCCCGCGCTCTTCACGCACGGCATGCCCGGGGTGGCCCCGCCGTTCGCCGGCCTCGCCGCCGCCCCCGACGGCTCGCTGCTCCTCGCCGCCAACGGCGAGGGCACGGTGCTGCGGCTGTCGCCCCGCAGACCACCGGAGCGTGATGCGCCGCCCGACGGCGGCGCCCTCGACGAGATCACCGCCCCTCACGAGGAGACCCCATGAGCACCACCACGACCCCTCCGGCCGGACGCAGCGTCGTCATCACCGGCGCCGGTCCGGCATCGGTCGCGCCACAGCCCTGAAGTTCGCCGCGGACGGGGACCGGGTCCTGGCCGTGGACGTGAACCGCGACGGCGTCGAGGCCACCGTCCGCGCGATCGAAGAGGCCGGTGGTTCCGCCCTCGCCTTCGGCGGTGACCTCGGCGAACAGCGGGTCGTCGACGCGGTCGTCGAACGGGCCGTCGCGGCCTTCGGCGGGCTGGACGTCCTGGTCAACAACGCCGGGGTCATGGACCGGATGTCGGCCCTCGGCGAGACCGACGACGCGGAGTGGGACCGGGTCCTGCGGATCAACCTCACCGCCCCCTTCCTGCTGACCCGCGCCGCGCTGCCCCACCTGCTGGCCGCCGGTGGCGGCGCGATCGTCTTCACCGCCTCCGAGGCGGGGCTGCGCGGCGGCGCCGCCGGAGCCGCCTACACCGCCGCCGAACACGGCGTGATCGGTCTGGTGAAGAACCTCGCCGTGACCTACCGCGACCAGGGCATACGGGCCAACGCCATCGCCCCCGGCCCCACCGCCACCGGCATCCGCGTCGACGCGGCACCGGAGGCGCACGGCCCCGCCGTGATCGGCCGGCTGATCGGCGCGGTCACCGGCCGCATCAGCAGCCCCGAGGAACAGGCCGCCGCCCTCGCCTTCCTCGCCTCCGACGCCGCCTCGTTCATCAACGGCGCCGTGCTGCCGGTGGACGGGGGCTGGTCGGCGGTCTGAGACGAGCCGCCGGGCGCCTGCCCGTACCGGGGCGGGCGGGCGCCGGGCCGGGG
>NZ_VKJP01000434.1 GCF_007280575.1 Streptomyces benahoarensis
GTCGGGCGGGGTGACCGGATCGGTCGCGGCGGGGCCGTACCGCCCGTGGCCCGGGGCGCCGGACGCCACCCGGCCGCCGCCGCGGGCCCGGGGACGGTACGGGATCGGTTGCGGCTGCACGGCATGCCTTTCGGAGGTGGACTCTGCTACGTGCGCGGGTACCCCCGTATCCGAGTCTGGCCCGTTCCCGGCCACCCCGCACGCCCGGCGAGGCCCGTCCCTCGGGCCGCCCCGCACGCCCGGCCGGGCCGGGCCTCCGGTGGGCCCGCGCCCGTACACCCGTTACGGCTGCGGGTCGAGGGCGTCGTAGCGGGCGAAGGCGCGGCGGCCCAGGCCAAGGGCGGTGACGGTCAGGACGCAGGCGAGGCCGCCGCCGATGACGGCGACCGTCGGGGAGGTCAGATCGGCGGCCGATCCGGCGAGGAAATCACCGAGGCGGGGGCCGCCCGCGACGACCACGATGAAGACGCCCTGGAGGCGGCCGCGCATCCGGTCCGGCGTCGCGGCCTGCAGCATGGTGGAGCGGAAGACCATCGAGACGGTGTCGGCGCAGCCCGCGACGGCCAGGAAGAACAGGCCGAGCCAGAGGTTGCGGGCCAGGCCGAAGCAGGCGACGGCCGCGCCCCAGGAGGCGACGGCCAGCAGGATCGCCAGCCCGTGGCGGCGGATGCCGCCGAGCCAGCCGGAGAACAGCCCGCCGAGGACGGCGCCGACGGCGGGCGCGGCGACCAGCAGCCCCACCGTCTTCGCATCGCCCGCGAACCACAGCACCGCGATGGCGGGGAAGAGCGCGCGCGGCTGGGCCAGCACCATCGCGGAGAGGTCGGTGAAGAACGTCATCCGCAGGTTGGGGCGGGTGGCGAGGAACCGCAGCCCGTCCAGGACGGAGGCGCGGCGCGGCTGCTCACCGTCGCCGTCGCCCTGCTCGGGCCGCATCGCGGGCAGCCGCCACATCGCGTACAAGGAGGCGCCGAAGGCGGCCACATCGATCAGGTAGGCGGCCTGATAGCCCCACAGCCCGACGATGACGCCGCCCAGCATCGGGCCGCCCATCATGCCGAGGTTGCTGGTCAACGAGTTGAGGGCGTTGGCGGCGGGCAGCTGCTCGACGGGCAGCAGCCGCGGGATCATCGACGAACGCGCCGGGGAGTTCATCGCGAAGCACACGGCCTGGAGAGCGACGACGCCGTAGAGCAGCGCCACATGGTGCCGGTGGGTGAGCGCCGCGGCGGCCAGGACGACGGAGAGGACGGTGGCGCCGCTCGCGCTGTACAGGCCGAGTTTGCGGCGGTCGACGGTGTCGGCGATGGCGCCGCCGTAGAGACCGAAGACGACGAGTGGGACGAGGGAGCAGAGGCCGACCAGACCGACCGCGAAGGTGGAGTGGGTGAGGTCGTAGACCTGGAGGGAGACCGCGAGCGCGGTCATCTGCTGGCCCATCCAGGAGATCGTGTTGCCGCACCACAGCCGCCGGTAATCCGGTGAGGTGCGCAGCGGTGTGAGGTCGGCGAATATGCGTGAGCGCAGCGGTACGGGGTCCGTGGAGGATTTCGTTGCATCGGGCACGCGGAAGTAAAACATGCCCGCGGTGCCGGGCGGCGGGCAGTTTTCGAGCCCGTCGGTGCCGGTACGTCCCAGTCAGGCCGACGGCGTGGCCGGCCCGGGCCGAGGCGAGGGACACGGATTTTTTCCAGCAGAGCTTGTGCGCAACGGGCGAGCAACTCACCCTCACGGTCAGTGAGTTCATGGCGATGCACCCACCTCACCGTGATCCACCACTCGATGATCTCCGAAGACGGACCCCAACGGAAATCCCAGGATATTTCCCACCCGATGCGCCACTTCAGCGACTTGAGGGGGGAACCTTTTCGCAGTGCGAGTGCTCATATATGAGGCGCAGGTGTGCGCATGTACGCATGTCTGCATGCGCACTCACGCACACCATGAGTCATGCACGGCCTGAACATGACGAACGTCAACCTGTGCCGCCCAGGTGGCACTTGGGATCCGAGAGGTCTGCTGGATGAAGATTCGCCGCGCCCTGACGGCCGCCGCAGCGGCTGCCGTGATAGCGCCCGCCGCCGTACTGGCCGCGCCCGCCGCCGCGTTCGCAACGGAGCCGGTGTCCGAGGCCGGTCCCCGCACACCCGCCTCTCCCGACTCCCCCGATGCCGCAACACCGGCGGACCGGACGGCGGATTCCGCAACGAGCGGTCCCGCCCCAGGGAAGGCGCCGAAAGCCGCCGGGACCACCGAGAGGACCAACGGCGCAGGTGGTGCCACCGGTGGAGGCAAGGACGCCGGTGATGCCGATGGTGCGGGTCAGTCCTGCGCGTTCGAGTCCGACCAGTTGCAGGTGGCCGTCCACGGGCTGCCGCGCCAGCTGGCCGCGGGCGGCGCCTGGACCCCCTTCTCCATGACGCTCACCAACACCACCGGCAAGCCCCTGGAGAAGGTCCAGCCCTTCCTGTACGTGTCCTCCGCCGAGGATGTCGACCGGCCGTACTGGGAGCTGGAGACCGAGTACCGCGACGCCAAGACGGGGCGGTGGAAGACCTTCCATGACGCGGAGCCCGACGACCTGTTCGGCTTCTTCGCCGTCGGTCCGCGCAGCACCCTCACGCTCCAGCTGCGGACCCGCATGGTCAAGGACGCCAAGCCCGGCGCCGGGTACGCGCTCGCCGCCGGCGACTACCGCAACCGCGACGGTTCCTGTGGTTCGGCCAAGGAAGCCTGGTACGACTTCACCCTCCTCCCCGCGGGCGCGAAGCCGACGCAGCCCCCGGCCACCGAGCCGGGTGAGCCGGGCAAGCCGGGTGGCACGGCCGAGCCCGGCCGGAGCGGCGCGTCCGGCGGCGGTACGGGTGGTTCCGGTGCCACCGGTGGCACCGGCCCGCAGGGCGGCGGCCACCTCGCCACGACCGGCTCCTCGTCCGCCCTCCCGGCGATCGCTCTCGCCGGCGGAGCCGCGATGGTGGTCGGCGCGGGTGCGGTCATCGTCGTGCGCCGCCGGAAGGGCATGGCCGGGCCGGGCGCCACGGACGTCACCGCGTGAGCCCAACCGTCGCTCCAAGAACCTGACAACCCAAGGATCCACGGCCTCAGAGCTCAATCGCACTGGCAGCAAAGGCTCCAAGGGTCCGAAGAACCAGGAAAGAGATCTTCATGAAACTGCGCCGCGCCCTGTCGGTCTCGGCCGCGACGGCCGCCCTGATCCCCGTGGCGGTGGCCGCCGCGCCCGCCTCCCAGGCGGCCCCTGCCGCGGAAATCCCGAAGTGCTCCGACCTCGGGAAGAACAACAACGCCTTCGTGGGCCGCACGTTCGGCATACCCGAGTCGATCACTCTCGGCACCGGCTGGACGACCTACACCGCCACGCTCACCAACGCCTCGGCGAAGAATCTGAAGTCGTTCGAACTCAGCGCCGAGCTGGGCAGCTACGTCTACAACGAGGGCGAGCACGACCTGAGCCCGTACGGCGATCTGCAGTACTGGGACACCTCGCAGCGCGCCTGGAAGACGCTGCGCCAGGCCAATGGGAACGCCGGCGGCACCGTCCCCGGCCCGAAGACACTGAAGCCCCGCGAGTCCGTCCACGTGCAGCTGCGGTTCAGGGTGGGCAAAGACCTGCCCATGGACCATGCGTACGACGCGTTCACCGGCCTCACCGGTACCTTCGCCGACCGCTACCACGACATGGACTGCACGTCCCACGGCGTTGCCGTCGGGGGTTTCTCCCCCCGCACGGGCTGAAACAGAACGTGCTGCGGTGGGACGTTGACGCCCGGGGCCGTGGCGGGCCCCGCCCAGGGCGTTGCCCGGGCGGGGCCCGAACCGATTCCCTAGAGGCCGTCCCCCAGCCCGTACACCCGCCGTGCGTTGCCCGCCGCGATCAGTGCGGCGATGCGGGCGGCGTCCTCGTACGACCAGGCGCCGGTGTGTGTCCAGCCGTCGAGGACGGTGCGCAGCGCGGTGCGGAAGACGGCGCTGCCGACGGTGTACAGCTCGGGCAGGCCGTACGCGTCGGTGGAGAAGAGGAGTTTGCCGAACGGGGTCAGTTCCAGGAATTCGGCGAGCACGGCGGCGGCGTGGGCGCCGGTGTGGCCGAGGGTGAGGCCGACGTCGGCGTACACATGCGGGTACACGGCCGCGAGGTAGGCGGCCTGGCGGTGGTACGGGTAGCAGTGCAGCAGGACGAGCGGGGTGCCGGTGTCGGCGGTGGCGCGGACGAAGTCGGTGAGCAGGGACGGGTCGGCGTGGTGCAGACGCAGGTCGGGGTCGCCGCCTCGATCTGCAGCGCGCGGGCGAGGGTGCGCTCACTGTCGCGGGCCACCTCGACGACATAGCCGATCGCCACGCTCGCCACCCAGACCAGGACGACGTTGTGGATGGTGTTCCCGGC
>NZ_VKJP01000435.1 GCF_007280575.1 Streptomyces benahoarensis
GGATTCCGGTACCTCTTCGCCGCCCGCGCGGACGCCGTACCGCGTGTGGTGCTCCGTACGGGGCTGGCGCGGTGGGCCGATATGGGGGAGGTGGACGAGCGGATCGCGAGGCGGGTGCGGCCGTACACGGGGGCGGTCGGCGTGGAGAGCTCCTGACGGAAGGCTCTCCCGAGAAGCGGGGCGTGGCGGAGACGGGCCATCAGGGGCCCTGGGCGTGCGGCCCCGGCGCGGACGGCACCTGGGCCCTTGAGGCCGGCTGAACAGCGCCTGGGCCCGTGAGACCTGCCGACCGAACCGGAGCGACAGCTCCGGCATCCCGCACCGCCCCGGCCTCCCGCGGAGGAGCCGGGCGGCCGTACGGGGGAGGGGTAGGGGCAGTCTTCTTAGCGGGGACTTACAGGCCAACTTGTAGCCTAGCTTCAAGATCTGCGAGGCGAGGAGAAGAAGGAACATGACCGATGAACTGCGCAAGCTCGAAGTCGCGATCCTGGTGTGTCCCGGGTACCTGCCGGCCGATGTCATCGGGGTCCACACGCTTCTGGGCTTCCAGCCGGAGGTGAACGTGCATCTCGTCTGGAAGGACCTCGACGAGCTGACGGGCACCCCCCACTTCCCCACGCGTGCGACCACCACGTTCGAGGACTGCCCGGCCGACCTCGACGTCCTGCTCGCGGGCGCGGTGCCCGCCGAGATCTGCGAGGACGCCGAGACGCTGGAGTTCCTCGCCGACCGCGGCGGCCGCGCGAAGTGGGTCGCGGGTGTCTGCATGGGCAGCGTGCTGCTGGGCGCGGCCGGGCTGCTCCGCGGGTACCGGGCCACCACCAACTTCCACGCGTACGACCTGCTGCCGTACTACGGGGCGACCCCGGTGCCGACCAACCGCGTCGTGGAGGACCGCAACCGCATCACCGCCGGACCGGCGACCGGCGGCCTGGAAATCGCGCTGCGGCTGATCCAGGACCTCCGCGGCACCGAGGCCGCGCGCCGGTCCGAACTGACCTGGGAGTACGCCCCGGAGCCCCTGTTCGGCGTCGGTACGCCGGAGCTGGCCGGGCCCGAGCTGACCGGGGCCTCGATCAGGGATTTCGACGAGAAGCACGCCGTCCTCCGGGAGCTGTCCGAGCGGGCGGCCGAGCGGCTCGGTGTCGTGGTGCCGCCGGCCTGAGAAGCGGCCTGGGACACTGAACACGGGGTTCCGGAACGTAGAGCCCCGGTAGGGAGTCTCAGGTGAGCAAGGCGCCGGAGGGTGCACCGTCGACCGTCATATTGGTGATCGCCGCCGGGCGGCGTCTGCAGGCGCAGATGGAGGACCGGCTCGTCGGCATCGGCCTGTCGGTGCGGCTGTTCAGCGCGCTCGGACACCTCTCGCGCGACGCCGACCTGTCGTACAGCGATCTTGCCCGCCGTGCGGGCGTCACCAGTCAGAGTATGCGCGCCACCGTTCTCCTGCTGGAGGAGATGGGGGCGGTGGAACGCAACCTTCAGGGGCAGGGGCACCGCGCACGACTGGAGCTGACCGACGAAGGCCGCGCGCTGCTCGCCAGGGCGCGGGGCCTCGTGTCGGAACTGGACGCGGAGTTCCTGGCGGAGGCGGACGAGGAGCTCAAGGGGGCGCTGGAGGAGGCGTGCCGACTCGTCCTGGGGGGCTCGTTCCCGGCCCGGCCGCGGTGAGCGGGGGCGGTCATCCGCACATGGTGTCAGGGACGCCGGGCGCTGTGCGGCGGGCCGGGTCACCGGCCGGTCCGGGTGCCGCGTGCGTCCCGGACACCGGGCCGGACGCCGGGACTTGGACAGCGGTGGCTCGCGCGCCGGTCACCACTCGCCGCCCGGCCCCCGCCCTCAGGCCCGCCCGCGGTAGGCAGTCGTGGCGAGGGCGGAGATCACGCGCTGGGCCGGGTCGAGGCCCGGGGGTTCCTCGAACGTGCCGGGCAGGGGCCGGGCGTCGGTGATGCGGTCGAGGCGGAGGGTGCGGGCCTCGCCGAGTCGGGTGTCCTCGCCCGTGACGTACCAGCGGCCGGCGTGAGCGACGATTCCGTAGGCGTGCAGGGCGCGTTCGGTGCGGTGGCCGGTGCGGTCGGTGTAGCGGAGCGAGAGCGGGCGATGGTGGCGTACCGCGTCGGCGACGGTGAGCAGGACGTCGGTGTCGGGGGTTTCGGGCGCTCCGGGGCGGTCCGTGAAGGCGAGCGTTTCCAGGAGGGCGTCGAGGCGGTGGGTGAGGTGGCGGGGCAGCACCCGGCGGTTGTTCCGTCCGGTCCGGGGCAGGGTGGACGCCGTCGATCACGGGGGGCCGACCCGCGCCCCCGCAGGCAGGCGAAGGAGACAACAGATGGGCAAGGTCACCACCAGCGTCACCACGATGTCCTTGGACGGCTACATCGCCGGGCCGGAGGAGAGCGGCTTCGACCTGCTGTTCCGGTGGTACGGCGACGGCGATGTCGAGATCCCGACGGCCAGTCCCGACGTACCGCCGTTCCGCGTGTCGGCGGCCAGCGCCGAGCTGATCCGGCGGGAGTGGGGGAACACGGGGGCGCTGGTCGTCGGGCGGCACCTCTACGACCTGACGCACGCCTGGGGCGGGCGGCATCCGATGGACGTGACCACGGTCGTGCTCACCCACCGGCGTCCGGAGGACCGTCCCGAGGACGACGAGAACTTCGTCTTCGTCACCGGCGGCATCGAGGCGGCGGTGGCCCGGGCGCAGGAGCTGGCCGGGGAGAAGGACGTCGTGGTGAACGGCGGGCAGATGGCCCGGCAGTGTCTGGAGGCCGGGTTGCTCGACGAGGTCGGTATCGCGCTGGTGCCGGTGGTCCTGGGCGGCGGCACGCGGCTCTTCGACGGGCTCGGGAGCGCGCCGGTGCGGTTCGACGGGCCGGTGGCGGTGGTCGAGGGCGAGGGCGTCACCCATCTGCGCTACCGGGTCGGGAAGTAGGGACCCGTGGCCGCCGTACCCCGGGGGCGTACGGACCGAGCGCGGCTCGCCCGGGCCGCCGCGCCCCGGGGACGGCCTCCGTGACGCGCCGCGCCCACGGGGTGGTCACCCGTCGGCGCGCGCCCGGGCCGCCGGGGGTACCGCCTGGAGGACGAGGACGGAGAGGTCGTCCTCGACGGGGCCGGGGCCGAAGTCGTGGGCGGCGCGGCGGACGTGTTCGGCGAGGGCGTTGGCGCCCAGGCCCCAGCCGTCGCGGAGGATATCGGCGAGGCCGTCGTTGTCGTCCAACTGCCAGCTGCCGCACCGGCGTTCGGTGACGCCGTCGGTGACGCAGACCAGCGCCTCGCCGGGTGCGAGGGTGAACGGGCTGGCGCTGAACTCGGCGCCCTCGTCGATGCCGAGGAGCATCTGCGGTTCGGAGACGGGGACGACACTGCCGTCGGAGCGCAGGTGGAGCGGGAGCGGGTGGCCGGCGCTGGCGACGGAGCCGTGGGCCCCGGGGACGCCCGGGTCGCTGGTCAGCTCGCCGCACAGGAGGCTGAGGAAGCGCGGCCGGGCCTGTTCGCCGCCGGCCTCGACGGCCTCGGCGCTCTCCTCGGCCATGGCGGCGTTGAGGCGTTCCAGGACGGATTGGACGCCGTGGCCCTCGCGGGCGAGGAGCCGGACGAGGTGGCGGGCGAGGCCGGTCACCGACATGGCCTCGGGGTCCTTGCCCTGGACGTCGCCGAGGAGGAAGCACCAGCGGCGCTCGCCCAGCGGGAAGATGTCGTAGAAGTCGCCGCCGACGGTGAGGCCCTCGCCGTGCGGTTCGTAGACGACGGCGGTGTCCACGCCGGTGATGCTGGCGAGGGTGGTGGGCAGCTGGCGCCGCTGGAGGGCGCGGCTGATGGTGCGCTGGCGGGTGTACTGGCGGGCGGTGTCGACGGCCTGGGCGACGCGGTGGGCGACGGCGTCGACGGTACGGGCGACGGCGTCGGTCATCCGCAGCCGTCCGGCACGGCCGAGCAGCAGCATGCCCTGTTCCCGGCCCTGGAAGACGAGGGGGAAGGCGAGCGCGGAGCCGCCCGCCGGGCCGCCGCCGGCGCTCTTCGGCCAGGGCCAGGCGGTCCCGGGGGCCGTGACCACAGTCGCCGGGGGCTCGCGTTCCAGCTCGGCGCGGAGCGGGCCCAGGTGGCGTTCGTCGGTGTGCCAGATGCGGGAGAGGTGCAGCGCGGCGGTGCCGGGGGTCTCGGTCCGCAGCCAGATGCCGCACCAGTCGGCGAGCCGGGGGACGAGCAGCTGGGCGACGAGCGCGGTGACGAGGTCCTGGTCGAGCTGGCCGGCGAGGAGTTCGCTGGTCTCGGCGAGGAGGGCGGGGCCGCCCAGGTCGGCCCAGTCGGCCTGGTCCGCCCCGTCTGCCTGGTCCGCCCCGTCCTCCCGGTCCGCCCCGTCTGCCTGGTCCGCCCCGTCCTCCCGGTCCGCCCCGTCC
>NZ_VKJP01000436.1 GCF_007280575.1 Streptomyces benahoarensis
GGTGCCGGGGGAGGCGGATCCGAGGGCGTGGGCCTCACCCGACCGGCGTCCGTGCACCCGATCGGCCCGCCGCCCGGCCGCCGCGCACATGGGCGGATTCCGCGCCCCACGGAGTAATGCGTCCCGCCGCCGGAGTGCAGCACACCCCGCTTTGGGCTCTTATGTCGTTTACGTGGCCTGAGAGCTGAGGAGGCGCCCATGCGTGGAGCCGAACGCACGAAGTGGGTCGTATGTGCGGTGTCCGTCGCCCTGGCGGCGACCGCCTGCGGGGGCGGGGTCGACACCCGCGGCTCGGGCGCCGCCGGAATCGTCAGCTCCTCCTGGGGGGACCCGCAGAACCCCCTCGAACCGGCCAACACCAACGAGGTCCAAGGCGGCAAGGTCCTGGAGATGATCTTCCGGGGGCTCAAGCGGTACAACCCGAAGACCGGCGCGGCGGAGAACGTGCTCGCCGCATCGATCGACACGACCGACTCCCGGCATTTCACCGTCACCCTGAAGCCCGGCTGGACCTTCAGCAACGGTGAAAAGGTTACCGCGAAATCGTTCGTGGACGCCTGGAACTACGGTGCACTGCTCGACAACAGGCAGAAGAACGCGCCATTCTTCCAGTACATCGAAGGATTTGATGCCGTCCACCCGGAGAACGCCAAAGCGACGGCGAAAACCCTCTCCGGCCTCAAGGTCGTCAGCCCCACGAAATTCACCGTCGCGCTGAACCAGAAATTCTCCAGCTGGCCCGACACCCTCGGCTACAACGCCTTCATGCCGCTGCCGCAGACGTTCTACACCCATCACGACGCCTGGGTGAAGAAACCCATCGGCAACGGCCCGTACCTCGTGGACTCCTACACCAAGGGCTCCGCGATGAAACTGCGGAAATGGGAGCAGTACCCGGGCGCCGACAAGGCCAGGAACGGCGGAATCGACCTTCAGGTCTACACCGACAACAACACCGCCTACACCGATCTCCAGGCGGGCAACCTCGACCTCGTCGACGATATTCCCGCCACCCAGCTCAAGAATGCCCACGCCGACCTCGGTGACCGCTACATCAACCAGCCCGCGGGCATCATCCAGACCCTCACCTTCCCGATGTACGACAAGATCTGGAACAAAAAGGGAGGCGACAAGCTCCGCCGCGGTATTTCGATGGCCATCGACCGCGCCTCGATCACCAAGGAAATCTTCCAGAACACCCGCACCCCTGCCACCGACTGGACCTCACCCGTCCTCGGCGCCAAGGGCGGATTCCAGGACGGGGTCTGCGGCGAAGCCTGCGAATTCCACGCCGCCAAGGCGAAAGCGCTGGTCAAGGAGGGCGGCGGGCTCCCCGGCGGCCATATGACCATCGCCTACAACGCCGACACCGGCTCCCACCGGGACTGGGTCGACGCGATCTGCAACAGCATCAACAACGCCCTCGACAACGACAAGGCATGCGTCGGCGCCCCCGTCGGTACCTTCGCCGACTTCCGCAACCGCATCACCTCCGACAAGATGACGGGCCCCTTCCGCACCGGCTGGCAGATGGACTACCCGCTCATCCAGAACTTCCTCCAGCCGATGTACTACTCCAAGGCGTCCTCCAACGACGGCAAATACAGCAACCCGAAGTTCGACAAACTCATCAACGAGGCGAACGCCGCCCCCGACCGCAAGGCAGCCATCGCCACATTCCAGGACGCCGAGCGGATCCTCGCCACGGACATGCCGTCCATTCCGCTCTGGTACCAGAACGGCAACGGCGGCTACTCCGACCGGATCGCCAATGTGGCGCTGAACCCCCTCAGCGTCCCCGTCTACAACGAGATCACGGTCCACTGAACCAGAACCCGGAGCCCTCATGGGACGCTATGTGATCCGGCGACTGCTCCAGATGATCCCGGTGTTCATCGGCAGCACGCTCCTGATCTTCCTCATGGTGTACGCGCTGGGCGACCCGGTGGCCGCACTCTTCGGCGACCGGGCACCCGACCCGGCCACCGCCGCCCAGATCCGCGCCGACCTCTACCTCGACCAGCCGCTGTGGAAGCAGTATCTGCACTACATGGCGCAGATCTTCCAGGGGAATTTCGGCACCGCGTTCAACGGCCAGCCCGTCACCGAACTCATGGCCGCCGCCTTTCCCGTCACCCTGCGGCTCACCCTCGTCGCCATCGTCATCGAAATGGTCGTCGGCATCGTCCTCGGCGTCTTCAGCGGACTGCGGCGCGGACGCACCGTCGACACCACCGTGCTGATCTTCACCCTCGTCGTGGTCTCCATCCCCACCTTCGTCAGCGGCTACGTCCTGCAATTCCTGCTCGGCGTGAAAGGGAACTGGGTCAAACCCGCCGTCTCCACCGACGCCCCGCTCGGCGAACTTTTGCTCCCCGGACTCGTCCTGGCGCTGGTCTCCCTCGCCTACGTCACCCGGCTCACCCGCACCTCCCTCGCGGAGAACGCCCGCGCCGACTACGTCCGCACCGCCGTCGCCAAGGGGCTGCCGCGCCACCGCGTCATCACCCGCCATCTGCTGCGCAACTCGCTGATCCCGGTGGTCACCTTCATCGGCACCGACATCGGCGCGCTCATGGGCGGCGCCATCGTCACCGAGCGCATCTTCAACATCCACGGCGTCGGATTCCAGCTCTACCAGGGCATCCTGCGCCAGAACTCACCCACCGTCGTCGGCTTCGTGACCATCCTCGTGCTGGTCTTCCTCGTCGCCAACCTCCTCGTCGACCTGCTCTACGCCGTCCTCGACCCGAGGATCCGCTATGCCTGACCCCTACGCGCCCAAAGAGGCCATCACCCACGGCGACGGCGGGCCCGCCGCGCTCGCCATCGGCGAGGCCGAATCGCTGGAGCGGCCCCCCGGCGCCGGACCCGGCGGCGCCCCCACCGGCAAACCCCGCAGCCTGTGGAGCGACGCCTGGCACGACCTGCGCCGCAACCCGGTCTTCCTGATCTCCGCGCTGATCATCCTGTTCCTGCTGGTCATCGCGGTCTGGCCGCAGCTGATCGCGGACGGCAACCCGTACCGCGCCGACCTCGCCAAGGCCCAGGCGGGACCGGAGCCCGGCCACCCCTTCGGCTACGACACCCAGGGCCGCGACGTCTACACCCGCGTCGTCCACGGCGCCCGCGCCTCCATCACCGTCGGCGTCTGCGCCACCGCCGGAGCCGCCCTTCTCGGCAGCCTCCTCGGCGGGCTCGCCGGGTTCTTCGGTGGCTGGTGGGACACGCTGCTCTCCCGGATCGCCGACATCTTCTTCGGCATCCCCGTCATCCTCGGCGGCCTGGTCTTCCTCTCCGTCGTCACCAGCTCCACCGTCTGGCCGGTCGTCGGCTTCATCGTGCTGCTCGGCTGGCCGCAGATCGCCCGCATCGCCCGCGGCGCCGTCGTCACCGCCAAACAGAACGACTACGTCCAGGCGGCCCGCGCCCTCGGCGCAGGGAACGGCCGCACTCTGCTGCGGCACATCGCCCCCAACGCCGTCGCCCCGGTCATCGTCGTCGCGACCATCGCCCTGGGCACCTACATCTCGCTGGAGGCGACGCTGTCGTTCCTCGGCGCCGGGCTGAAACCGCCCACCGTCTCCTGGGGCATCGACATCTCCGCCGCCTCCACCTCCATCCGTAACGCGCCGCACATGCTGTTGTGGCCGGCGGGGGCGCTGAGCATCACGGTGCTGGCGTTCATCATGCTCGGCGACGCGGTCCGCGACGCCCTCGACCCCAAACTGCGCTGAGGAGCGGGCAGATGACCAGCAACGACAGCGTCACCGCACCCCGCCCCGAGACCACCGGCACCAACGGGCCGCCGCTCCTCGACGTCCGCGACCTGAAGGTGGAGTTCCGCACCCGCGACGGCGTCGCCAAGGCCGTCAACGGCGTCAGCTACCGCGTCGTCGCCGGGCAGACCCTCGCCGTCCTCGGCGAATCCGGGTCCGGCAAGTCCGTCACCGCCCAGGCGATCATGGGCATCCTCGACTCGCCGCCCGGCTTCGTCACCGGCGGCGAGATCCGCTTCCAGGGGCGTGACCTGCTCACTCTCGGCCGGGAGGAACGCCGCCGGGTCCGCGGCACCGGTATGGCGATGATCTTCCAGGACGCGCTCTCCGCACTGAACCCGGTGATGTCCGTCGGCGCCCAGCTCGGGGAGATGTTCCAGGTCCACCGCGGTATGTCCCGCAAGGCGGCCCGCGCCGAGGCCGTCGAGCTGATGGACCGCGTCAAGATCCCCGCCGCGAGGAGCCGGGCCGGTGACTATCCGCACCAGTTCTCGGGCGGGATGCGCCAGCGCATCATGATCGCGATGGCGCTGGCCCTGGAGCCGGACCTGATCATCGCGGACGAGCCGACCACGGCCCTCGACGTCACCGTCCAGGCCC
>NZ_VKJP01000437.1 GCF_007280575.1 Streptomyces benahoarensis
CCTATTAAGTCGTCGGCAGCGTCAGAGGTGTATAAGAGACAGCGCCCGAGCCCAGCCGGTGCCTCGGGCGGTGCGGTCCCGGGCCCCCGGACGGCGCCCGCGTCCCGGCCCGCGCGGGTCCCCGCACCGCGCGGCCCCCGCGCCGTCTCCGCGCTCGCCGTGTCCGCGCTGCTGGTGCCGCCCGTGGTGCTCGGCGGCGGGACCGCGTACGCCGCGAACGGCGACGGGCCGAAGCGGGCGAAGGAGCCCGCGCCGCCCGCGGTGATGTCGCGGGTCGGGGGTGAGCGGCTGGGCGTGCCGGGGGTGCAGGTGCGGCTGAAGGGCGGGGCGCCGAAGGTGCCGCAGGGGATCACGGCGCGGTCGTGGATCGTGTCCGATGCGGAGTCGGGTGAGGTGCTGGCGGCGAAGAACCCGCACTGGCAGCTGCCGCCCGCCAGCACGTTGAAGATGCTGTTCGCCGATACGGTTCTGCCGAAGTTCCCCAAGGACGAGAAGTACAAGGTCAAGCCCGCGGATCTGCAGGGCATGGGCGCGGGCAGCAGCCTGGTCGGGATAAAGGAGAACCTGACGTACACCGTCCACGACCTGTGGCTCGGGGTCTTCCTGCGGTCCGGGAACGACGCGGTGCACACGCTCGCGGCGATGAACGGCGGTACCGAGGCGACGGTCGCGGAGATGCGGCAGCGGGCCAAGGATCTGAACGCCGTCGACACCCATGTCGTCACGCCGGACGGGTACGACGCGCCGGGCCAGGTCTCCAGCGCGTACGACCTGAGCCTGTTCGCCCGCGCCGGGCTGCAGAACGCCGACTTCCGGGAGTACTGCGCGACGGCGAATGCGCAGTTCCCCGGGGAGATGGACAAGAACGGCAAGCGGATGTCGTTCGGGATCCAGAACACCAACCGGCTGCTCAGCGGCGATTTCGGTCTCAAGCCGTATCCGGGGATCGCCGGGGTGAAGAACGGCTACACGACGAACGCCGGGAACACGCTCACCGTCGTCGCCCAGCACGGTGCGCGGAAGCTGCTGGTCACCGTGATGAACCCGGCGAAGGAAGAGCGCAACGAGGCATACAAGGAGGCCGCGGCGCTCTTCGACTGGGGATTCGAGGCTGCGGGCAAGGTCGAGCCGGTCGGGCGGCTGGTCGGGCCGAGGAGCGAGGAGGGGGACGCGACGGCCGCCGGGCACCACGACGACGGCAAGCCCGGCAAGGGCGGCGCCCCCTCCGCGCCGCAGGCGGCCGATTCGTCGGGCGGTGCGTGGACGGCGGTCGGGGTGGCCGGTGGTGCGCTGGTCGTGGTGGGCGCGGTGGCCCTCTTCGTACGTCGGCGTCGGCCGTTGCCGGAGGCGGTACGGCGGGGGGCGCGGCGGCGTCGGTGAGGTGGGGCGGGGGGCTGAGCCCGTCGGCTGTGGTGAGCCAGGTCTGGCCCCGTAGGGCCGGTCCCGTACGGAAAATCCCGTAGGGGTTCAGCAGCCCCCTTGCGGGCCAACTACCCGCCGGACCAGCGGATTTAACGCTTCCGGTCGATGCTCCGAGAAGTTGGCCCGCCACCCTCCTTCGGCTTCCCGCCACCCTCCTCCGGCTCCCCGGCGCCCTTCCCCGGCTTCCCGCCCTCGGGCCCGTCACCGTCCGGCCCCTCCACCGGCCGCCTCTCATCCGCTTCCGCCGCCGGATCCTGCGTGGCCGTCCACGCCGCGCAGAAGACCAGGAGCTTGGCGGTGAAGTTGATCCACAGCAGGAGGGCGATCGGGGTGCCGAAGGCGCCGTACACGCTCTTCGAGGCGACGCCCTTGAGGTAGCCGCTGAGCAGGAGTTTCAGGAGTTCGAAGCCGACGGCGCCGAGGAGTCCGGCGACCACGACGGCGCGGCGCGGGGGGCGGACGCCGGGCAGCCGGGTCAGGACGTAGATCAGCAGCAGGAAGTCGGCCAGGACGGCGATGCAGAAACCGGCGGCGGTCAGCAGGGCGCTGCCGATGCCGCCCTCGGCCAGTCCCAGGGCGTCGGCGGCGTGGCCGACGGCGGCGGAGGCGAAGGCGGAGCAGGCGACGGAGAGCAGGGCGACGCCGCCGAGACCGATGAGGACGGCACCGTCGCGGAGCTTGCCGAGGAAGAAGTTGGTGTCGTCGTGCTCCTTCTCCCAGACGGCGCGGAGGCAGTCGCGCATCGCCTGGATCCAGCCGATGCCGGTGAAGAGCAGGGCGGCGCCCGCGATGAGGCCGACGGTCCCGGCGTTGTCGACCAGCGCGCCGAGGTCGAGCTGGCCGGAGATCCCGGGGATCTGGGCGGCGAGCCGGGTCTCCAGGGTGTGGAGTTGGCTCGTGCTGAGGACGGTGGCGCCGATCGCGGCGCCGACGGTGATCAGCGGGAAGAGCGCGACGAAGCTGGTGAAGGTGATCGCGGCGGCCAGCCGGGTCCAGTGCACCCGCTGTATCCGTGTCCAGGCCCGCCACAGGTGGGTGGCCATCAGCCAGGTCACCGCCGGGCCGATCAGCGGCAGCCTGCTCAGCCAGTCCATGGCGTTCCCCTCGTCGCATCGTCAGGCCGGTGATCCGGAACCTTAGCGTCCGCGTACCCCGGAATCAGGTGCGTACGGGGGCCGGTCCCGGCCCGTCGTGCGGAGGCGGCCACCCGTTCGGGCGAGACGCGGACGGGGCGGGCGGTTCGGACGACTAGTAGGGATGTCACACCGTTTACGGTCGCCGCATGAACGACGCCTGTGGGAGCCCGCGGTCGCTGCTGGTGCTCGGCGGGACCTCCGAGATCGCGCTGGCCACCGCGGCGCGGCTGGCCGCCCGCCGCACCCGGACGATCTGGCTGGCCGGGCGCCCGTCGCCGGGCCTGGAGGAGGCGGCGGACCGGCTGCGGGCGTACGGCGCGGAGGTGCGGACCGTCGCGTTCGACGCGCTGGAGACGGGCAGCCACCGGGAGACGCTGGAGGCGGTCTTCGCCGAGGGCGAGCTGGACATGGTGCTGCTGGCGTTCGGCGTGGTCGGGGACCAGCCGCGCGACGAACGTGACGCCCGGCACGCGGTACGGCTCGCGCAGACCAACTACACCGGCGCCGTCTCCGCCGCGCTCGTCTGCGGCCAGGAGCTACGGCAGCAGGGGCGTGGCTCGCTGGTCGTCCTGTCGTCGGCGTCCGGCGAACGGGCCCGGCGCTCGGACTTCCTCTACGGGTCGAGCAAGGCGGGTCTGGACGCGTTCGCGCAGGGGCTCGGCGACGCGCTGCACGGGTCCGGGGTGCACGTCATGGTGGTGCGGCCCGGCCGGGTGCGGACGCGGATGACGCCGGAGCTGTCGTCGGCGCCGCTGGTGACCACGCCTGAGGAGGTCGCCGAGGCGGTCGAGGCGGGGCTGCGCCGCAGGTCGGAGGTGGTGTGGGTGCCGGGGAAGCTGCGGTATGTGATGGCGGCGCTGCGGCATGTGCCACGGCGGACGTTCCGGCGGTTGGCGTTGTAGCCGGACGGGCGGGGCTCGTGCCCTCAGCCGCGTACGGGGCGGGGCCCCGGGGAACCAGGCCCCGCGCCGTCAGCCGCGTCCGGGCCCGGCCGCGCGCCACGGGCCGTACGGGCCAGGGCCCGCGCCGTCACCCCCGTACGGCCGTCGTCAAGCGCCCCGGCGCCGTTCAGCAGGACGGCGCCGGCGGCCGCGTCAGACCGGCCTGGCGGGGGACGGTCGCGGTGCGGGGCCCGAAGGGGTACTCGCGCTCCAGGCGCCACACCGCGTCGGCGCCCTGCTCGTAGAGGGCGAAGCCGCCGATGGTCCAGGTGGCCCGGAAGTCGCGGAGTTCGTGCTGGGCGCGGTCCATCGCGACGTCGTCGAGGTGGTGGGCGACGGTGACGTGCGGGTGGTACGGGAACTGCAGTTCACGGGCGCAGGGGCCGCCCGCGGCGCGGACCCGGGCCTGGAGGGCGGCGCAGCCCTCCTCGCCCTCGGCGACCTTCACGAAGACGACGGGCGACAGCGGACGGAAGGTGTCGGTGCCCTCCAACCGCAGCGGGAAGGGCCGGCAGCCCTCGGCGACCTCGGCGAGGTGCCGTTCGACGGCGGGCAGCGCGTCCCGGTCCACCTCGGTCGGTGGCAGCAGGGTGATGTGGGTGGGGATGCCGTGTGCCGCGCTGTCGCCGAAGCCCTCGCGCTGCCTTTGGAGGTAGCTGCCGTAAGGCTCCGGGACCACGATCGAAACGCCCAGCGTTACGGTCCCCACTGCGTTCTCCCTCCACTGTGTGCGCTGCGCCGACGGCCGCCCCTACGGGGGCCGCACGACGGGGTGCGCCGCTTCGTCCGAGGCGTCGCACCGTTCCCAGTGTGACGCGTGTGGGCACCGCCCAGCGGCGGTGCGGGCCCCGGGCCGGGGCGG
>NZ_VKJP01000438.1 GCF_007280575.1 Streptomyces benahoarensis
CCACCAGCGAGATCTACACCTATTAAGTCTTCGGCAGCGTCAGATGTTTATAAGAGACAGCCACTCCACCGGGCGGGTGTCGCACATCACCCCTCCGATCTGCGCCGATCGCCCCATATGCCCCTTATCGTCGGCATGACCGGTCGCGTACGTCCGTACCTCCGTACATCCCTCCGTACCTTCCTCCGTCCGTACCGCCGGCATCCGCCGTCTCCCGGCATGTTCCGGGCAGGCGTCTTCCCCGGGCAACCCCGTCCGCAGGGCCGGTCCGGCCGGTGCGGCCGCCGGTTCCTGGCTCCCGCACGGATCGCGGTGTGCCCGGCTTCTCAGCGAACAGGAACTCATCCATGCCCCGCTCCCGTCCCACCCGTCGCGCCCGGGCCGCCGCCGTGGCCGTCGGTGTACTGCTCACCGCGCTCGGCGCCGCCGCCCCGGCCCTCGCCGTCACCGGGACCTACCCGTCCGGCGGCGGGCGGCACGGTTCCGCCGCCGTGGGCGGCGAGCGGGTCGTGTGCACCTCCGGTACGCCGGGCCTCGCGCCCACGCTGTCCCGGGACATCGCCGATGCGTTCCAGGGGCGCAAGGACACCCCGGCGCTGGCCCTCTACGACGCGTCCACGCAGACCAGCTGCCGGTTCCGGGCCGATGCCGCCTACGACTCGGCGAGCGTGGTGAAGGTGACCGTGCTCGGCGCACTGCTGCGGCAGGCCCAGGAGGCGCACCGGCCGCTCACGGACCGGGAGGGGCAGCTGGCCACCGCGATGATCACCCGGTCGGACAACGCCGCCACCAGCAAGCTGTGGCGGCAGGTCGGACCCGACGGCATCCGGCACTTCCTCACCCTGGCCGGGATGACACACACCGTGCCGGGCGACGGACCGTCCTGGGGCCTGACCCAGATCACCGCCGACGACCAGCTCACCCTGATGCGCCTGCTGACCCACGACAACGAGGTCCTCGGGCCCGGCGCCCGTTCCTACGCCCTCAGGCTGATGGGGCACGTCGCCCCCGACCAGCGGTGGGGCGCCCCCGCCGGACACCCGGCCGACGCCACCGCGCAGGTCAAGAACGGCTGGCTGCCGCGTACCACCGACGGCTGGCGGGTGCACAGCGTCGCCGCGTTCACGGGCGGCGGCCACGACTACGGTCTGGCCGTCCTCTCCCGTGGGAACCGCACCATGGACTACGGCATCGCCACCATCGAGGCGGCGTCCCGCGTCATCCACCGCGACCTCGGCGCCGCCACCACCTGACCACCCCGGCCGCCCGCTCCCGGTACGCGCAGGCCGCGACGGCCGCCGGTCCGTCGACCCACACCGCGAGCGGCAGGTCCACCACCCACCACGGGCCGTTCCGTACCGGCCACGGGCCCGCGCCGATGCGCACCTCGGCGGGCCCGGAGGCGAAACCGACGCCGACGCCCTTGAGGTACGCCTCCTTGCGGGTCCAGCAGCGGGCGCACGCGGCGGGGCGGTCCGCCGCGGGCAGGGCCGCCAGCTCGGCACGCTCGCCGGGGTGCAGCAGCCGGGCGACCTCCTCGGCGCCGGACGCGGACGGCACCGCCTCCGCGTCGACTCCCACCGGCGCATCCCCGAAGGCGAGGAGGACGGGCCCGCCGCCCCGGGAGAGCGAGAAGTGCAGCGGCGCGTCCGCCACCAGGGGCCTGCCGTGCGGGGCGCCGCAGTGCGGACACCGCTCCCGTACGAAGGTCATCGAGGCGGGGTCGCGCCCCAGGTACGCGCCGAGCAGCTCGTGGAGCAGCAGGTGGGCGGCGGTGTAGCGGGTCCGGGCCCGGGCCGGACGGAGCGCGGCGGCGCGGCGGCGTTCGTCGGCGGCGAGGACCGCGTGGGCCGTGTCCGGGCCGCGGGCGCGGAGATATCCGGCGGCGTCCGGCAGCAGCCACACCTCCGGGGTGCCCGGGCGCGGCGCGGTACCGGGAAGCGGGTCGCGGCCGACGACGCGGACCGCCGGGGTCCGGTTCATCCGGCCGCCTTCCGGCCGCCGCTGGGGTGCGCGGGTGCCAGGGGCCGGGTGGCCGGGGACCGTCGGCCTCCGCTGCCCGCCGGGACCCCCGGCAGCGGCTCCGCGCCGCCATGGGCCGGGGCGGGCGCCCGGCCCACCACGGTCCGCCGGGCGATCCGGCCGGACGCGCCCGCCGCCACGGGGACCGGCAACGCGGACATCACCGTGCCGGGCCGGTCGTGGAAGGACGACCTGACGTGCACGGTCACCCCGCACCGGGCCGCGTACTCCACGCTGCGCAGCGCCAGCACCTCGGCGCCGTCGGCGGCCAGCCGCCGCATCGCCGCGTACGTGACATGGCGCAGCAGCCGGGCCGACGGGTCGGTGCGCGGGTCGGCGGTGTAGACGCCGTCGACGTCGGTGCAGATCTCGCAGACGTCGGCCTTGAGGGCCGCGGCGAGGGCGATGGCCGTGGTGTCGGAGCCGCCGCGGCCCAGCGTGGTGACCTCGCCGGTCTCGCGGCAGCGCCCCTGGAATCCGGCGACGAACGGGATCTCCCCGCGGTCGAGCGCCAGCCGCACCCGGCGCGGTTCGACCGCGACGATGCGGGCGTCACCGTGGATGGTGGTCGTCAGGACACCGGCCTGCGGGCCGGTGAACGAGCGGGCCGGGATGCCGAGCGCGGCGGTGGCCATCGCGGTCAGCGCGTTCGCGATCTGCTCGCCCGCCGTCAACACCATGTCGAGCTCGCGGGGGACGGGGTCGGGGCTCACCTCGCCCGCCAGGTGGAGCAGTTCCTCGGTGGTGGCGCCCATGGCGGAGACCACCACGACGACGTCGTGGCCCGCGTCGTGCGCCGCGACGACGCGGGCGGCGACGCGGCGGATCCGCTCCGGGCTCCCCACCGAGGTCCCGCCGTACTTCTGGACGATGAGCGCCATGGTGGCTCCTTCCAGGGCGGTTCAGAATGCCGCGCCCGCGCGGGGGCGGCAGGCGACGGTGACGGCGTCGCGGACGATCGCGCACGCGGTGTCCACGACCTCGGCGGTGACGTTGAGCGGTGGCAGCAGACGGACGACGGCGTCGTCGCGGCCGCCGAGTTCGACGATCAGGCCGTGCCGCAGCGCGAGGGCCTGGACGGCGGCCGCGGCCTCGGTCGCGGGCCGTCCGTCGGCCGGGTCGGCCAGTTCGATGCCGCGGATCAGGCCGCGGCCGCGGACGTCGCGGACCCAGGGGTGGTCGGCGAGCGGCGCCAGCCGGTCCGCGCACTGACGGCCCCGCGCCCGGACGTTGCCGAGCACGTCGTCGCGCCGCATGATCCGGACCGTCTCCACGCCCGCGGCGAACGCCGGCTGGTCGCCGCGGAAGGTGCCGATGTGCGCGCCCGGCTCCCAGACATCGAGCGCGGCGTCATAGAGGATCAGGGCGACCGGCAGGCCGACGCCGCTGAGGGCCTTCGACGCCACGATGACGTCGGGTTCGATGCCGTACTGCTCGAACGCGAACCAGGTGCCGGTACGGCCGCAGCCGGTCTGCACCTCGTCGGCGATCAGCGGGATCCCCAGGGCGCGGGTCAGCTCCCGTACCCGGCGGACGAACGCGGTGCGGGCCGGGACGCTGCCGCCCTCGCCCTGGACCAGTTCGATCAGGACGGCCGCGGGCAGCGGAACGCCGCTGGTGCTGTCGGTCAGGGCGCGCTCCAGCTGGTCGGCGCAGCGCCGGGAGCAGCCGTCGGGGCCCGGGCCCTCGGGGCAGCGGCCGGGGCCGCAGTACGGGAAGAAGTGGACGCCGGACATGCCCCCGCGCACGGCGTCCTTCCGGGCCACCGGGCCGCTGAGTGCCGTCGTGGCGTAGGTGGTGCCGTGGAAGGCGCCCTGGAAGGCGACGACGTCGGACCGGCCGGTGGCGATCTGGCAGAGCTTGACGGCCGCCTCGACGGCGTTGGCGCCGGTCGGACCGCAGAAGTGCAGCTTCGTACGGTGGCGCAGCCCGGGCGCCAGCATGGACAGCTGGGTCTGGGTGAAGGCGTCCTTGACGGGCGTGGGGAAGTCCAGGCCGTGGGTGAGGACGCCGAGTTGCCGGGCGGCGGCGCGCAGGAGTTCGGGGTGGTTGTGGCCGAGCGGGAGCACCCCGGCGCCGTCGAGGAAGTCGATGAAGACGTTGCCGTCGACGTCCCGTACGTAGGGGCCGTCGCCGTCGGCGAGCGCGATCGGCAGATGGCGCGGGTAGACGCGGGCCGCGGACTCCCAGCGCTCCTGGCGGGCGAGGAGTTCGGCGGAGCGCGGGCCGGGGAGGTCACCGGCGACGTGCGGGCCGGTCACCGCGCCGGACGGCGAGAACGTGATCAAGGGGGGCGTGGCGAGGGTGCTCATGGACGTGCTCCACGGGGGGTGCGG
>NZ_VKJP01000439.1 GCF_007280575.1 Streptomyces benahoarensis
GAGACAGGGCCTCACCCCTCCGCCACCACCACCGCCGACGCCACGCCCGCGTCATGGCTGAGCGAGATGTGCCAGGCACGGACGCCCAGTTCGGCGGCGCGGGCGGCGACGGTGCCGCGGACGCGCAGGCGGGGCTGGCCGCTGTCCTCGACATACACCTCGGCGTCCGTCCAGTGCAGCCCGCCGGGCGCACCGAGCGCCTTGGCCACGGCCTCCTTCGCGGCGAAGCGGGCCGCCAGGGAGGCGGTGCCGCGCCGCTCCCCGCTCGGCAGCACCAACTCCGCCTCGATGAACAGCCGCCGCGCCAGCTCCGGCGTACGCTCCAGCGCCGCCCCGAACCGGTCGATCTCGGCGACATCGATCCCCACCCCGATGATCACCGGCGCACCCCTCCCAGGGGGTCCGCCGGGCGGCACCACTGACGGCGGCTCACTCCACCGTCACCGACTTGGCGAGGTTGCGCGGCTGGTCGACCTCGTTGCCGCGGGCGGTGGCCAACTCGCAGGCGAAGACCTGGAGCGGGATGGCCGAGACCAGCGGCTGGAGCAGCACCGGGGTGCGCGGGATCCGGACGAGGTGGTCGGCGTAGGGCACCACCGCCTCGTCGCCCTCCTCCGCGATGACGATGGTGCGGGCACCGCGGGCCCGGATCTCCTGGATGTTGGAGACGATCTTGTCGTGCAGCACCGACCGGCCGCGCGGCGACGGGACGACCACCACGACCGGCACGTCCTGCTCGATCAGCGCGATCGGACCGTGCTTCAGCTCACCCGCCGCGAAGCCCTCGGCGTGCATGTACGCCAGCTCCTTGAGCTTGAGCGCACCCTCCAGCGCCACCGGGTAGCCGACGTGCCGCCCCAGGAACAGCACGGTGTTCTTGTCGGCCAGGCCCCGGGCCAGCTCCCGCACCGGCTCCATCGTGCCGAGCACCTGCTCGACCTGGGTGCCGATCGCGGCCAGCTCCCGCACGACCTCGCGGATCTCGTCGCCCCACTTCGTGCCCCGGACCTGGCCGAGGTAGAGCGCCACCAGGTAGCAGGCGACCAGCTGCGTCAGGAACGCCTTCGTCGAGGCGACCGCGACCTCGGGACCGGCGTGCGTGTAGAGCACCGCGTCCGACTCGCGCGGGATGGTCGAGCCGTTGGTGTTGCAGATGGCGAGGACCTTGGCGCCCTGCTCACGGGCGTGCCGCAGCGCCATCAGCGTGTCCATCGTCTCGCCGGACTGGCTGATCGCGATGACCAGCGTGCGCGGCCCCATGATCGGGTCGCGGTAGCGGAACTCGCTGGCCAGCTCCGTCTCGCAGGGGATCCGCGTCCAGTGCTCGATCGCATACTTCGCGATCATGCCCGCGTGGTACGCCGTACCGCAGGCGACGATGACGACCTTGTCGACCTCCCGCAGCACCTCCTGCGGGATCCGCACCTCGTCCAGCGACAGCACCCCGGACTCGTCGACCCGGCCCAGCAGCGTGTCGGCGACCGCCTTGGGCTGCTCGGCGATCTCCTTGAGCATGAAGTAGTCGTAGCCGTCCTTCTCGGCGGCGGACACGTCCCAGTCGACGTGGTACGCACGGACCTGCGCGGCCGCCCCGTCGAAGTCGGTGACGGTCACACCGTCCCGGCGCAGCTCCACGACCTGGTCCTGGCCCAGCTCGATCGCCTCACGGGTGTGCGCGATGAACGCCGCCACATCGGACGCGAGGAACGCCTCGTCCTCGCCGACGCCGACCACCAGCGGGGAGTTGCGGCGCGCGCCGACGACCACGTCCGGCGCGTCGGCGTGCACCGCGACGAGGGTGAACGCGCCCTCCAGACGGCGGCACACCTGCCGCATCGCCTCGGCCAGGTCGCCGCAGGACGAGTACGCCTCGGCCAGCAGATGGGCGACGGCCTCGGTGTCCGTCTCGGACGTCAGCTCATGGCCGCGGTCGGTCAGTTCGGCGCGGAGCGCGGCGAAGTTCTCGATGATGCCGTTGTGGACGACCGAGACCCGCCCGGCGTTGTCCAGATGGGGATGGGCGTTGACGTCCGTGGGCCCGCCATGGGTGGCCCACCGGGTGTGCCCGATGCCGGTCGTCCCCGCCGGCAGCGGCCGCGCCGCCAGCTCCTTCTCCAGATTGGCGAGCTTCCCGGCCTTCTTCGCCGACGCCAGCCCACCGTCGGCCAGCACCGCGACGCCCGCCGAGTCGTACCCGCGGTACTCCAGTCGGCGCAGTCCGGCCAGCACGACGTCCAGGGCGCTCTGTCCACCCACATAACCCACGATTCCGCACATGGGGGCAGCGTACGCGCCGGGCCCATGCGCCCCCGCGCCCGGCAGCCGCACGGCCACATCCGGCACACCGACGGGCGGGATCCGGGCACCGCGCGACCGGATCCGGACCCGGCGCGCGGCCCCGGCCGTCCGCCCCCGGAGACGCGGCGAAGTGGTCTCCCGGGGGACACCTTCCGGACCGCGGTGCCCCCCGCGCCCTGCTCTCAGTACCCGCGCTCCAGCCGCTCCGCCGCCTGCCGGACCGTGTCCAAGAACTCCTCCTCGGCCTCCGCGTCCGTGCACGCCGGGGACTCGTACCGCTCCAGGAACCCGGCGAGATCCTCGTCCAGGTCCACGTCCGGCAGCTCCTCGGCGAGCTCGGCGTGGACCAGGGCGGCGAACGACGCACGGGCCGCCACCTCCCCGCCCCGGCGCCGCCGCAGTACGCCCCTGCCCTGCCGTCCACCCATCCCGACCACCCCTCCCGGCCCGCTCCGGGCCCTGCACCGCACCGTCCACCCCGGGCAACCCGGTCCATGCTCGAAGACGGCGACCGGCAGCCAATCGTTCCCGCCCCGCGCGCCCTCTTCCGCCCGCCCCGGGCGCGCCCGGGACCCCGGGGTCGCCGCCCCGGCCCGCCCCCGCACAATGAACCCGTGGCCCCGACGACCGATCCGCAGCAACGACGCCGCGCCGAGCGCTCCCCGTACGTCGATCTGACACGTACGGAGTGGAGCGCGCTGCGGGAGAAGACCCCACTGCCGCTCACCGCCGAAGAGGTCGAGCGGCTGCGCGGTCTGGGGGACGTCATCGACCTCGACGAGGTCCGCGACGTCTACCTCCCGCTCTCCCGGCTGCTCAACCTCTACGTCGGCGCCACCAGCAATCTGCGCGGCGCGCTCAACACCTTCCTCGGCGACGCGGGCGGCGGCCACGGCGCGCAGCCGGGCACCCCGTTCGTCATAGGCGTGGCGGGCAGCGTCGCAGTCGGCAAGTCGACCACCGCGCGGCTGCTCCAGGCGCTGCTGGCCCGCTGGCCCGAGCACCCGCGCGTCGAACTGGTCACCACCGACGGCTTCCTGCACCCCAACACCGAGCTGCACCGCCGCGGGCTGATGTCCCGTAAGGGTTTCCCGGAGTCGTTCGACCGGCGGGCGCTGACCCGCTTCGTCGCCGATGTGAAGTCCGGCCGCGCCGAGGTCACCGCGCCCGTCTACTCGCATCTGATCTACGACATCGTGCCGGGCGAACGACTCACCGTGCACCGCCCCGACGTCCTGATCGTGGAGGGCCTGAACGTCCTCCAGCCCGCGCTGCCCGGCAAGGACGGCCGCACCCGCCTCGGTCTCGCCGACTTCTTCGACTTCTCCGTCTACGTCGACGCGCGGATCGAGGACATCGAGAAGTGGTACCTCGGCCGCTTCCGGAAGCTGCGGGAGACCGCGTTCCAGGACCCGTCCTCGTACTTCCGCCGGTACACCCAGGTCTCCGAGGAGGAGGCGCTGGAGTACGCGCGGAAGATCTGGCGGACCGTCAACAAGCCCAACCTGGAACAGAACGTCGCCCCCACCCGCGGCCGCGCCAACCTCGTCCTGCGCAAGGGCCCCGACCACAAGGTCCAGCGGCTGTCGCTGCGGAAGCTCTGACCGCACGCCCACGGATGGCGGCCGGAGGCACCCGCGCCCGGCGGACCACCGGCCGGAGAGCCGCCAGCCCGGCCCTCAACTCCCCGTGCATGCCCGGCAATTGGCCGCGTCCCGCGTCTTGTCACCGGCGCCGCCCCCGCCCTACCGTCAGGTAATACGGTCCGTGCACGGATCTTTCCGGACCGTGGCCCGCACGACGCGAACCGACGCTGTACGCCCCCCATACCCGCCCCGTACGCCGTCCGGCACGCCGCGGCATGCCCTTGCGCGCTCCCCCTCGTTGACAGTCCGCCGGTCGCTCCGGTCCGCCCGGAGCCGGTCAGCCCTCTCACCAGGAGCCCCCCATGACCCGTGCACCCTCGCCCCGCCGGACCGTCCGCCACCGCCCGCCGCGCCGGGCCGCGGCCGCCGCGCTCTGCCTCGCCGCGGCCGGACTCGCCCTC
>NZ_VKJP01000043.1 GCF_007280575.1 Streptomyces benahoarensis
ATGATCGGCCAGCTCTACCACTGCCTGCAGACCGGACAGCTCTTCGACGAGCAGCATGCTTTCACCTCCTCAGCGGCGGACTTGGCTGTCGCGGCTTGACTTCTTAGGCACGTGAGATGTCTTTCGGGGTGCGGGGCCCGGTCAGTCAAGCGGGATCGTCTCGCGCCAGTCGCCCTCTTCCTCCCAGCGCGGCTGATCGTTCTTCTCCAGCAGGTGGTTGCCCAGGACCAGCAGGTCGATGTCGGTGCGCATGAAGCAGGTGTACGCCTCCTCGGGGGTGTTGACGATCGGTTCGCCGCGGACGTTGAACGAGGTGTTGATCAGGACCGGGCAGCCGGTGGTCTCCTTGAAGGCGGTCAGCAGCCGGTGGTAGGGCGCGTTGGCCTCCTCGGTCACCGTCTGGACGCGGGCGGAGCAGTCGACATGGGTCACGGCCGGGATCGTGGAGCGCAGGGTCTTCAGCCGGTCCAGACCGGTGGTGTCGTCCGCGTCCGCCGCCACGAGGCGCTGGGTGTCGGCGATCTGTCCGACCACCAGCATGTACGGGCTCTCCTGTAGCAGCGCGAAGTAGTCCTTGGCGTCCTCGGCGAGGACCGAGGGGGCGAACGGCCGGAAGGACTCCCGGAACTTGATCTTGAGGTTCATCGCGGACTGCATCCCGGGGTCGCGCGGATCCCCGAGGATGGAGCGCGCACCGAGGGCCCGCGGCCCGAACTCCGTCCGGCCCTGGAACCAGCCGACGACCGCGCCCTCGGCGAGCCGCTTCGCCACCGCCTGGGCGACGTCGTCCGGGGCCGGCGCGGTGTGCGGCAGGGACCGGGAGCGCAGGAACGCGGCGATCTCCTCGTCGCCGTAGCCCGGGCCGAGCAGGGAACCGGCCATCGCGTCCCGGCCGCTCCCCAGGTGCGGACGGCCGGCGCCGCGTTCGGCGGCGACGGACAGGGCGGCCCCCAAGGCGCCCCCGGCGTCCCCCGCGGCGGGCTGCACCCACACCTCGTCGAAGATCCGTTCCTCGATGATCCGGCCGTTGGCGACGCAGTTGAGGGCGACCCCGCCGGCCAGGCAGAGGCGGCGTTCGCCGGTCCGCTCCCGGGCGGACCGGGCCAGTTTGATCATCACCTCCTCGGTGACCTCCTGCACGGACGCGGCCAGATCGCACTCCCGCTCGGTCAGCGGACTCTCCGGCCGCCGCCGGGGCCCGCCGAAGAGTTTCTCGAAGGCTCGCCCGGTCATGACCTGGCCGCGCAGATACGCGAAGTACGCCATGTTCAGGCGGAACGAGCCGTCGGGTTTGACGTCGATCAGCCGCTCGCGGATGAGCCCGGCGTAGCGGGGCGTGCCGTAGGGGGCGAGGCCCATGAGCTTGTACTCGCCGGAGTCGACCTTGAAGCCGCAGAAGTAGGTGAACGCCGAGTACAGCAGCCCCAGCGAGTGCGGGAAGCGCAGCTCGGCCAGGGGCGTCACCGCGGTGCCCCGGCCGTGCCAGAGCGTGGTCGTCGCCCACTCCCCGACGCCGTCGACGCAGAGCACCGCCGCCGACTCGTACGGGCTCGGCAGGAACGCCGAGGCCGCGTGGGACTCGTGGTGACGGCGGGTCACGATCTCCGGTACCGGGCCGTCGCCGAGGCCGGCGAGGCCGTGCCGCACGGTGCGGTGGATGTCGCGTTTCCACGACAGCCAGGGCGGCAGGGTCTCCCGGAACGACGCGAAGCCGTGTGGCGCGGTGGCCAGATACGTGCCCAGGACCCGCCGGAACTTCAGCTTCGCGTCCTCGTAGTAGGCCACCGCCGCGATGTCGCCCAGATCCGCACCCGCCTCGCGCAGGCAGTACTCCACCGCCCGCACGGGGAAGGCGGAGTCGTGACGGCGGCGGCTGAACCGCTCTTCCTGCGCCGCCGCCACGATGTGCCCGCCGCGTACCAGCGCGGCGGCGCTGTCGTGGTAGAAGGCGGAGATTCCCAGTACCAGGTCGTTGCTCATGAGCGTGTTCCTTCGCGCGTCGTCACGCCGTGGGGGAGCCGTGCCGGCGGCGACCGCGTGGCATCCGCCGTACGCGTCGCGCCCGCAGGCCGCCGGGGGGCTGGAGGGAGAGGTAACCGGTCCGGATCCGTTCCCAGGCCCGGCCCCTGATGTCCTCCCGGTCGTCCGCCGGCAGGGTGGCCAGATAGGTGTCGATGGCGTCCGCCGCCCAGGCGGAGTGCCCGGTGGCGACGTTGTCGATGGTGTTGTGGATGTCGACGAAGCGGGTGCTGAACCCGTACGCGCGGAGCGCGAGCCGTCCCCTGCGGTACGAGCCGCCCACACCGGACAGCTCCATCGCGAGGTTCAGTCCCAGTACCTCCGGCAGGAACGTCCGGGGGAAGCGCCCGATGCTCAGCCAGTACACCGGCAAGGCGAACGACTCGTCCCGGAAGCCCGGCCACCGCGCGAACTCCGGTGACCCGGTGGGCGGCAGGCGCACGTCCATCTCCGCCAGGACCTCGCGGTAGATCAGCGGATGGTTCAGCTTCACCTCGCCGTTGCCCAGTTCGTCCCAGTAAGTGGCGAAGAGGAAGTGCCCGACGTCCGACGTGGCCTCGGCGTAGTCGGTGAAGCCCCGGATCCAGCTGCCGTCGATCAGGGTCAGCGGCGCCAGCTGCACGGTCGAGTCGATGAGTTCCCCGCGCGAGGGGAGCGGGACGCGCGCGGTCTCCTCGAACTCCGCGCCGTGCCGATCGTGCTGGTCCAGGAGCCAGGGCCGCAGGCCCCCGGGGGCCCAGCGGTCGGGCAGCGGGAGCCCGCCGCGCCGGGCGCCCAGACGCGTGGCGGCCAGCCAGCGGCGGGTGTGGTCCAGCGCGAAGCGGCGCAGCGCCGGGGTGTCCGCGCGCTTCTGCAACAGGTGGTACGCCTCCCGTATGTCGGCCGGGACCCGGCCCTCGTCCCCGGCGCCTGCGGACAGGGCCGGGAGGGCCGGGAGGGCCGCCGCCGGGGCGGGCACGGGCGACGGGTCCGGGGAACCCGCGTCGGAGGAGTCCGCGTCGCGGGAGGCGCCGAGGGAGGCGATCCAGCGGCGGATGACGGCGACGTCGTCCGGTGAGAAGACCCGGAACATCGGGCCGCGCTCCCCGATCAGGGCGTTCACCAAGGGGCTGCGGTCCGGGGCACCCGGCCGGATCAGCCGGCTCGTGGACAGCGCGGCCAACAGCGGCCCGGGGTCGGTGACGCACTCGGCCAGCCACTGCGCCAGCGGGCGCCCTTGGAGCGGGAAGTCGTGGTGGTAGACCGCGCCCTCCCGGGCCCGCTGCCGCAGCAGCTCCCGCATGTCGTGCGCCGGGTCGAGGGAGGCGCACAACGCGTCGTGGAGGGCGTCGCTCCACTGCCGCAGCGCCCACAGGGCCCAGGCGTGACCCCGCCCTACCGCGGCACCGTCCGCCGCCCGCACCGGCGCCCCGTCCGCGCCACCGTCCTCCGGACGACCGGCCACCGTCGCATCCCGCGTGGTCCCGAGGTCGAGGGCGTCCCAGTCCGCCGCGTCGGGCAGCGCGTCCCGGACGAAGCCCAGGGCCGGGAGCAGCCCCACGGCACGCAGACACCGGTCGGCGCCGATGATCTCGTACCGGAACGTCTCGGGGAACCGGCTCATCGTCAGCAGCACCGCCGGGAGCCGGAAACACCCGTCGGCGATGCGCCGGTCGAACGACAGCCGGGACGCCGGGACGGCCTGCTCCGACAGGTGCAGCTTGCGCAGCAGTTCGAGCCAGGCGCTGCCGCGGGAGGCCCGGGGATGCCCGACGCCCACGTCCTGCGCGTACCGGGTGAGCAGGTGCAGGGTCTCGGGATCGTCGGCGTTGCCCGGGTCGCTCAGCCACTGCAGCCACGCCCCGGACAGCAGGGCCAGCGGGGCACAGCCCAGAACCGCCTTGTGTACCAGGACCTCCCGCGCCGCCCCGTCCGCCCGGGCGTACAGCGCGCGGAACCGCGCGGCCTCCCGGGCCGCCCAGGCGGCGGGATCGTCCGGTTCCGTCCCGGCCGGATCGCCGGAGGAACCGCCGGCCGGTCCCGGAGCGGCTTGCTCCGGGACCGGCTCCGTCCGCGCGTGTGCCAGCTCGGCGCGGAGCTGCGCCGGGCCGAGGCGGCCGTAGGGGAAGAGCCCCTCGGGATCGGCCGCGGACATGTACAGCAACCGGTTCGTCCCCTCGGGGCCCTCGTACGGGCCGAGGCGGCTTCGCACCTGCTGTCTCCTTCACTTGCCGTGCGTCGGACGACGAGCGCCGCGCGGTGTCGGGAGCGGTCGGAACAGGGGTCAGAACATGGGGTAGATGGACGCGTCCTGCTTGGTGCGGCGGCGCTTGCGCCGCAGTACGTGGTCGCGCAGCCACCTGAGAATCGCCATGGAATGTCCTCATCTGTGGTCAGGGGTATCTGTTGTCCGCGGAAGAACGCAGGTCAGCGCAGGTCGAGGCAGTCGGTCAACAGCCGGGCGACCGTGTCGTAGCCGTGGTCGGTGCAGTGCGCCCGGTCGACGTAGAGCCAGTCCTCGGGGGTGGTGGCCTCGGCGAGGACGGGGTTGAGGTCGAGGAACGGCACGTCCTGCTTCTCGCAGGCCGTTCGCAGCGCCTCGGCGTACGCCCGGCCGGTCTCCGGAGTGACGATGTCGCCGAAGAGGTCCTCGAAGATACCGAGCCGGGACATCTTGTCCAGCTCCTTGAACAGGACGGCCTCCTGCGGCGCCGGCTCCTGACGCACCCAGGTCGCCAGGGGCTGGAGCACGTACGACAGGCGTGCCCCGGTGACAGAGGCGAGTTTGCGCCAGGTCTCCAGGTGGCGCACGGTCAATTCCACGGACCGGCGGATGAGTTCCGGGGTGGGGGGCACGGGCGCGTCGTCGGGCGGAGCGGGGGAGCGGCGCTGCGCGCGGCGGCCGAACCCCGGCTTCGCCTTGCGGTGACGCGTCTGCAACGCGTCCATCTGCGCGTGGTAGTCGCCGCAGAAGAAGAACGCGCCGTGCTCGCCCTGCTGATGCTCCGGCAGCCGCGCGAGCGCCAGATTGTTGAACCCGGAGAGGATCACGATCTCCTCGACCGGCGGCAGCAGATGCTGGTGGAGCACGAAGAGCAGCAGCTCCTGCGCGGAACTGTAGCTGCGTCCGCCGAAGTTGAGCCAGGGCGTCGAGGGGGCGTAGCGGCTCCACAGCCGGGAGGAGAGGGTCGCGGCGTCCGTGGTGGCGCCGATGCCGAACGCGGTGGAACTGCCCACGAGCAGCTTCACCGGGCCCGGCGGCCGCTCCCCGGCGACCGAGGCGTGCCCGCGGGCGCCGTGGCCGACGCGGAAGCCCAGCCGGTCGGTGTTGAGCACCTCGGAGCGGTAGCCGGAGCGGTGGTAGTACATGAGATAGGGCAGATACCGCGTTTCGCCGCGGTCGTCGAAGTCGTCGTACTGCTCCATCTGCGGGGTGAGTGCGTAGCGTCGCAGTTTCAAGCGGGTATTCCTCCCGGGTGCGTGTCCGCCGCCGTCGCGGGCTGCGCCGCCCGCAGCGGCGCGAGGGCGTCGTGGAGCGCCTGTCGGGCCGCCAGCGCCTCCTGCTTCTTCGCGACGGCCTCCGGCAGGACGCCGATCTCCGCGGCGATCTCCGTGGTGAGCCGCTGGTTCTGGTGGAAGGAGACGGTGAAGCCGAACCGCTGCGCCGGGACCTTCCCGTGGGCCGTCAGCCGGAACTCGACCGTGGCCGGCAGCGGGAACACGTAGTGGTGGTAGGCGGCTCGCACGCCCGTGACCTCGCTGATCACACAGGTGGCGCGTTCCTCGTCGGAGAGCAGGAACTGCTCGGTGACGGTCACCCACGTCTGCCGGGCGGCCTCCAGCAGGGTGATCGCCGAGACGTGCTGGCTGCTCAGCCGGTCCTGGAGCAGATCCACCCGTTCGTCGAGGAGGAGCGGCGCCGTGAACCGGTCCGCGGCCGCCCGCTCCACCCGTCCGATGAGCGCGGTCGGCGGATGCCCCGGCCGGACGACGCGGTGCTCGGCGGGGACGGGGACGCCGCCGTGGCACACGGCCGTGCCGTCGCCGGACGCGGCGAACTTCTCGATCTCGGCGAGTTGTTGCGGTAGCAGGCCCTGCCCCACGGCCAGGCGGAGCGGGCCGTGCACCTCGCCGGAGCGGAGCCGCTCCAGGAGCTGCGAGGCGGTCACCGTGCCGCGGTTGGCGGCGAACTGCGGGAATCGGTCGCCCACGACGACCAGGACTTCTTCCGGCATCGCCGGTCACCTCCTTCGGTTCAGCCGACCGCGGACGCCTGGAGCGTCTGCCGGTAGGCGTCGATGAGTTCGTCCACGGTGCGGATGTCGGAGACGACGTACCGCTCCTCGAAGGGGTCGGCGCCGAGGGCGGCCTCCAGCTGGATGATCAGCCGGGCCAGCAGCAGGGAGGTGAAGCCGATGTCGGTGATCCGTTCGGCGCCGGTGAAGGACACCGGGTCGAACTCCGCGTCCTTGAGGATCTCGTTGAGCGTGTCGTGCACCACCGCGGTGATGTCGTCACGGGAGTTCAGCACGTGATGCCTCCGTCGACTATGAGGGACTGTCCGGTGATGAAGGACGCCTGGGGGGAGAGGAGATAGCTCACGGCGTCGGCGATCTCCTCGATGTCCGCCAGCCGTCCCAGGGGGGTGCGGCGCCGGATGCGGTCGCGGTGCTCGTCGGTGACGTCCCGGGTCAGCTCGCTGTCGAAGAATCCGGGCACGACCGAGTTGACCCGGATGCCCAGCGGGCCCAGCTCCCGTGCCAGGCTGCGGACCATCCCGTCGAGGCCGCTCTTGGCCGCGGTGTAGACGGCCACCCCGCGGTAGCCGCGTACCGCGTTGACCGAGGAGACGTTCAGGATCTGTCCGCCCGTCCCGCGGGCCATGACCTTGGCGCACGCCTGCGTCAGGACGAGGGGGCCGGTCAGGTTGACGGCGACCGACTCCTCGACGCGGCGGCCCGGGGTGGTGAGGAAGAGCTCCTGGCGGCCGAGCGAGGCGGCGTTGTTGAGCAGCGCGTCGATCCGCCCGAACCGCTCGGCGGTCTCCGCCACGAAGGCGCGGAGCCGCGTGGGATCGGCGAGGTCGGCGGCGTGCCACCGGAAGGCGTCCGGCCACCGCTCCCGCGCTTCGTCGACGAACGCGTTGGCGCTGCGGCTGAAGGCCGCGACCCGCCAGCCGTCCCGCAGCAGCCGTTCGGCCATGAGCCGCCCCAGACCGCGGCTGCCCCCGCTGATCACGGCCACCGGTCCCTCGCCCGAGCCGTCGGGCCGCGGTGCCCGCCCGGTCACGACAGGCCCGCCCTGCTCTTCTTGTACCGGTCGGAGTGCTGCTGCGCGGTCGACACCGTCAGGAGAGCGGGCACCTTGTACGCCTCCAGCCGCGTCCGGCAGTGCCGGCGGGCCCGGCTGACGAGATCGCGCGTGTCCTCCTCCCCGGCGGGGAGCAGCGTCGCCCGGACCACCATGCCGGTCACCGGGCTCGGATGACCGCTGACCGTGGCCTCGGCGACGCCGGGCACCTCCAGCAATACGCTCTCCACCTCGCTGGGATAAACCTTCTCGCCGCCTACGTTGATGATTTCCGAACGGCGGCCGAGAACTCTTATCCATTCACCGTCGCGCACCACCACGTCCTCGGTGTTGAAGAATCCTTCGGCATCGAAGGGGGCCGGGGCGTTGAGATATCCGAGCATCGCCATGTCCGAACGTATCCACAGCACATTGTCGGCGATTTTGTGGGCGAATCCGGTGCCGCCCAACTTCATCCACAACTCGCCGTTTCCGCGGGATTTCGTGGGCAGGATGCCCAGTTCGGAAAGGCCGTAGGTCTGCTTCAGGCGGGCTTGCGGAAAACCGCGGCAGAGCCATCCCAGGGTCTGCTGCGGCATCGGTTCGGTGCCGTAGGTGATCAGTTCGAGGGAGGAGGCGTCATGGCGTTCGGCGGCGCCGGAGACCAGCACCATGTTCAGGAACGTCGGCGTGGTGGGCAGCACCTGGACGCGGTGTGCGGCGACCGCGGCCAGCACCGCGTCCGGGGTGCGGTCCGAGACGGTTACCACGGTGCCGCCGGTGCTGAGCGTGTGCAGGACGGTGTTGACGCCGCCGATGTGGTCCATGCTGAGGAAGGACATGATGCGGCGCCCGGGCCCGCCCGCGGCGTACCGGGCCAGCATCTTCTCCAGGTCGAGCAGCGACGCCTTGCTGCGCCCGGTCGTCCCGGAGCTGAACAGCACGAGCCCGGGGCGACCGTCCTGGCGCAGGCGTGCGTAGAGGGGGTGCCCGGCGGTGCGGCCGGTGCGTTCGGTGTGTCTGCTGCCGTCCGGAAGGACCGTGACGGTCACCTCGGCCTCGGCCACGTCGAGGTATTCCGCGCGCTTGGCGGCGGGCGGGTTGTTCAGCGGCACGGTGATCGCGCCGCGTTCGGCCAGGGCGAGCAGCCCCGCGACGGTCTGCGGCGAGCACGGCCCCTCCAGGGTCACGACCTGACCCCGGGAAATGGCACAGGAGTCGAGATGGGATCGCCATTCGGCGACATGTTCGGAAAGTTCTCGGTAACTGAATGTACGGTGGTCGAAAACCATGGCAGCGGAGTCGCCGAAACGCTCCAGTGAGGCAGACAGGGGAAAGGGCATACCGCTCTCCGGGATCAGGAAAGAGGGGGCAGTTCCTGAGGCGGCCTCGAAGGAACTGATGGGGTGCGTGCGGAGCGTTCTGCGGCCATGGGGAAACGCTCTCGTCGTATTATCGATTCATCGTAAGAACAGCACGTCGTGATCTTTCCCCGGGCCTCGGCTGCGGGAAACCAGGCGAAGTGGATCACGAACGCCCCCACCTCTTTCCGGACACGGCCGGCTACCTCCGGCGCGGCGCGGCTCCCGCCCGGCCCTTCGGCATGCGCGAGGCCGCCGGAGGCGGGGCGGGGCCCGTGCCGCGGCCCAGGTCGACGCCCGGGCGCCGAAGAGGGAGGCGCTCCGCCGCTGACGGTCCGGGGCGGCCCGCGCCGGCGGCGAACGAGGGCGCGGCACACTCCTAAGTGTCCGGAAATCGCGTCATCCGAAGGCGTAGAGAGCCACGCGGAGCGCTCCGGCGGGGGGGGGGCGGGCATCTGACGGAGAGCAACGGGGGCGCCCTCGGGGCGCGTCGGTCGTGGGTGCCGAGGTGCCGAGGTGCCGAGGTGCCGGGGTGCGGGCGTCGGTCGCCTCCCGGTTCCGTAGCCTTCCGGGTGGTGTCGCCCAGGTGTGTGCGGCCAGGGCGCGTCCGTGAAGTCCCGCCGTCGCCCGGAGGGCGGGGCTCGCGGGGTGCCCCGGCCGTGCCTTCGCAGTCATCGTCCCGACCGGTCCCCGCGGCCGCGCCGATCATCGATGCGGACGGTCAGCTCCGGCCAGTGCGCGGACCACCGGGCCGCCTCGTCCCCGGTCGGCGACCACCGCGGCGCCAGGGCTCCGTCCGGCAGGAAGTGGACCCGGGTCCCGGTGGTCCCGTCGGCCGTGACGGGCTCCAGGCCGGTCACCGGTACGCCGCGCTCGTAGCGGCTGTGCCAGGCGCCGTTGGCGCGGCGGTTGGTGTGCGTCAGCCACCGGCTCAGCGCCGCAACGACGGACATCCCGCGGCGCGGCTGCCCGTCCGGAAGCCGTTCCGCCGCCGGGGCGTCGAAGAAGCGCAGGTCCTTGGTGGCCATGACCGGCTTCTGCACCGCCCGGCCGTGCTCGTCGAACCGGGTGTCCGTACCCCGGCCGTCGTCCTCCACCGATACGGAACCGTCGGGGTGCAGGGCGACCACACACCGCCCGCCGCCCCGGCCCGCCGCCTCGTCGGCGGCGTAGGCGAGTACCTCCAGGACGAGGTGGACCGGCCCGCCCGGCGCGAACTCCGCGGGCGCCCGGCGGATGAGCCCGAGATGGTCCCCGTCCACGGTGACGGCCCAGTCGTGGGTGGTGTGGATCCAGGAGTCCCTTGGTCCGTCCATCGGGCAAGTATGCGGGGAGCCACGGACCTCGGCCGTGTGGCCCCGCTCGGCCCCCAACCAGCCCTTCCCCCAGCCCCGCCTCCCATGGCATCCTGTCTGCAACCGGTCTCTGCAACCGGTTGCAGTGCCAGTCGGCGGCGGCCGGGGAGAGACTTCCCGGAGCTGCCCCGTCCTCCTCCGAGGTGTTCATGCCCCCTACCGACGCACGCGGCGCCGTCCCGACGGCCCCGGCCCCGCCGGGCTCCCAGGCGCCCGCCTCCCGCCTGGAGCGGCTCTTCCGGGTGCGGGAGCGTGGCAGTACACCCCGGACCGAGGCGCTGGCGGGGCTGTCGATGTTCGTGGCGGCCGCCTACGCGGTGGTCGTCGTGCCCAGTCAGCTCGCCAAGGCCGGGATTCCGCACGGCGCCGCCACCACCGCCGTCCTCATCGCGATCGTGCTGGCGACGCTGGCCATGGGCCTCGTCGCCAACCTCCCGTTCGTCGTCGCCCCGGGGCTCGGCGGCGTCGCCCTGCTCGCCGTCACCATCGTCGGCCAGGACAAGGTCCCCTGGGACGCGGCCCTCGGCATGGTCCTCTGGTCCGGCGTCGCCTTTCTGCTGCTGACCGCGCTCGGTATCCGCGACCTCATCACCCGCATGATGCCGCTGAACCTCAAGTACGCCATCAGCGGCGGCCTCGGCCTCTACATCGCCCTGATCGGCTTCCGCGACAGCGGCCTGGTCAAGGCCCGCCCGGACAGCGCCGCGCTCACCGTCGGCGACCTCGCCGCCCCGGCCGGGCTGCTGGCCCTCGCCGGGCTCGTCCTGCTCACCGCGCTGGCCACCCGTAAGGTTCCCGGCGCGTTCCTGATCACCATGGCCGCGGTCACCCTCGCCGGAATCCCGCTCGGCGTGACCCACCTGCCCGACCATCTGCTGGCCCTGCCGGAGAGCCCCGGCCCGGCGGTCTTCCATGTCGACGTCCTCGGCGCCCTCAAGCCCGAGTACTTCCCGTACATCTTCGCCTTCTTCGTCTCCGAGTTCTTCTCGATGACCGGCACACTGCTCGCCGTCGCGGGCCGCGCCGGGCTCACCGACGCGGACGGCAACCTCCCCGGCGTACGGAAGCCGTTCTACGTCGACTCCGGCGCCGTCATCGGCGGCGCGGCCCTCGGCGCGCCCAGCATGACCGCCTACCTGGAGTCCTCGGCGGGCGCCGACAGCGGTGCCCGCACCGGTCTCGCCTCGGTCTGGGCGGCGCTCGGCTTCGCCGCGCTGCTCCTGGTCACGCCGTTCGCCACGCTCATCCCGTCGGCGGCGACCGCGCCGGTGCTGATGTACGTCGGACTGACGATGCTCGGCGCCCTGCGGAAGATCGACTTCACCGATCCGACCGACGCCGTCCCGGCCGCCCTCACCGTCGCCACGACGCTCTTCTTCGGCAACTTCGGCACCGGCATCGCCGTCGGCCTGACCGCCCATGTCCTGGTCAAGGCCGTCGCCGGGCGCTTCCGCGAGATCCCGTGGGGCCTGTGGATCGTCCTGATCCCGCTGGGCTACTACTTCTACACGCTCGCCACCTGACCCCGCCTGCACGAGGAGATACGCCCATGACCTCCCCCCGCCCGCACGACCTGAGGATCAGCGGCGGCCAGGTGGTGTCCAGCTTCACCGGCGAACGGTTCGCCGCCGACGTCCTGGTGCGCTCCGACCTGATCAGCGGCGTCCTGCCGCCCGGCACCCCGGCCGACGCCCGCGAGCACCTGGACGCCACCGGTCTGCTGATCGCGCCCGGCTTCGTCGACGCGCACATGCACATCGAGAGCTCGTTCCTCACCCCGCAGACCTTCGCCGCCCTCACCCTGGCCCGCGGCACCACCACCGTCCTCGCCGACCCGCACGAGATCGTCAACGTCGCCGGTGCCGCCGCCATGCGCTGGATGATCGACGCGGGCGCCACCACCGCCCAGACCCAGCTGTGGGGCGTCCCCTCCTGCGTCCCCGCCCTGGAGGGCCTGGAGCACGCCGGGGCGCGCCTGACCGCCGACGACATCGACGAGATGCTCGGCTGGCCCGGCGTCATCGCCCTCGGCGAGGTCATGGACTACCGCGCCGTCGTCGGCGACGACCCCCGCATGCGCGAGGTGGTCGGCGTCGCCCGCCGCCGCGGCATGATCCTCGACGGCCACTGCCCCAACCTCAGCGGTGCCGACCTCAGCGCCTACCTCGCCACCGGCGTCGACTCCGACCACACCAAGAACCGCACCGAGGTCGTCCTGGAGAAGGCCCGCCTGGGCATGCTGATGATGCTCCAGGAGAAGTGCCTGCTCCCCGAGGTCGCCCAGGCGCTCCTCGCGCTCCCGCAGCTCCCGCCGTTCTGCCTGGTCACCGACGACCTCGCGGCCGACCACATCCTGGTCCACGGCCACCTCGACCACATCGCCCGCGTCGCCGTCCGCGCCGGACTCCCCGCCGAGGCGGTGCTGCGCGCCCTGACCTGGAACCCGGCCCAGCGGCTGCGCCTGTACGACAGGGGAGTGGTCGCCCCCGGCAAGCGCGCCGACCTCGTCCTCCTCCGCGGCGAGCTCGCCGCCTTCGACCCGGCCGTGGTCCTGGCCGGGGGCCGCATCGTGGCCCGCGACGCCGTCGCCGTGGCGGAGACGGCCGGCCCTGGCACCTCCGCCGCCGGCACCGATGCCCTCACCGACACCGTCCACGTCGAACCGCAGGACGCGGACGGCTTCCGCTGGCGCACCGACCTCCCCGACGGCACCCACCGCTTCCGCGCCCTGCGCCTCAACCCCCGCGACACCTACACCGAGGAGGACGCCCTCGACCTGCCGGTCCGCGACGGCGAGGTCGACTGGGAGGGCCGCGCCACGGTCGTCCGGGTCCGCAACCGCTACGGGCGCGCCGGAACCGTCTTCGCGCCGCTGCTGGGCCGCACCCTCACCGACGGCGCGCTGGCCACCACGTACGCCCACGACAGCCACAACCTCGTCACCCTCGGCACCTCGCGGACGGCGATGGCCGCCGCCGCGCGGGAGGTCGTCGCGTCCGGCGGCGGGGTGGCCGTCGCCCACGGCGACCGCGTCGTGGCGAGCCTGCCGCTGCCGGTCGGCGGCGTGATGTCGCCCGCGCCCGCCGATGAGACGGTCCGCCGCTCACAGGCGGTCCGCGACGCCCTCGACGCCTGGGGCTGGGACCACCTCAACCCGTTCATGAGCGTCTCCACCCTCACCCTCGCCGTCTCCCCGAGCCTGAAGATCACCGACCGGTCGCTGGTGGACGTGGTCCGCCGCGCGCCCGTCGGCCCGCTCGCCGACGGCGCCTGACGGGCCGCCGTACCCCGGGCGCCGTCCGGGCGACCGCACGGCGAGCCCGCTTGCCGCCCGGCCCCGCGCGCGGTGCGCTAACGGCCTGGGGAGCAAGAGTCCTCGGGAAAGGGAGCGGTGTCCGGTGCGGTCGATCGCAAGGCGCCGGGATGCCCTGGTAGCGGAGCTACCAGGGCATCCCGGCAACGCCGCGAGTGGCCGTGCCCGGGCGCCGTGACGCCGAGGACTCTTGCTCCCCAGGCCGCAAGGCGGCTACGGGCGCGCCCGCCGGCACACCACGGCCGGACGGGCGCGCCCGCTGCCGCCCACCCCCACGAGCGCCCAGGAGACACCCATGCCCGTCAGCCGACGCCGCCGAGCGGCCCGCGCCGCAGCGGTCACCGCCGCCGCCTTCGTCACCGCGGTGGCCGTCGCCCCCGCCACCCCCGCCGACGCCGCCGCACCCCAGGAGGAGCGGGGCGTCTTCCTCACCGTCTCGGACACCGCGCACACCTGGATCCGCGGCGTCCTGCTGCGCTGCCCCGACGGCCGCGACCACCATCCGCAGCACGACGCCGCCTGTTCCGCACTGACCTGGGCCCGCGGCGATCTCGACGCGCTGCGTGGCGAACCGCACGCCTGCACCAAGCAGTACGACCCGGTGACGGTCACCGCCGAGGGCGTCTGGCGGGGCCGGCGCATCGACTGGGAGCGCACCTTCGCCAACGCCTGCACCATGGACGCCGCCACCGGCCCGCTGTTCCGATTCTGATCCGTTTCCGATCCGTCGGAGCCCGGCGCCTCACCGTGGGGCCGCCACCACCATCGCCGCCGTCACCAGCGCCACCACCACCCAGGTGAGCCAGACCCACGGATTGCCGCCCAGCGCCACGCTGTACGCGGTCGCCACCACCAGTCCGGCCACCGTGAACCCGGTCATCGTCCTCGTGGATCCGCTCATCGGCGTACCTCCTTGACGAAGGCCGCGGCACAAAGGCGGCGGGCCGCGGCCTGGGGACCATCGTCCCCGGCCGCGGCCCGCACCGCCATCCGTCCGCCCGCGTCAGCGACCGCGCGCGTTCAGCGACGCCAGATACGCGTTGTAGTCCGCCAGGTCCTGATCACCGTTGCGGTCCGCCGCCCGGTCCGCGCGCTGCGACTGCCGCTCCTCGGACCGGTACCACTGGTAGACCAGCGCGATCAGCACCACCACCGACGGGATCTCGCTGAACGCCCATGCGATGCCACCGGCCGCCATCTGGTCGGACAGCGCGTCGATGCCCAGCGAGGCCGGCGGGTGCAGATACGTGTCCACCATCGGCTCGGTGCCCATCATCAGCGCGATGCCGAAGAACGCGTGGAACGGCATGCCCGCGAACAGCTCCAGCATCCGCATCACATAGCCGGGCCGGTGCGGTCCCGGGTCCACGCCCATGATCGGCCAGAAGAACGCCAGACCCACCGCGAGGAAGTGCACCATCATCGCGATGTGCCCCACCCGCGACTCCATCAGGAAGTCGAAGATCGGCGAGAAGTACAGCGCGTACAGGCTCGCGATGAACAGCGGGATGGTGAACGCCGGATGCGAGATGATCCGCATATACCGGCTGTGCAACAGCGCCACCAGCAGCTCCCGCGGCCCCTTGCGGCCCCGCCCGGCGGCCGGGAGCGCGCGCAGCGCCAGCGTCACCGGCGCCCCGAGCAGCAGCAGGATCGGCGACAGCATGGAGATCACCATGTGCTGCACCATGTGCACGCTGAACATGACCATGCCGTAGTCGTTGAGCTGGGTGCACATCACCAGCGCGACGGTCAGGATGCCGATGACCCAGGCGACCGTCCGCCCCACCGGCCACGCGTCCCCGCGCCGCCGCAGCCGCGCCACCGCCCAGCCGTACAGCACCAGAGCCAGCAGGCAACCTACGAGAAAGAACGGATCACCGCCGAACTCCATCCCCCGTCCCAGCGTGAACGGCGGCAGATCCATCGTCATGCCGTGCCCGCTGTGATCCATCCGCTCGCTCCTGGTCCGTACCGATACTCCGGCGACCAGACTAGAACCGCCCCCGGCGCCTGCCTCGGCCGGGGGCGGTTCACACGGCGCGCCTCACACCGGGGCGCGGCCGCCGGTCACAGCACGCACTCGGCCTCGGCGTACCGGTCGCCGGGCACCGTCTTCAGCGTCTCGACGGCCTCCGCCAGCGGCACCAGCGTGATGTCCGTCCCGCGCAGCGCCGTCATCATCCCGAACTCCCCGCGGTGCGCCGCCTCCACCGCATGCCACCCGAAGCGGGTCGCCAGCACCCGGTCGTACGCGGTCGGGGTCCCGCCGCGCTGCACATGTCCGAGGATCACCGGGCGGGCCTCCTTGCCGAGCCGGTGCTCCAGCTCCCGCGCCAGCTGCCGCGCCACCCCGGCGAACCGCTCGTGCCCGTACATGTCGGTGTCGCCGACCTCGAACCGCATCGACCCCTCACGCGGCTTCGCGCCCTCGGCCGCCACCACGATCGCGAACTTCTTGCCCGCCGCGAACCGCTCGCCGACCCGCTCCGCCAACTCCTCGATGTCGAACGGCCGCTCCGGCACCACGATCGCGTGCGCGCCCGCGGCCATCCCCGAGTGCAGCGCGATCCAGCCGGTGTGCCGCCCCATCACCTCGACGATCAGCACCCGCTGATGCGACTCGGCGGTCGTCTTGAGCCGATCCAGCGCCTCCGTCGCCACACCCACCGCGGTGTCGAAACCGAACGTCACATCGGTGACCGCGATGTCGTTGTCGATGGTCTTGGGTACGCCGACGATCGGCAGCCCGGCGTCCGACAGCAGCCGCGCCGCCTTCAGCGTGCCCTCGCCGCCGATCGGGATGATCGCGTCAAGACCCAGCTCCGCGACGTGCCCGCGGGCCCGCTCGACACCGTCGCGCAGATGCGCCGGCTGCACCCGGGACGAGCCGAGGATGGTGCCGCCCAGCGCCAGGATGCCGCCGACGGCATCGAGGTCGAGCTTGCGGTAATCGCACTCCAGCAGGCCCTTCCAGCCGTCGTGGAAGCCGATGACCTCGTCGCCGTGGTCGGCCGTGGCGCGGTGGACGACGGAGCGGATGACGGCGTTCAGACCGGGGCAGTCGCCGCCGGAGGTGAGTACACCAATACGCATGCCAGAAACCCTCTGCAACTCAACCGGGGGGCCCGGACCCCGTCGTCCGGTGGGATGGCGCTCACCCTACAAGCGCGGGGCCGCTGCGCACACGTACGCCCGCAGTGCGGGACTGCGGGCGTACGGGATCGGGCATGGCCGCGCGGGGGCGGGCCCGCGCGGTGGCCGTCAGGCGGTCTCGGTCGCGGCGGCGATCCGCTCCTGACGCAGTGCCTCGTACCACCGGTCGTCGGCCGGGGGCAGGGCGTTGACGTCCAGGGCCAGCTTCAGCAGCAGGTCCGCGATGTGCGGGTTACGTGCCATCACCGGGCCGTGCATGTAGGTGCCGAAGACGGTGTCCTGCCAGGCGCCCTCGAAGCCGTCGCCGACGCCGTTGCCGTTGCCGAACCGGACCTTCGCGAACGGGCGGGCCGTCGGCCCCAGGTGCGTGACGCCCTGGTGGTTCTCGAAACCGGTCAGCGGCGGCAGGTTGAGCTGCGGGTCGATGTCGGCGAGGACGTCACCGACGCACCGCTCCGCCTCGCCGCGGGTGCTCACCACGTCGAGGAGGCCCAGGCCCTGCTGCTGCGTGCCCTGGTCGTTGATGAACTCGTGACCGAGGATCTGGTAGCCGGCGCAGACCGAGAAGAGGATTGCGCCGTTGGAGGCGGCGCGGCTCAGGCCGCCGTCGCGCAGCAGCCGCTCGGCCGCCAGCCGCTGCGGCCGGTCCTCACCGCCACCGATCAGGTAGATGTCACCGGAGGTGGGGATCGGCTGGTCGGACCGTACGTCGAGGCGCTGCACGTCCAGTCCGCGCTGCCGGGCCCGGCGCTCCACGACCAGCGCGTTGCCCTGGTCGCCGTAGGTGCTCAGCAGGTCCGGGTAGATCCACACCAGCCGCAGGCTGTTGTCGCTCATTCTCGCTCGTCCTTGTCTTTCCGACGCTGTCAATTGCCCACGCGCCGACGCAGGTCCTGGAAGGCCGTGTAGTTGGCGATGACCTCGATACGGCCGGGCGGCGCCATCTGCACCGCCTGGTCGAGGCTGTCGCAGACCTCGAAGTCGAGCCCCGCGACCTCCAGGCGGACCGCGAGGTCCAGCTTCCGGTCACCCAGCACGAACAGCGGGTGCCCGGCGAGGCGGGTGTAGTCGACGTCCCACAGCCAGGAGGTGTCGGTGCCGTCCGCGCCCCGGGCGTTGACCGACATGATCACCGGGGTCGGCGGCGGGTCGATCAGCGAGAACGTCTCCAGCCACCCGGCCGGGTTCTTCGCCAGCAGCAGCCGCAGCTCCCGCTCCATGAACGACACCACGTCGTACCGGCCGGCGACCGCCTGCACGCTGTACATCCGCTCCAGCGCCACCTGCGGGGGCACGCCGAAGGCGGCGGCCACCGCGGCGGATGTCGTCGCGTTCGCCTTGTTGGCACGGCCGGGCAGCTGCAGCTTGATCGGCCAGGCGCTGCCGTGCGGGTCGAGGACGTAATCGCCCGACAGGGCCCAGCTCGGCGTCGGACGGCGGAAGCCGCACTCGCCGCAGAACCAGTTGTCATCGGGGCGCTGCATCACACCGCCGCAGGACGGGCACGACCAGGCGTCGTCCTTCCACTCCTGACCGGCCGCGACCCACACCACATTCGCCGACGAGGAGGCCGCCCACACGATGAGCGGGTCGTCGGCGTTGGCGATGATCAGCGCCTTGGATCCGGAGAGGCCCTCGCGCCAGTGCTCGGCCAGCATGCGGGTCTCCGCCGCGCGGTCGAGCTGGTCACGCGAGAGGTTCAGCAGCGCTATGGCCTTGGGCGTGACGTCCCGCGCCACCCCGGCGAGGTACTTCTCGTCGACCTCGATCACACCGAACTTGGCGTCCGAGCCGCCCGCCAGCGCGGAGGTGATGCCCGCCGGCATGTTGGCGCCCAGCGCGTTGGAGACCACCGGGCCACCGGCCCGCAACGCCTCGGCGATCAGCCGGGTCGTGGTCGTCTTGCCGTTGGTCGCGGAGACCAGCACGACATCCAGATGACGCGCCAGCCGGGCCAGCAGGTCGGGGTCGAGCTTGAGTGCCACCCGGCCGCCGATCACCGATCCGCTGCCGCGGCCCGCCGCGCGCGATACCGCCGCCGCGGCTCTGCCCGCCGTCACGGCCAGCTTGGCCCGCGGCGACAGCGGGTCCGTGTTGCCTGCCATCGTCCTTGATCCTCCTTGCATCCGGCGCCCGCCTGCCCTCCGGGCTGCCGGGGAACGCCTCCTCCGCGGCCGAGGGACCGTCCGGAGGCTTCGGTCGGGGATCAGCCTATCGAGATCCGTGCCCGTGCCCGAACCCCGCCACCCCGCGCCGTCATCCGGCGTCCCGGGGGACCGTACGCTGATCCCCATGCCGTCCCGCACCATTCCCGGCCGTACCGGGCACCCGCGCCCCCTCCGTCTGCTGGGCGACCCGGTCCTCGCGGCCCCCTGCCGGGAGGTCACGTCGTTCGACGGCGAGCTGTCCCGGCTGATCGAGGACATGTTCGCGACGATGTACGCGGCCCGGGGCGTGGGCCTGGCCGCCAACCAGATCGGCGTCCCGCTGCGGGTCTTCGTCTACGACTGCCCCGACGACGAGGACCGCCGCCACCTCGGCCACCTCATCAACCCGCACCTGGCCGGGACGGACGGGCCGGTCATCCGCGGCCCCGAGGGCTGTCTCTCGCTGCCCGGCATCGAGGCCGGTACTCCGCGCCACGACGAGGCCGTGGTGGAGGGCGTCGACCGCACCGGCGCACCGGTCCGGGTGACCGGCACCGGTTTCTTCGCCCGCTGCCTCCAGCACGAGTGCGACCACCTGGAGGGCGGTCTGTACGTGGACCGGCTCACCGGGTTGCGCCGCCGTCGCGCGCTGCGCGCCGCGGCGCGCGCCCCGTGGGCGAAGGAGGCGGCGGGCGCCCGCTGACGCCCGGGGCTCAGAAGCCTGGGCCGTCCGGCCGGTCCTCGATCGCGGCGAGCTGGCCCCACAGCAGATCCGTCAGGTGGGTCACCAACTGCTGCCGGGAGCAGGGGCGTTCGCGCAGCCACCAATCCCCGGCGGCGTGCATCATGCCGACGATGCCGTGGCCCCAGACGCGGGCCTTCTCCTCGCCCGCCGGGCCGAGGTCGAGGCGTTCGCTGATCACCTCCGCCAGCTCCTCGCCGAGGCGGCGCAGCAGCGGGGCGGAGTGCCGTCCGACGTCGAATCCGGACTCGGCGGGGGCCGCCTCGTCGGCCGGGTGCATCAGGAAGCGGTAGACCTGCGGCCGGGTCTCGATGGCGAGGAGGTAGGTGTCGAGGGTGGCCTCGACCCGATCGCGGCGCGGCACCGGGGAGGCCAGCGCCGCCCGCAGCCCGGCCAGCAGCCCGTTGGTATGGCGCACCGCGAGGGCGCGGTAGAGGCCGCCCTTGTCGCCGAAGTGGCGGTAGAGGATCGGTTTGGTGATCCCGGCCTCGGCGGCGATGGCGTTCATCGACGCCTCCGGGCCGTCGCGCAGGACGATCCGCTCGGCCGCCTCCAGCAGCTCCCGCCGCCGGTCCGCGGTCGTCTGTCGTCGGCCGTCGCGCTCGGTGCTCTCCATGGTCCTGCTCCCCACCCTTGCGAATCCGTGGTGCTCGCGCAACGTAACACCCGTGCTGCGTGGAGCTCTGATCAGCGGGGGAGTTGACACGATTACTGACGGGTAACAGACTCCTGTTACCGTAAGTAACGCCTGGGTGTGGCGCGTACCGCTGGAGGGGACATGGCCGAGTTCATCATGGAGCTGAACGACGAGCAGAAGGAGGTCCGGGACTGGATCCACGGCTTCGCCGCGGAGGTCATGCGTCCCGCGGCCGCCGAGTGGGACGAGCGCGAGGAGACGCCCTGGCCGGTCATCCAGGAGGCCGCCAAGATCGGCATCTACTCGCTCGACTTCTACGCCCAGCAGTACTTCGACCCCACCGGCCTCGGCATCCCCATGGCGATGGAGGAACTGTTCTGGGGCGACGCGGGCATCGCCCTGTCGATCGTCGGCACCGGCCTCGCCGCCGTCGGCGTCCTCGCCAACGGCACCGAGGAGCAGATCGGCACCTGGATACCGCAGATGTACGGCACCCCCGACGATGTCAAGGTCGCCGCCTTCTGCTCCTCCGAGCCCGACGCAGGGTCCGATGTCGCCTCGTTGCGCACCCGCGCCGTCTACGACGAGGCCAAGGACGAGTGGGTCCTCGACGGCACCAAGACCTGGGCGACCAACGGCGGCATCGCAGGCGTCCACGTCGTCGTCGCCTCCGTCGACCCGGAGCTCGGCTCCAAGGGGCACGCCTCCTTCATCGTGCCGCCGAACACCCCCGGCCTGTCCCAGGGGCAGAAGTTCCAGAAGCACGGCATCCGCGCCTCGCACACCGCCGAGGTCGTCCTGGAGGACGTCCGCGTCCCCGGCAGCTGCCTGCTGGGCGGCAAGGAGAAGCTGGACGAGCGGCTGGCCCGTGCCCGTGAGCGCGCCAAGAGCGGTGGCGAGAGGGTGAAGAACGCCGCGATGGCCACCTTCGAGGCGTCCCGCCCGGCCGTCGGCGCGATGGCCGTCGGCACCGCCCGCGCCGCGTACGAGGAGGCCCTGGAGTACGCGAGGACCCGTGAGCAGTTCGGCCGCCCGATCATCGACAACCAGGGCGTCGCCTTCCAGCTCGCCGACATGCGTACCTCGATCGACGCGGCCCGGCTGCTGGTGTGGCGGGCCTCCTGGATGGCGGTCAACGGCAAGCCGTTCACGGCGGCCGAGGGGTCGCAGTCGAAGCTGTTCGCCAGCGAGACCGCCAAGAAGGTCACCGCCCAGGCCATCCAGATCCTCGGCGGCAACGGCTTCACGCGGGAGTACCCGGTCGAGCGGATGCACCGCGACGCCGCGATCTACACGATCTTCGAGGGCACCAGCGAGATCCAGCGCCTGGTGATCGCCCGGACCCTGTCCGGGATGCCGATCCGCTGAACCCCTACGGGGCGCGCCGCCACGGACGCGCGCCCCGAACGGGATCCGACCGCCGGTACCCCCGATGCCCGGGGTGCCGGCGGTTTCCGTGTGTCCGGGTTTCCGTGCGTCCGGGCGGGCTACGCCAGCGCCGTCCGCGCCGCGATCCCGCGGCTGCCGCCCGCGCCCCGCTCCGGCTCCAGCGCATCGAGGTTGGCGTCGGTGGCGCTCCAGTGGACGGGGGAGGAGGCGCCGAGTCCGTGCGGATGGACGCGGGCGGGCCGTCCCGTCCCGTCGTCCCGGTGCTCGATCCAGCGGATGCGGTCGCCTGCGGGGGTCACGGCGGCGTGGCGCACGGGCGGTACTCCTGCTCTCGGCGGGTCCCGGGCGCGGCGCCCAGCACCGCATCCCGTACGTCCACGTCCTGGTGAACAATGCCTACCTGGGGCTGATCCGCCAGGCACAGCGCACCTTCGACATCGACTTCCAGGTCAACCTGGAGTTCGCGAACATCAACACCCCCGAGCTGGGTGTCTACGGCGTCGACCACGTCAAGGTCGCCGAAGGGCTGGGCTGCAAGGCGATCCGGGTGACCGAGCCCGAGCAGCTGCTGCCCGCGTTCGAGGAGGCGAAGAAGCTCGCCGCCGAGCACCGCGTCCCGGTGGTCGTCGAGGCGATCCTGGAGCGGATCACCAACATCTCGATGGCCGGTGCCGAGATCGACAAGGTCAACGAGTGGGAGGAACTGGCGACCGAGCCCGGCCACGCCCCCACGGCGATCAAGCCGCTGAAGGTGTGACCTGCGCATCCGCCCTGGAGGAACGAACCCGGAAGGGCTGCCCCTGAGGGGCCCGTCTCTTCCGGAGCGGTCGCGTGACCACCGTCACCCGCGCAGGCCGGAACACCGCCCTCCGGCTTGCCGTTCCACTGGGTGCGGGCACCGGAGGGACAGCGTCCCCGGGCCTCACCCTCCGCCTGTGGGGACGATCGTCCGGCTGAAGCCCCCCAGTGCCTTTCGCCGAGAGGCGACCGCCTCCGGGCCCGCACCTCAGCCGCCCCGGCCGGTACCCCCCCCGTCCGGCCGGGGCTTCCCCGTACGGGCCGCCCGGCGCACGGCACGGGGCGCCGCGGGCCGGGCCGACATGCGAGGCCGCGGACCCCGTCGCAGTCTGGAGGCATGACCGAGCACCCGCCCGTCATCGTGCATCCGCCGTCACCCTCCGGTGGGCGCCGCGTCACCGTGCACGGCCAGATCGTGGGTCTGGCCCACGGCCGCGGCGACGTCGCCGAGTTCCTGCGCCGCGCCGGACTCTGCGAACCGGCCGAGGACATCACGCTCGACGACCCCCGCCTCGTCGAATGGCGCGGCGGCGACCTGGACGACTGGCCGATCCCACCGGCCTGACCGGCGCCCCGCCCGCCCCCGGACGACAGCCCGGGGGCGGGCGGACGCGCGTCCCTGAAGCCCGGCCTTCCCGTCGGCCCGATGGCCGCCCCGGCCCCACCGGAGCGCCGTGTCCGATTTCCGCCAGCGAGACCCTCCGCCGTACCGCACAGTGGAGCGTGTACGGCCGAGAATCTCAGGAACGGACAGCCTCATGACCCACTACGCCACGTACGACAGCCCGCTGGGCGAACTCCTCCTGGTGGGCGAGGTGTCGGCGACGGCCGTCGGCGGCACCGCGCTGACCGCCCTGTCCCTGCCCGGCCAGAAGGGCGGCGCCATCGTCCAGGACGGCTGGATCCACGACCCGTCGGCCTTCACCGAGGTCACCTGCCAGCTCCGCGCCTACTTCGACGGTGAGCTCACCGACTTCACCCTCGAAATTGCCACCCCGGGCACGGAGTTCCGCCAACGCGTCTGGAAGGCCCTGGAAGCCATCCCGTACGGCACCACCACCAGCTACGGCAAGCTGACCGCCGAGATCGGTGCCGCCCCGGGCGCCGTCCGCGCCCTGGGAACCGCCATCGGCGCCAACCCGGTGCTCATCGTCCGGCCCTGCCACCGTGTGATCGGCGCCGACGGCTCCCTCTCCGGTTACGCGGCCGGACCGGAGCGCAAGGAACGGCTGCTCCGCCTGGAGAACGCCCTGCCCCGCACCGCGTGACCACCGGCGCGCCCCGCCCGTGACCGGGGCGCGCCACGGCCCCCGACCCGCCCCGCACCGGAGCCCCGTATGCCCACGACCACCGTCCGCCACCCCGACCGCTCCGGCCTCGCGGTACGCGTCGCCGCCACGGACCCGCAGGCCCTCACCGCGGAACTCGACGCCCTGGGCTGCGCGATGACGCCGCGCCTGCTCACCCCGGCGGAGTGCCGCGACCTCATCGCCCTGTACGACCGGGCCGAACTCTTCCGCTCCACCGTGGACATGGCCCGCCACCGCTTCGGATCCGGCCAGTACCGCTACTTCGCCCACCCGCTGCCCGAGCCGGTCCGCCAACTGCGCGCCGCGCTCTACCCGCTGCTGCTGCCCGTCGCCCGCGACTGGGCCGACCGGCTCGGCCGTCCCGCCCCCTGGCCCGACACCCTCGACGCATGGCTGGAGCGGTGCCACGCCGCAGGTCAGGACAGGTCCTCCCAGATCCTGCTGCGCTACGGCCCCGGTGACTGGAACGCCCTCCACCGCGACCTCTTCGGCGACATGGTCTTCCCGCTCCAGGTCGTCATCGGCCTCGACGTCCCCGGGGACGACTACACCGGAGGCGAATTCCTCCTCGTCGAGCAGCGCCCGCGCGCCCAGTCGCGTGGCACGACGACCGTCCTGGAACAGGGCCACGGACTCGTCTTCACCACCCGCGACCGCCCGGTGCGCTCCGCCCGCGGCTGGTCGGCGGGGCAGATCCGCCACGGCGTCAGCACCGTACGGTCCGGCCGCCGCCACTCCCTCGGGATCGTCTTCCACGACGCCTGAACCATGACGGACGGCGGGCAGGGCCGAGGGGCCGGGCGAGGAGCCCGGCCCCTCCGTCGTGTCCTGACGGGGGCGCGTCCGGCGCCCGGTGCCGCTCGCGGGTCACCCCGTTGTCAGTGGTGTGCTGTTGACTGGTATCCGTGGCCGGACGGACCGCGGTCGCCGTGGCCCGGATCCCGTCCGGCCGCCGGTGAGCCGGGTCCGTGCCCGGCCGCGCCGCCGGCCGTCCGGCCGGAGTCAGCAGCGAAAACGGCACCGGGGGAGGGCCGATGACGGACGGACACCTGACAGCGGGCAGCGGGGTGACCCAGATCACGCGCATCTCGCGGGACGGACGAGATCGCGCCGGAATACGACCGCGACGTACAACGTTCGGTATGCACGTACCTGGCCCGCCACCCGGCATACCGACACCCTGATTCCGCCCGCACGTTGACCGCCACGCGCGGCGACCACCCGTCACCCCGTTCCCGGCCTGCGTAGCCGGCCCCGGACCGCTCCGGCCCGTGGGCTCCGCCGCGCGCCGGAACCCATGAGGCACCGCGCGGACACCGAACCGCCCACTGGGCGCGGCCGCGTACGACGACCGCTGCCCGGCGGCGCCACCCGCCGTGCCCGAGACCGACCCGAACCGTCCGACCGCAGCAGGCCGGACGGACCAGATCCGTATCCGCTCCACTCTCCGCCCGGAGGCCGCAGGCATGACCCAGACGACGACGGAACAGCCACCCCGGAGCGCGCCGCCCACCACCGCGCCCCCGGTGCCCGACCCCGGAAAGGAGCGGAGAACCGGCGGCATCGTCCCCGTCCTCGCCTTCTGCGGCATCGTCGTCGCCGTGATGCAGACGCTGCTCGTGCCGGTCATCAAGGACCTGCCGACGCTGCTGGGCACGGCACCGACCAACGCCACCTGGGTCATGACCGCCACCCTCCTCTCCGGGGCCGTCGCGACGCCCATCATGGGGCGCCTCGGCGACCTCTCCGGCAAGCGCCGGATGCTCCTCGCCAGCCTCGCCGTCATGGTCATCGGCTCGCTGATCTGCGGCTTCACCGACAACCTGGTCGTCATGATCGTCGGCCGGGCGCTCCAGGGCTTCGCCATGGGCGCCATACCGCTCGGCATCGGCATCATGCGCGACGAACTCCCCAAGGAACGCCTCGGTTCGGCGATGGCCCTGATGAGCTCGTCCATCGGCGTCGGCGGCGGCCTCGCCCTGCCCGTCGCCGCCCTCGTGGCCCAGCACGCCGACTGGCACGCCCTGTTCTTCCTCGCCGCCGGACTCGGCGTCCTGTCGATGCTGCTGACCGTGCTCGTCGTCCCCGAGACCTCCGTACGGGCGCCCGGACGCTTCGACCTGCTCGGCGCCCTCGGCCTCTCCGCCGGGCTGATCGCGCTGCTCCTGCCGATCACCAAGGGCGGCGACTGGGGCTGGGGTTCGCCCACCACCCTCGGGCTGTTCGGCCTCGCCGCGCTGATCCTGGTGCTGTGGGGTGTGATGGAACTCCGCCGCGCCGACCCGCTGGTCGACCTGCGCACCAGCGCCCGCCGCGAAGTCCTCCTCACCAACCTGGCGTCCATCACCGTCGGCGTCGCGTTCTACGCCATCTCCCTGGTGCTGCCCCAGGTGCTCCAGCTGCCGGCGTCCACCGGCTACGGCCTCGGCCGGTCGATGGTGGTCGCCGGGCTGTGCGTGGCGCCGCTCGGCCTGACGATGATGCTGGTCGCCCCGGTCTACGCCCGCCTCGCCGCCCGCCGTGGCCCGAAGGCCACGCTGCTCCTGGGCATGCTGGTCATCGGCGTCGGCTACGGCGCCGGAATCGGCCTGATGAACGCCCCCTGGCAGACCGTCATCATCGCGGTGGTCGTGGGCGCCGGTATCGGCCTGGCGTACTCCTCACTGCCCGCCCTGATCATCGGCGCCGTCGACCCGTCCGAGACCGGCGCCGCCACCGGCCTGAACACCCTGATGCGTTCGATCGGCACCTCCGTGTCGAGCGCCGTCATCGGCATGGTCCTGGCCCATATGTCCACCACCAGGGGGCCGGTCACCTACCCGACGATGGCCGGGTTCCGGGTCTCCTTCATGATCGCCACGGGCGCGGTGCTCCTCGGCGTCGTCTTCGCCGCGTTCCTGCCCTCCCCGCGCCGCGCCGCCCGCCCCACCCTCGTCGCCGGGAACACCGGCGGGGAGACGGAGACGCACGGTTCCCGCGCCGCCGCGCCCGCAGCAGGCCGGGCCGACGTGGCCGGTCAGGCCGGTGTGCGGGGCGGGATCCGGGCCGCGTCCGGTGCGCCCGTGGCGGGGGCGAGCGTCACCCTCATCGACCGGCGGGGCCGTCAGGCCGGTGTCACCACCACCGACGCCGGGGGACGCTTCGCCCTCCCGGACCCGGGCGCGGGCACGTACGTCCTCACCGGCGCCGCCCCCGGCCACACCCCGCACGCCCTCGCGCTCACCTGCGACGTCGACGGTGCCCCCGTGGACGTACTGCTGACGCTGACCGGCGCCGCGCGGCTCGCCGGGACGCTGTCCGGCGGGGAGCGGGGCGCCGCGCTCGCCGGGGGCGCGGTCGTCGTCACCGACGTGGACGGCGAGGTGGTGGGCCGGGCGGTCACCGGCGCCGACGGCCGCTGGATGATCCGCGAACTGCCCTGCACCGTCTGCACGGTGGCCTTCAGCGCCCCCGGTCACCGGCCCGAGGCCCGCACCGTCGATCTGGCGGACACCTCCGGGCCCACCGGCTGCGAAGAGGTCCGGCTGCGGCCGGTGGCCTCGGTGCGCGGCACGGTCCGGGGCCCCGACGGCGCGCCGCTCGCCGACGCCGCCGTGACGGTACTGACGGACGGCACGGTCGCCGGACACATCATCACCGGCCCCGACGGCAGCTTCGCCTTCGACGGCCTGACCGGCAGCCACCTGACGCTCACCGCGTCCGGCTACCCGCCCCGCGCCACCCCCATATCCCTCACCGCGGGCAGCCACCGGACGCTCGACGTGGACCTCGTCCAGCCGTCGCCGGACGAGGTCGGCTGAGGCGGGCGGCGGTTTCGTACAGGGGACCGCCGTCCACCCGGGGCCGGGCCGTGAGGGCTTGGCCCCGGGGGCGGGAACCCCCGCGCCGCGCTCACTTCAGGTCGATCCGGAAGACCTTGTCCGAACCGGCGCCGCCGTCACCGTTGTTGTCGGCGTTCGTCGTCGTCAGCCACAGTGCCTTCGTGCCGGGTACGGCCTCGACGGTGCGCAGCCGCCCGTAGTCCTTGGTGTAGTACGCCTTGGGCGTACCGGCGGTGGTCCCGTCGACGGGGATGCGCCAGAGCCGCTGGCCGCGCAGCGCCGCCATGTAGAGGGCGCCGTCCGCGTAGGTGACGGCGCTGGGGGAGGCGTCCTTCACCGGCCACTGCCGCTTCGGGTTGGTCATCCCGTCGTCCGAGCAGGTGCCCTCGCAGACGGGCCAGCCGTAGTTCTTGCCCGACTCGATGAGGTTCAGCTCGTCGTACTTGGCATTGCCGAACTCCGCCTCCCACAGGCGGCCCTGGGCGTCCCAGGTGAGGCCCTGCGGATTGCGGTGACCGTAGGAGTAGACGAGGTTGCCGAACGGGTTGCCCGGCGCCGGTTTGCCGTCGGGTGTCATCCGCAGGACCTTGCCGTTGAGGGACTTCTTGTCCTGCGCCAGATCGGGGGTCTGGGCCTCGCCCGTGGTGGCGTAGAGCAGGCCGTCGGGGCCGAACTTGATGCGGCCGCCGTTGTGGTACGTGTTCTTCTTGATCCCCTTGACCAGCACGGTGTAGTCGCTGAGCTTGCCGTCCTGGTAGGTGAGGCGGGCGATGCGGTTGCCCTCCTTGGCGGTGTGCATCACGAAGACATGGTGGTCGCTCTTCCACTTCGGTGACACCGCGATGCTCAGCAGACCGCCTTCACCACCGGTGGTCACCACCTCGGGGACCTTGCCGACCTCCTTCTTCTTGCCGTCCTGGGTGAGGCTGAAGACCTTGAAGGTGTCCCGCTCCGTCAGCAGCGCGGACCCGTCGGGGAGCCAGCTCAGCCCCCAGGGGATGGACCAGCCCTCCGAAACGGTCACGGGCTTGCCGGGCGCCGAATCGGCCACGGCGGCAGGGACGTTGGCCCCCGCCGGATGCGAGGGACCTGCCGTGGCGGGCCAGGCCGTACCGACGGCGAGCAGCAGCCCGGCGGCCAGGGCGGACGCACCGAGACTGGGAAGCGAGAGGAGATGGGTAAGGAAGGGGCTGCGCTTGCGCATGGGGGGCCTCCGGTCAGGAAGGTGCGGCAGGACATAGCCGGGGGAGCGGTGGAACGGGGCGGTGCGCGCGGGACGTGAGGGTGCGTGCCGGGG
>NZ_VKJP01000440.1 GCF_007280575.1 Streptomyces benahoarensis
TTGAGTTCTCAAGGAACGGACGCTTCCTTTGTGCCTGTTTCACCAGGCTCTCCGGGCGCTTCCCTTCGGTCTTGCGTTTCCGACTCTATCAGATCCTTTCGGCCCTGATTTTCGCCGGTGCGGTCCTGCCTTTCGGCTTTTCCGCGGTTCCCACCTTACCAGATCCGCTGGGCGTTTCCGGCCCCCCGTTGGAGCGGGGTTGGCCTTCTTGCTTTCGCTTTCCGGCCTTTCCGACTCTATCAGATCCGATTCGCTGCCGTTTCCGGTCCGAATTCGTTTCCGATTACCCGTCGGAGGGGTTTGCCTCGGTCCGCTTACTTTCGTTTGCGGCGCCTTGGCGTGGTCACTACTTTAGCGGAATTCCTCGGTGACGCATAATCACGTCGCGGTGTGAATTTCAGGCATGCCGAAATTCGTCCCGGTGAGGAGTCGTGCGGTAGTGGTGTGCCGCGATGCGGCGGATGGCTGCCACAGAACCGTTCCGGCTGTGTGGCAACTCGGAGAACACTACGTATCGGCCAGGGCCGTGTCAACTCGGGTCAGTCGAGGTCGCTGAGGCGGCCCTCGGCGTCGGGCTGGGTCTCCTCGACGCGGCGCAGGAGGCGGGTGAGGACCGCGCCGAGGATGCGGCGCTCCTCGCCGTCGAGGTCCTGGAGAAGGTCCTCCTCGAAGACGGAGGCCATGCGCATGGCCTCCAGCCACTTCTCGCGGCCCTCGTGGGTCAGCTCGACGATCACGCGGACCCGGTTGTTCTCGTCCCGTTCGCGGTTGACCAGCCCTTCGGCGGCCATGCGGTCGATGCGGTGGGTCATCGCGGCGGGGGTGAGGCCGAGGCGCTTGGCGAGTTCGCCGGGGCCGAGGCGGTACGGGGCGCCCGAGACGACGAGGGCCTTGAGGACCTCCCATTCGGCGTTGCTCATACCGAGGGTGGCGGTCTGGCGTCCGTAGGCGACGTTCATCCGCCGGTTGAGCCGCTGGAGTGCGGAGACGACCTGTTCCACCTGGGGGTCGAGGTCTTGGAACTCTCGCTGATAGGCCGCGATCTGTTCCTCAAGGCTCGGCTCGGCGCCACCGGCCGTATCTGAGGTCTCAGGCATGCGCCGCAGTATGGCATGGAACTCATTGGCGTTGAAGTCCTTCGCCATGTACTGTTTAGCTTCGAACTTTAGAGTTGAAGTCTTCAGGGTGTGATCGTCCGGCCCCCTGGAGAGGCGGGGGCTTTTCGTGTGTCCGCTGTCCGCCGGGCTTCCTCCGCAGTTCGTCCCATACTTCCTGACCGTCTTCCGACCTGACCTAGGTAGGTGAGTGTGACCACCGCAATGGGCGCCGCGCTGCGCCGGATCCAGCTGGGGAACGCGCTGAGCGCGTTCGGCAACGGCTTCACGGTTCCGTATCTCTACGTCTATGTGGCGAAGGTGCGGGACCTGGGCGCGAGTACCGCCGGTGTGGTGCTGGCGATGCTGGCGATCTCGGCGCTGGCCGTGCTGCCGCTGACCGGTCGGGCCATCGACCGGCGCGGGCCCCTTCCGGTGATCGTCGTCGGTACGGTCTCGGCGGCGCTCGGTGCGCTGGGGCTCGGGCTGTCCAGCAGCGAGGCGCAGGTCATCGCGTCGGCGGTGGCACTCGGTGCCGGTATCGCGGTGATCCAGCCGGCGCTCGCCACGATGATCGTGTGGTGCTCGACGACGGTCACCCGCTCGCGGGCGTTCGCCACGCAGTTCTTCCTGAACAACCTCGGGCTCGGCATCGGCGGGCTCGTCGGCGGGCTGCTCGTCGACGAGACGCATGCGTCGAGCTTCGTGCGGCTCTTCGCCATCGAGGCGGCGATGTTCCTGGTGCTCGGCGCGGCGGTGGCGACCGTACGGCTGCCGCGGGCGCCGAAGGTCGAGGATGCGGTGCCGACCGGTGAGCGGCCGCAGGGTGCCTGGCGTGCGCTGCTGGCCGACCGGCGGATGGTGTGGCTGTGCGTGCTGGGGTTCGTGCTCTTCTTCGCCTGCTACGGGCAGTTCGAGTCGGGTCTGGCGGCGTACGCCACCGAGGTCACCCGGATCGCGCCGGCCACGCTGGGTATCGCGCTGGCGGCCAACACGGCGGCGATCGTGGTGGCGCAGTTCGTGGTGCTGAAGCTCGTGGAGCGGCGGCGCCGCAGCCGGGTGATGGCGGTGGTCGGGCTGATCTGGACGGTGGCATGGATCGCGGCCGGTCTGTCCGGGCTGGTGCACGGCGCGCAGGTGGTGGCGACGGCGCTGCTGATCTCGACGTACGCGCTGTTCGGCATCGGGGAGTCGCTGCTGTCGCCGACGGTGGCGCCGCTGGTGGCCGATCTGGCCCCGGCGTCGCTGATCGGGCAGTACAACTCGGCGTTCGCGCTGGTCAAGCAGTTGGCGCTGGCGATCGGTCCGGCCGTGGGTGCGCTGATGGTGGGCCACGGGATGTCGGTGGCGTACATCGGGATGCTGGTGGTGTGCGCGCTGGGGATCACCGTGCTGTCGCTGCGGCTGGGGCGGATGCTGACCCCGGCGCAGGACAATCCGCACCGCGCGGCGGCGGTTCCGGCCCGTCCGGCGGAGGACGCGGTGGACGGTGCGGAGGCCGCGGTGGCGGTGGCCTGAGCGGTCCCGGCGGGCGGTGGCCCGTGCCCGTAGGGAGGTCCCGTACGGGGTGAGTGGTTCGTGGAACGGCCCGGCGATGTGCGCCGGGCCGTTCGTCGTACGTGCGGGCCTGCGGCCCCCGGTGTCACGGGGTCACGGGGACGGGAGGGCGAATTCGCACCAGACGGCCTTGCCGCCGTCGGGGGTGCGGCGGGAGCCCCAGTTGGAGGCGATGGTCGCGACGATGGAGATGCCGCGGCCCGCCTCGTCCGCGGGCTCGGCGGTGCGGCGGCGCGGGAGGTGGTCGTCGCCGTCGGTGACCTCCACGATCAGGCGGCGGTCCGTACGGCGCAGCCGCAGGCGCATCGGCGGGGTGCCGTGCTGGAGGGAGTTGGCGACCAGCTCGCTGGCGGCGAGGACGCCGAGGTCGTGCAGCTCGGGGGCGAAGCGCCAGGAGGCGAGCACCCCGGAGGCGAAGGCGCGGGCGCGCGGCGCCGCCTCCGTGCCGCCGTGCAGCTCCAGGACGGCGTTGTGGAACAGCTCGGCGTCGTGGCCGGTGCGCTCGGGGTGCTGGACGACGAGGATCGCGACGTCGTCGTCGTGGGCGTCGGTGATGCGCATGGAACGCAGCAGGCGGTCGCAGACGACGGCGGGGTCGTCGTCCGCCCCGGCGAAGGCCGCGGCCAGCGCCTCGACGCCGTGGTCGATGTCCTTGTCGCGGCGCTCGACGAGGCCGTCGGTGTAGAGGACGGCGGCGGCGCCGGGGCCGAGCGGAACGGTGCCGGAGGTGTGCAGCCAGCCGCCGGTGCCCAGGGTGCCCAGGGGCGGGCCGGTCGGCTCAGCGGTGCGGTGGACGGTGCCGTCGGCGTCACGGACGAGGATCGGCAGATGCCCGGCGGAGGCGTAGACCAGGCGGCCCTCGTTCGGGTCGTGGACGGCGTAGACGCAGGTGGCGATCTGGCTGGCGTCGATCTCGGCGGCGAGGCCGTCGAGGAGCTGGAGGACCTCGTGGGGCGGCAGGTCGAGGCGGGCGTAGGCGCGGACGGCGGTGCGCAGCTGGCCCATGACGGCGGCGGCGCGGACCCCGCGGCCCATGACGTCGCCGATGACGAGGGCGGTGCGGCCGCCGCCGAGGGTGATGACGTCGTACCAGTCGCCGCCGACCGCGGCGTCGGTGCCGCCGGGGCGGTAGGTGGCGGCGACGCGGAGGTCGTCGGGCTGCTCCAGCTCCTGCGGGAGGAGGGAGCGCTGGAGGGTGACGGCGGCGGCGCGCTGGCGGGCCTCGCTGGCGCGCAGCCGTTCGGCCGATTCGATCTGGTCGGTGACCTCGGCGCCGAAGACGAGGACGCCCTTGTGCGGGGCGACGCAGGCGACCTCCGGGTCGGGGGCCGGGCCGTTGGCGGCGACCTCGATGGGGGTGCAGGTGAAGGTGTAGTAGGTGTCGCGGGCGCGGCCGGCTCCGGCGCGGACCCGGCGGGACTTGACCGTTCGGGGGCGGCCGCTGCGCAGGACCTGGTCCATCAGGGGCAGCAGGCCCAGTTCGTCCAGCTCGGGCAGGGCCTCGCGGGCGGTGCGGCCGGCCGGGCGGGGGCCGAAGACGGTGGCGTAGGCGGCGTTGACGTAGGCGAGGCGGTGCTCGGGGCCGTAGACGACGGCGACCAGGGCGGGGACTGTCTCTTATAAACATCTCCGAGCCCACGAGACGCTCAT
>NZ_VKJP01000441.1 GCF_007280575.1 Streptomyces benahoarensis
GGCCGGAACGGCGGGCGGGCGCGGGGCGGCCGAGGACGTGGCCCTGGCTGGCAACGCGGCTGGCGGGGCGGCGCGTTCGTAAGATCGCACGGTGCCCCCTGACATATCCCTCACCGTCCTGTCCCTGCTCTGCCTGGCGGCGCTCGCCGCGGGCTGGATCGACGCCGTCGTGGGCGGCGGCGGGCTGCTGCTGCTCCCCGCGCTGCTGGTCGGCCTGCCGCACACCCCCGTCGTCCAGGTCCTGGGCACCAACAAGTCCGCGGCTGTCGTCGGCACCACCGCCGCCGCTGTGACCTACGTCCGCAAGACGCCCGTCGACGTGTGGGCGGCGCTGCGGATCGGGCTCGCCGCCCTCGCCGGATCGCTCGGGGGTGCCTTCTTCGCCGCCGGGATCAACAGCGCGGTGCTCCGCCCGCTGATCATGGTGATCCTCCTCGGCGTGCTCGCGTTCGTCCTCCTCCGCCCGGCCTTCGGGACCGCGTCCGCACCGTCCGGGCCGGTCACCCGGCGCCGGGTGCTGGCGGCGATCCTCCTGGTGGGCCTCGGCATCGGCTTCTACGACGGGCTGATCGGGCCCGGCACCGGGGCGTTCCTGATCGTCGCGCTCTCCGCAGTGCTCCGCATGGACCTGGTGGCCGCCTCCGCCACCGCCAAGATCGTCAACGTGTGCACCAACGTGGGCGCGCTCACGGTCTTCACCCTCCAGGGCGCCGTCCTGTGGCAACTCGGCGCGGTACTCGCCCTGTTCAACCTCATCGGCGGCATGGTGGGCGCCCGCATGGCGCTCAAGCGGGGCGCCGGATTCGTCCGCGGCGTGCTGGTGGTCGTGGTCGTCGCGCTGCTGTGCAAGTTGGCGTACGACCAGTGGTACGGGGCCTGAGCCGCTGTGTCCCGCGCGCCCCGGGGCCGTCACCTCAGGCGCGCCGCCCCGGGCTCGTCACCCCTGGGCCGTCGCCGACCCCGCCGGGGCGGGGTGAGGTGTCTCCGGTACGGCGGTGACGGCGGTGAGCAGGACCGCGGAGTCCTCGACGGCGTGCAGGGCGTGGCGTTCCTGGGGGATGCGGGCGATCTGTCCGGCGACCAGTTCGCGGTTGCCGCTGGGGGCGGTGAGCCGGACCCGGCCGTGCAGCACCTCCAGGCTGGCCGCGGGCGGTGCGTTGTGTTCCTCCAGCGCGCGGCCCGCCAGCAGCGCGATCACGGTCTGGCGCAGCGGTCCGTCGTGCAGGAACAGATGGGCGCTGCGGCCGTGCGCCGAGGCGCGGGCGTCGTCGAGCCGATCGCGGACGAGGGCCTTGAGGTCGTTGACGTCGTTGTCCATGCCGTGCCCTGCCCTTTCCGCCGCCGCCCTCGGCCTTCCGGCCATCCGGGCGTCCGGCCGTCCCGCTTCCGGCCTCCCGCCGCCCCGTCCGCCCGCCACCGGGCCGACCCGGTCGTGCGGCCTGCCGGATACGCCGGGCCGTGCCGCGGCCCACGGGCCCCGGGGGGCCGTGTGCCGTCCGTCCCGTTCCATCGTGGCCGCTGGTACGCGGGGCGCAAGCCGGGCCGACGGGGAGAGGCGGACAGGCCGGGCGGGGGAGATGCAGCCGGGCCCGTACCGGGCGCCCCCGCCGGGCCGTGCGCGCCCGGCGCCCGCCCCGGCCCGGACCGCCCCGTCCGGCGCCGGTCGCCGCCCTCCGGCGCCCGCGTCGGCCCCGCGCGCCTGGCGCCCGCGCGCGAAGTCGGGGCGCGCGTTCGCGATCACACGCCCCGGGCCGCACCCCGGTCGGTGCCCCGCTCCCGTCCGGTGCCGCCGTCCCGGTCCACTGTGATCGTCCGCGTCCGTACCATGCCCTCCGGAGATCAACTCGGCCTCTCCGCCCAGGAATCGTCCCGCCATGAACCGTTCCGGCCGGGAATCGTCCCGGCCGGGGCACCCGACCCGCAAAGGTGCGCATCCGTGACCGACCCGTACGAGCCCCCGGAACCCGCCGGCGGCCCGGCCCGCTGCCTGACCGTGCTGACGACCACCGACGACGAGGCGAAGGCGCAGGAGCTGGCGCGCGGTGCGATCGCGGCGCGGGTGGCGGCGTGCGCGCAGGTCAGCGCCCCGGTGACGTCCGTCTACCGCTGGGCGGGCGCCGTGGAGACCAGCCGTGAGGTGCAGGTGCTGTTCAAGACCACCGAAGCCCGCTACGACGCGCTGGAGGCCCATATCCGGGCGGCGCACGACTACGACACCCCCGAGATCATCGCGACGCCCGTGGTGTGCGGCTCGGCGGACTATCTGGACTGGATCGCGAAGGAGACCCGCTGACATGCGACGACACGGCAGGAAGCACCGCGGGAAAGCGGTGGCGGCCGCGCTCGGCGCGGGCCTCGGCCTGGCCGCCTGGCTGACCACGGCAACGGTCAGCCAGGCCGGAACCACCGGCTCCGACAACCGCCCTCAGGGGCACGCGGCACCCGGCGCCCCCGAGGGCGGCGCCCCCTCTGCGTCCCCGGGGCCGTCCGCCACCGGCGACGGCCACACCCCCCGGATCACCATCACCTCCGCCGCCGCCTCCTGGACGACCGAAGCGGCCGCCGATTTCTGGACGCCCGCCAAGATGGCCGCGGCGTTCCCCCGCAGGACCGCGCCGGGCGGCCCGGAGGCGATGACCTCGTCCGGCACTCCGGCCGCGGCGTCCGTGCCCACCGCCCGGCACATCGACGGCATCCCGTCCGTCGGGGTCCTCTTCTCCGTCGACAAGGACGCCCGCGCGCACTACTGCACCGCGAGCGTGGTCACCAGCCCGCGCCGCAACCTCCTGCTCACCGCGGGCCACTGCAATCCCGGTACGCACGCCGCGTTCGTCCCGAAGTACCGCTCCGGGGCGACCATCCAGCCGTACGGGGTGTGGGCGATCACCAAGTCGTTCACGTACCCGGGGCACGGCACCACGGGCGACGCCTCCGACCTGGACTTCGCGTTCGCCACCGTCGCCCCCGACCGTCGTGGCCGCTCCGTCGAATCGCTCACCGGGGGCAACACCCTCACCCCGACCCCCGGTTACACCAACGACAACGTCACCGTCATCGGTTACCCGAGCGTCCGCAACGACCCCCAGGACCGCGCCGTACGCTGCGAAACCGGCACCCGGCGGCTCGACGGATACCGCCAACTCCGCATGGAGTGCAACGGGTTCCACGGCGGCACCTCGGGCAGCCCCTGGCTGACCCACTTCGACGAGCGGACCAAGACCGGCCGCGTCATCGGCAACATCGGCGGCCTCAACGGCGGCGGCCCCAGCGGCCCCCACGCCGACCGCACCTCCTACAGCCCCTATTACGGCGCGAACATCCTCATGCTCTACCTTCGGGCGATCAGCGGGTGAGCAAGGGGCTCCGGGGGTACCTGGCCGCGTGTCCGTCCTTGGGGCGGTCGCACGGCCGCGTGCCCCCGGGGCTGCGGTCCGGCCGGGCGCCCCTGGGGCGGGCCCGGCCCAGGGGCTACCCCTACCGCAACGCCGCCATCAGCCCCCGTTCGCGCGGCCCCAGGAAGCGCGGGTCGGGCCGCAGGGCCGCGTCGGCCGCCGCCTTTCCCGCCGCGGCGACCTCCCGTACGCCGCCGTACACCCAGGTCACATCGTGCGGGGCGGCCACGCCCACGCCGTACGCGTCGATCCCCGCCGCGGTGCACAGCGCCAGCGCCCGCCGGATGTGGAAGCCCTGGCTCACCAGCACGGCGCGCCGCACGCCGAAGATCCGGCGCGCCCGGCTGCACGAGTCCCAGGTGTCGAACCCGGCGTGGTCCCCGACGATCCGCCGCCCCGGAACGCCGCGGTGCACCAGATAGCGGCGCATCGCGTCCGGCTCGTCGTAGTCGGCCCGCCCGTGGTCGCCGGTCACCAGGACCGCCCGGACCGTGCCGCGCCGGTAGAGCCGTACGGCCGCGTCCAGCCGGTCCGCCAGATAGGGCGACGGTTCGCCGTCCCAGAGGCCTGCCCCGAACACCACCGCCACGGGGGCGCGCGGCACCTCGTCGAGCGCCCGCACCCGCGGCCCCGCGGAGACGTTCAGCCAGGTCGCCGGAGCCAGCGCCAGGACGGTCAGCGCCACCACGACCTGGTAGACGCGCCGCTGCCCCCGCCGGGTCCGCGGCAGCCGCCACCACACCCGTCCCTTCGGCCCCCGCATCCCCGCTCCTCCACTCCCCGGGGCCGGACCCGGCCCGCACGTCACCGGCAGCGACGCAGGGCGGCCCGGCACGGTTGCAGCAAGGCCCTCGCCACCGGGCCCGAAGCCACGGCCGAACGCCCCGGTGGACGCCTGGTCGACGCCCCGGCCCCGCCCCGCGCCCGT
>NZ_VKJP01000442.1 GCF_007280575.1 Streptomyces benahoarensis
CGGACGGGGCGGGCCGGGCAGCTCGGCGGGCACGGGTCATGCGCATGCCGAGTGGGGGGAGAGGGAGGGTCATACCGCAACTATAAACGCCAGGTATACGCAAGAGGTATACGCATGGTGTGTACGTGCGAATCGGACAAAGTGCCGCACAATCCGGCCCTGTGGTTCTGACGCCTGCCCGATTGCATCACGCGACTGCGGTCGAACGCCATGTGAGAGTCGTCATGCCGTGAAAGGTGCCCGCAGTGCCCGGGAAAGGCCGCATGGCGAAGGGGAGTGGCGTCGCCTTACAGGGCGAGAGGGCATCCCCCGCCGTGTCCCCGTCCCTGTAAGAACGACACTCGCACCCTAACGCGAAATCGCTCGCGTTAGTGTTTCACGGACGATACGTGGCATGACCCCACACTGCAATACGGAGCCCCTGTGACCCCCGCGCAGCAACCGCCGGGAGAGACCCGCCCCGGAGGACGTACCGCCCGCACCCGCGCGGCCGTACTCGACGCCGTAGAGGCCGAGTTGAGCGAGGGCGGATTCGCCGCGCTGAGCATGGAACGCATCGCCCAGCGCTCCGGAATCCACCTCGCGACGCTCTACCGGCGCTGGCGCTCCGTCGAGGGACTGGTCTGCGAACTGCTCACCGAGGCGTCCACCGGCATCCCGCTCCCCGACACCGGCAGCCTCCCCGAGGACCTGCGGCTGCTCGCCCGCCGCATCGGCACCTTCTACACCGCGGCCCCGATGCGGCGCCTCGTCGAAGCCGTCGTCTCCTCCGCCGCCCGCATACCCCGTGCCGACACCGTGCTCGCCGACTTCTTCCACGACCGGCTCCAGGTCGCCGGGGGGCTGGTGCGGCGCGGCATCGAGCGCGGCGAGGTGCCGCCCGACACCGACCCGGAAGCGGTGATGTCCGCGCTCGGCGCACCCTTCTACTACCGCATCCTCATCGCCCGCGGGCCCGTCGACGCGGACCTCGCCGAGTCCACCGCCACCGCGGTCTGGGCGGCGACGTTGGCGGGTGCGTACCGCGTGGGCGGCGCGACACCCGTCGTCGGACGCGCGACGCCCGTCGTCGGACGGCAGCGCACGGACCGTACGGACTGAGGCCCGGACCGTACGGAGTGAGGCCCGGCTCGTACGGGCTGACGGGCAGGCCGGACGGGCGCACCCTGGAGGGAGAGGAGACTCCCCGGAGGTGAGCGTCATGACGGTGAACACCGTGGCCGGCTGGCACATCGAGATGGAGTTCCAGGAGGACACCCACCGCACCCGCGCCGCGGCACTGGTCCGGCTACCGGACGGTCAGGAGGTACGGGCGCACGGCTACGCCAGCCGCCACCCGATCGACTCCAACCAGCCGCGCGTCGGCGAGGAGGTCGCGGCCGCCAGAGCCCTCAACGAACTGGCGATGCGGCTGCTGACCAAGGCCCACGGCGAGATCGACCAGGCGTCGGGACGGACGTCGCACCCGCTGTCGGTCTGAACGCGGGCGTACACACACCACGGCCGGTGGTCCCCGACGCGCGGGACCACCGGCCGTGGCGTATATGGACGGATACGGGCAGGTCAGCCGCGCAGCTCGGCCATCCACGCCTCGACGTCCTCGGAACGGCGCGGCAGGGCGGAGGAGAGGTTCCGGTTGCCGTCCGCCGTCACGAGGATGTCGTCCTCGATCCGGACGCCGATGCCGCGGTACTCCTCGGGGACGGTCACATCGTCCGCCTGGAAGTACAGACCGGGCTCGACGGTCAGCACCATGCCGGGCTCCAGCGTGCCGTTGACGTACGCCTCGGTGCGGGCCGCGGCGCAGTCGTGGACGTCGAGGCCGAGCATGTGGCCGGTGCCGTGCAGCGTCCAGCGGCGCTGGAGACCCAGCTCCAGCACCTTCTCGGCCGGGCCCTCGACGAGGCCCCACGCGACCAGCTTCTCGGCCAGGACGCGCTGCGAGGCGTCGTGGAAGTCGCGGAAGTTCGCCCCCGGCTTCACCGCGGCGATACCGGCCTCCTGCGCCTCGTACACCGCGTCGTAGATCTTCCGCTGAAGGTCGGTGTAACGGCCGTTGATCGGCAGGGTGCGGGTGACGTCCGCGGTGTAGAGGCTGTGCGTTTCCACGCCGGCGTCGAGCAGCAGCAGGTCACCGGAGCGGACCGGGCCGTTGTTGCGGACCCAGTGCAGCGTGGTGGCGTGCGGACCGGCGGCGCAGATCGAGCCGTACCCGATGTCGTTGCCCTCGACGCGGGCGCGCAGGAAGAACGTGCCCTCGATGTACCGCTCGGAAGTCGCCTCGGCCTTGTCCAGGACCTTCACGACGTCCTCGAAGCCGCGGACGGTCGAGTCGACGGCCTTCTGCAGCTCGCCGACCTCGAAGTCGTCCTTCACCACGCGCGCCTCGGAGAGGTACACGCGCAGGTCCTCGTCCCGCTCGGCGGTGACCTTGTCGCGCAGCGCCGCCTCGATCCCGGCGTCGTGGCCGCGGACGACACGGACCGGGCCGGTCGCCTCGGTCAGCGCGGCGGCCAGCTCGCGGACGTCCTTGCAGGGGACGCCGAGCAGCGCCTCGGCCTCGGCCAGGCTGTGGCGGCGGCCGACCCACAGCTCGCCCATGCCGTCGAGCCAGAACTCGCCGTTCTCACGGTTGGAGCGCGGCAGCCGGTGGATCGTCGCGTCGTGGCCGTCCTCGCCGGTGCGGGGCTCCAGCACCAGGACGCTGTCCTCGGTCTGGTCGCCGGTGAGGTAGACGTACTCCGTCGACGCGCGGAAGTCGTACTCGGTGTCGTTCGAGCGGGTCTTGAGGTTGCCCGCCGGGATCACCAGGCGCTCGCCGGGGAAGCGCGCGGAGAGCGCGGCGCGGCGGCGGGCGGCGTTCGGCGCCTGCTCGATCGGCTCCAGGTCGCGCAGCTCGGTGTCGGCCCAGCCGCTCTGCATGCTCGCGGCGAGCTCATCCGAAACGCCCGGGTACAGGCCGTTCTTGCGCTGCTTGATCGGCTGCTCGTCCTCGTCCGGGGTCTCCGGGGTGAGCTCGTCCGTCACGGTGCCTCCTTGTAAAGACTGAACCGCACTCCATCGTATGTGCGCACCGAAACGGGTCCAGAGGGCGGAAGGTGTGACGTCTCAGGCACTTCGTCTTGGGAGCCCGCGGGCGGCGCGCTTGCGGGGCGGGGCATGCGGCTTGTGTCGCCGGGCTGGCGGGCGTACGGGGCGGTGGTTTCTTTCAGGGAGGGTTCCTGTGATGTGGTGGGCGCGCCCCCGGCTCACGCCTCGAAGTGGGCGGCGAGGAGGACGACGTCCTCCGGGGAGGCCGGGTCGTCGAGCCCCTGGGGCAGCAGGCGGCCCAGGATGTGGTCGACGAGGGCCTCGGGGTCCTGCCGGACGGCCCGGGGCGCCCCGGCGGCGGCCGCGTGCAGCCGGGCGAAGGCGCGGTCGGTGGGGTCGCCGGTGCGGTGCAGCAGCCCGTCGCTGTAGAGCAGCAGCGTCTCGCCGGGCGCCGGTGCGATCTCCACGCTCGGCGCCTCCCAGCACGCCAGCATCGTCAGCGGCGCGGAGAGCGACGTCTCGACGAACTCGGTGCGGCGCTCCCCGGTGAGCAGCGGCGGACAGTGCCCGGCCCCGGCCAGGGTGAGCGTGCGCGGGAACGTTCCGCCGGAACCCGCCACCGGGCCGTCCGGCGCGCCGGACGACGGGCCGCCCGGCGCCTCCGCGAACGCGAACAGCACAGTGGCGGCGCGGGCCGGCTCGGTCAGCCGCAGCAGCAGCTCCAGATCGGAGAGGACGGCGACCGGATCCTCGCCCTCCATCACCGCATACGCGCGCAGCGACGCCCGCAGCTGCCCCATCGCGGCGACCGCCTCGGGCCCGGACCCGGGCACCGAGCCGACGGCCAGCCCGAGGGCGCCGTCCGGCAGCGGCAGCGCGTCGAACCAGTCACCGCCGCCGCGCGGCCCGGCGGCGTGCCGCACCGCCAGCCGGATACCGGGCACCCGGGGCAGTCGGTGCGGCAGCAGCCCCTCGGCGAGCGCCGCCGCGGCCTTCTGCTGCCGGTGCAGTTCCAGGACGCGGGCCAGATGCTCGGCGGCGTACGTGCGGTACAGGCCCAGCAGATGGCGGCGGTGATCGTCGGGCTCGGCCGGTTCGTCGTACAGCCAGACGGCGACCCCGAGCCGCCCCACGGGCGCGGCATCCAGCGGCACGGCGTAACTGGCCGCGTACCCGAGCCGGGTCGCGACCTCCCGCACCCGCGGATCGAGCCCCGGGGCCCCGAGGACATCGGGCTCGGCGATCCCAGGGCGGCCGGGGGCGTGCGGGGGCTCGTCG
>NZ_VKJP01000443.1 GCF_007280575.1 Streptomyces benahoarensis
TGAGCGTCTCGTGGGCGCGGAGATGTGTATAAGAGGCAGGGCGTCGGGCCCGGGGCGGGTGCCTTCGGCCCGGGCGCCTCCGGGAGCGGTGGTTCCGCCCGGGCGCCCCGGGGGCGCGGTGTCGGCGAGGACGCCGAGCAGGTCCTCGGCCAGTTCCGGCTTGAGCAGGCCGTGGGCGAGCGCCCGGTCGGCCGTCGTACGGGCCATCGCCAGGTAACCGGCGACGCTCTGCGGCGCGTGCCTGCGCAGTTCGGCGACGTGCGCCGCCACGGTGCCCGCGTCGCCGCGCGCCACCGGGCCGGTCAGGGCCGCGTCACCGGAGCGGAGGGCGTTGTCGAGGGCCGCGCCGAGCAGCGGGCCGAGCATCCGGGCCGGCGCCCCGACACCGGCGGTGCGGAGCAGCTCCATCGCCTGGGCGACCAGCGTGACCAGGTGGTTCGCGCCGATCGTCAGGGCCGCGTGGTAGAGCGGACGGGCCTCCTCCGCAATCCATTCGGGTTCCCCGCCCATCTCGATGACCAGGGCTTCGGCGGCCATCCGCAGTGCCTCGGGCGAGGTGACCCCGAAGGAGCAACCGGCCAGCCGCTGGACGTCGACGGGCGTACCGGTGAACGTCATCGCCGGGTGGAGGGCGAGCGGCAGCGCGCCCGCCCTGGTGGCGGGGTCCAGCACGGCCGTCCCGTACCGGCCCGACGTGTGCACCAGCAGCTGTCCCGGGCGTACCGCACCGGTCTCGGCGAGCCCCGCCACGAGGCCGGCCAGCGCGTCGTCGGGGACGGTCAGCAGGACGAGGTCGGCGCGGGCCAGCACCTCGGCGGGCGGCACCAGCGGCACCTCGGGCAGCAGGGCCGCCGCGCGCCGTACGGAGGCGTCGGACACCCCGGAGACGGCGACCGGACGGTGTCCGGCGAGCTGGAGCGAAGCGGCGAGAGCGGGGCCGACGCGACCGGCGCCGACAACGCCGACGGTCAGTCGGGCCGGGCGGTCCTGGGCCTCGATGGGCGGGATTGCGTTCACGTGGCGATGGCCTTCCGTTCCAGTCCTCAGGGGGTACCGGACGATTCATCGCCATGCTACGCGAGTGTTTCCGGCCGCCTCCGGGCCCGGCGACGGGCACCATCCGACCGCCGTCCGCGTCATCGTCGGGCCGCCGCCCACGTCACCGTCCGGCCCGCCCCGCCGCCGCCCGACCGCCGCGCCACGGCCCGTCCCACCATTCCTTCCAAAAAAGCCTTGCCTCGCCATTTCCGCAGGTCAGGGATGCATTGTCGGGAGGTCACAGAAAGTTGTCCACAGGCCGAGCGGCGGTGGCATCGCGTACGCCATCATCGAGGCAACGCCGCGGAGCACCGGCTCGGCGGAGACCGGCACGGACGGGGGAGACCATGCACGGAAACACCCGGCACGACCACCACCAGCCCACCCGACAGCCCGACCGACACACACCGCCACGACACGTTGCCGACCCTGGCGCGGAGCCCGGCGTCGGCGACCGGCACCGGCGACTCGCGGCGGCGCGCGGCGCGAAGCGGACCCTGGCCGCCCGACCGCAGACCCTCCGCGAACGGCTCGACGGCCTCCTCGCCGACTCCCCGGGCGCCTACGACCTCGACGCCTGGCCCGACATGTACGGCAACGACGACGGCATCGTCGGCGAGCTGGAGCGCCGCACCGCCGACGCGCTGGGCGCCGAGGCCGCCGCGTTCTTCCCCACCGGGACGATGGCGCAGCAGGTGGCCCTGCGCTGCTGGGCCGGGCGCACGGGCAACGCCACCGTCGCCGGTCACCCGCTCTCCCATATGGAGGTCCACGAGCGCGACGCGTACGCCACGGTCAGCGGCCTGCGGATGGTCCACCCGACCGGTGAGCCACGCACACCGACGGCCGACGAGGTCCATGCCCTGCAGGAGCCGTTCGGCACCCTGGCGCTGGAACTGCCACTGCGGGACGCCGGGTTCGTCCTGCCCGGGTGGGACGAGCTGACGGCGTCCGTCGAGGCGGCCCGGGAGCGGGACGCGGTGGTCCACTTCGACGGGGCCCGCCTCTGGGAGTGCACGCCCCACTTCGGGCGCGGGCTCCCGGAGATCGCCGCCCTCGCCGACAGCGTGTACGTCTCGTTCTACAAGTCGCTCGGCGGCATCGGCGGCGCCGCCCTGGTGGGCAGCGAGAGCTTCATCGAGGAGACCCGCGCCTGGCGGCACCGCTACGGCGGGCAGATCTTCCAGCAGTGGCCGACGGCGCTGACCGCACTCGCCGGGCTGGACGCCGAACTGCCGCGCCTGCCCGCGTACGTCGCCCAGGCGAAGGATGTCGCGCGGGCCCTGACGGAGGGGCTGGCCGAGTCGTCCGTGCCGTGGTTCCGCGTCCATCCGCGGGAACCGCACACCCATCAGTTCCGGCTGTGGCTGCCGTATCCGGCGCAGGCGCTGAACGACGCCGGTCTGCGGCAGGCGCGGGAGACGGGAACGAGCATGTTCCAGACCTGGTTCGAGGACGCCACCCCGGGCCTCGCGACCACGGAGGTGACGGTGCAGGCACCCGCACTGGAGTGGACGGCGGCCGACATACGGGCGGCACTTGCGGACTTCGTCGCGCGGGTCACCGCTGCCTGAACGGCCGGGCCGACCGGCCCAGCGACCGCGGGCGTACGGCGCCGTCCCGGGCGGCGGCGGTCTGGCCTAGCCGCACGGGGAGGCCGCGCGGCGTCGGGCGGCGGCCTCGGTACGTCGCCCGGCGCGGACCGGGTGCCCGGCGGCGGGCCGAGCTGCGGTGTCGGAGGCGGACGGGTCGCGGTGGAGCGGACGGGGGTGCAGAAGGGACGCCCCCAGGCTCCGGACGGTGCGCAGGACGCGGGCCGGGAAGCGATCGGCGGGAGCGGTGACGACGGAGGTGAACCGTCTCCACAGGAGAACCTCGCGGACGGTGCGGACGATGTCGGTGCCCGGCTGGACGGGCGGGGCCTCGCCCCGCTGTGCGGCACGGTAGGCGTCGAGAAGGTGCTGCTGGTTGGCGTTCATGGCCTCACTGTGGGGCGGCCCCAGGCGTCGGCGCGCGTCGATTGACGGAAGCGGTCAAACGACGTTCCCGCAGGTCCCGGGCGGACGCATGATGAGGGCATGGCCAACGTCATCGACATCACCGGGCTCCCGCCCGAGCGCATCGTCTTCTCACCGTCGCCGCTCGCGGAGCTGGGCGCCGCGCTGCACGCGCTGTCCGAACCGGGCCACCACCCGGGGCTGCACGGCTGGGTCACGGCGACCTCGTCCGGGCTGAAGACCGACCTCGCCGACCGGCTGTGCGAGGCGGACTTCCTGTGGCGGTCCGCCCGTTCGGACCTGCTGCTGCCGGCCCGCCCGGGAGCGACGCTGGCCGACGACCTCGATGCGATGGACACGATCGACGACGAACGGTTCGTGGCCGCCGCCTTCGAGATCACATGCTCCTCCACGTACGCCCGCTGCACACCGTCGCCCCTCGTGGACGCGGAGGAACGCGCCCGCGTACGGGAGATGGCAGCGGCCCGCGGCCCGCGGCAGGCCGCGTTCACCGACCGCATGCTCACCGACCCGGACGGGCTGCGGATATGGCTCAGGAGACTGTTCGAAGACTGTGAGGAGGCGTTCTTCGGAGACATCTGGCGACGCGTCGGTATCCCACTCGCCGCCGACGCCCGGCACAAGACGGAGCTGCTACGGCGCAAGGGCCTCGCCGAGACCCTGCCCGCCACCTCGACCGCGCTCGCCCTGGAGAGCGTGCCGGGCGGCAGCGAACGCATCCTCGTCGACAAGCTCGCCGGGGGCCGCACCACGGCGTTCGAGGACGCCGACGACCCGGGGCTGACGCTCATCCCGACATCGTTCGGCTGGCCCCACCTGCTGCTCGGCCATGCGCCGGGCTGGCGGCCGGTGCTCCAGTACCCGGTGGCGAGCCCCGAGTTGCCCGCACCGGCCACGCTGGAACTCGTCCAACAACGTCTCGACGCGCTGGCGCACCCGATGCGGATGAAGCTGTGCCGGTCGCTGTCGCGCGGGCCGCACACGACCGGGGAGCTGGCGAACGCGTTCGGCATCACAGCGCCCGAGGTGTCCCGGCACATCGCGGCGCTCAAAAAGGCCGGGCTCATCCAGACCCGGCGCCGCGGCCGCTACGTGCTGCACCAACTGGACCTCCAGGTGGTCGCACGCCTCGGCAGCGACTTCCTGGAGGGGGTCCTGCGGTAGGGGGTGGGGGTGCTGT
>NZ_VKJP01000444.1 GCF_007280575.1 Streptomyces benahoarensis
CCCCCGCTCACCCCTCCGTCACCACTCCCGGAACATGATGTGCAGCCCCACATAACCCTTGGCCGGGTGCCGGAAGCCCTCCGGGAGGGTGGCCAGGATCCGGAAGCCGAGCGACCGCCACAGGGCCACGGCGCCGGTGTTGGTCTCCACCACGGCGTTGAACTGCATCGCGCGGTACCCCTCACTCCAGGACGTGCTCGCCCAGGGCCCGCCCGACGCCGCGGCCGCCGTGGCCCGGGTCCACCATGAAGCTGGCACCGGCGATGTGGTCGGCGGCGCCCATGTGGTTGGGGTTCATCTTCGCCGAGCCGAGGACCGTGCCCGCCGCGTCCATGGCGACGACGGTCCGCCCCGGCGGACGCAGCAGCCACAGCTCCCGCGCGGCCTCCTCGTCGATGTCGCGCGGGTACGTGTACGTCTCGCCGGCGGCGACGATCGGCTGGAAGAACGCCCAGATGGCGGGCCAGTCGGCCTCGGTGGCTTCTCGGATCTGGATCTGCATCGCCACAGGATGCACGCCCCTTCGGCGTCGCTCCATCGACTTTTCCCGCGGGTGGGAGCTACGGGTCTGGCGCGGCAGGCCGGGCGGCGGGCCGGGGCGACGACAGGCCGGGGGTCGCCCGCCACCGCGCCGAACCCGCCTCGCTCAGTTCTCGGCTTCCCCCTCCGGCCCGAACACCGGAATCACCACGTCCTCCCCCGCACCGGCCCCGATGTTCCGGAACGTGACCCGTAGCGCCATCCCGATGCGCAGCGCGGAGGCGGGGCAGTCGACGATCCGGGTCATCATCCGGGGCCCCTCGGCGAGGTCCACCACGGCGGCGACGTACGGGACGCGCTCGCCGAACGGCGGCAGGTCGTTACGGTGCACGACCGACCAGGTGTAGAGCGTGGCGCGGCCGTCGGCCCGCTCCCACACCACATCCTCGCTCCAGCAGTACGGGCAGAACTCGCGCGGATAGTGATGCGCCGCGCCGCACCCCTCGGCCCGGCACCGGCGCAGCAGCAACCGTCCGGCCGCGGCCGCCTCCCAGTACGGGCGGGTGAACGCGTCGGTCTCCGGCAGATCGAAGCGGACCGCGCCCGTCCCGCCCGTCACCGGAACAGTCCCAGCGCCGCGTCCACCGACCAGACCTGGCCGCACATCGCGAAGAGGCCGACCAGCGAGATCAGCGCCATCATCCCGTTCTGCCCCTGCTCCGCCCAGTCGTGGATCATCAGGACCAGGTAGAGCAGGTTCAGCAGCGCCCCGCAGGCCAGGGCGACCGGGGTGAGGAAGCCGAGCACCAGCCCCAGCCCGAGGGCCAGTTCCGCGTACACGACGACGTACGCCATCGTCTTCGGGTACGGCTTCACGACCACGTCGAACCCGCGGCGCACCGTGCGCCAACGGTGCTTGGCCGCGACGTCCGCGGCCCAGGCGATGCCGGTGCCGCGTGCGCACCACGCCTTCCTGTCCTTGTGCCGCCAGCTCTCCAGCCACCACAGGCCGAGGCCGATACGGAGCACGGCGAGCCATTCGGCCCCGCCCAGCCAGATCGTCTGCATCGCGCGCGTCCTCCTTCGAAGAGCCCCTTCGCCTGACGGCCGGCGCCGGGCCGTCGCCGGGCACCGGGCACCGGGCACCGGGCACCAGCCGCTGCCGGGCGTCGCCCCCGTATGCCAATTCTGACGCTGCGTCAGTTACAGGGCCCGGCCAGTTCAGCCGATCCAGGAGCGGGCGCGCAAGAGGCCGGACCGAGGTGAGGATTCCCTTCGGAACCTTTCCCGTGCAGCCCCATTCCTGACAGACCGTCAGTTCCAGTAACCTGACCGCGCGTCAGCAAGGAGAGCCGCCGTCACAGAGGAGCGGGCGACTGCGATGCTTGGATCGACTCACGGCACCCTCAGCACTCACTCCCGCCCGGCCCGCGTCGTGGCCTGCGGGGAGCAACCACCCCACACCGCACACGGCCCGGTCGCCCCGGCCGACGGCGGGCGCCCCGGCCCCGCGGCCGACCGCGACGTCAGCGGCCGTCCGCTGTCCGCGGCCGTGCCCGACCTGGACCGCTTCTTCCGGCCCGCGTCGGTGGCGGTCGTCGGCGCGTCCGACAGCGAGGGCCGCCCCCATACCGGTATCACCCGGCAGCTGATCGCCTGGGCCGACCGCGTCGGCGCCCGGCTGCACCCGGTGAACCCCGGACGGCGGACCGTCTTCGGCCGCATCTGCCACCCGACCGTCGCCGACCTGCCCGAGCCCGTCGACCTCGCGGTGCTGCTGGTCGCCGACCCGGTGCCGGTCATCGAGCAACTGCCCGCGGCCGGGGTGCGGTTCGCGGTGGCGTTCGCCTCCGGCTTCGCCGAGACCGGCGCGGACGGTGCCGCCGCGCAGGAACGGCTCGCGGACGCCGTCCGGCGCTCCGGCGTCCGGCTGCTCGGGCCGAACACCAACCTCAACGCCTTCGAGACGTTCCGCGACGACCTCGACGGACCGGCCATCGCCCTGATCACCCAGTCAGGCCACCAGGGCCGCCCGGTCTTCGCCCTCCAGGAACTGGGCATCCGCCTCTCGCACTGGGCCCCGACCGGCAACGAGGCCGATCTGGAGACCGCGGACTTCCTCTCGTATTTCGCCTCCTGTCCCGAGGTCGGCGCCATCGCCGCGTATGTGGAAGGGCTCAAGGACGGCCGCAGCTTCCTCCTCGCCGCCGACCACGCCGCCCGCCGGGGCGTGCCGGTCGTCGCCGTGAAGGTCGGCCGTACGGAGACCGGCGCCCGCACGGCCGCCTCCCACACCGGCAAACTCACCGGCGCGGACGGCGTCATCGACGCGGCGATGCGGCAGTTCGGCGTCATCCGGGTGGACGGTCTGGACGAGCTGCAGGACACCGCGGCACTGCTGGCCCGGGCCCGTAAGCCGCTCGCCGAGGGCGTCGCGGTCTATTCGATCTCCGGGGGCACCGGCGCCCACTTCGCGGACCTGGCGACCGCCGCCGGGCTCCGGCTGCCCGTCCTCTCCGACGCCAAACAGGCCGAACTCCACCAGTGGATACCCGGCTATCTGAACGTCGCCAACCCGATCGACAACGGCGGCCACCCCGTCGGCGACCAGCGCGGCCCGAAGATCATCGACGCGCTCCTGGACGACCCGTCCATCGGCGTGCTGATCTGCCCGATCACCGGGCCGTTCCCGCCGATGAGCGACAAGCTCGCCCGGGACCTCGTGGCCGCCGCCGACCGCACCGACAAGCTGGTGTGCGTGGTGTGGGGCTCCCCCGTCGGCACCGAGGAGGCGTACCGGAACACGCTGCTGGGCTCCTCGCGGGTGGCGACCTTCCGCACCTTCGGCAACTGCATCACGGCCGTCCGCGCCTACCTCGGCCACCACCGCTTCACGGACGACTACCGCTCCCCCTTCGACGACGCCCCGCGCACCCTCTCGCTGTCCGCCGGCAAGGCCCGCGCCCTGCTGCGCCCGGGCGCGCAGCTCAGCGAGCACGCGGCGAAGCAGCTGCTGCGCGCCTACGGCATCCGCGTACCGCGCGAGCAGCTGGTGACCAGCGCGGCGGCGGCGGTGCGGGCGGCGAGCCTGGTCGGCTACCCCGTCGTCATGAAGGCGTCCGGGCCGCAGCTGGCGCACAAGAGCGAACTCGGCCTGGTCAAGGTGGGGTTGACCTCCGCCAGCCAGGTCCGCGACGCCTATCGCGAGCTGACCGGGATCGCCCGCTGTGAGGACGTGCCGCTGGACGGGGTGCTCGTCTGCCAGATGATCGAGCGGGGCGTCGAGATGGTCGTGGGCGTCACCCGCGACAGCCTCTTCGGGCCGACGGTGACGGTCGGGCTCGGCGGGGTGCTCGTGGAGGTGCTGCGGGACGCGGCGGTGGGGGTGCCGCCCTTCGGGGAGGAGCAGGCCCGCGCGATGCTCGGCGCACTGCGCGGCCACGCCCTGCTGGAGGGCGTCCGGGGAGCGCCACCGGCGGACGTCGACGCGCTGGTGGAGGTGGTGCTGCGGGTCCAGCGGATGGCCCTCGAACTCGACGGCGACCTCGCGGAGCTGGACATCAACCCGCTCGTGGTGCTGCCCCGGGGGCAGGGGGCGGTGGCCTTGGACGCGCTCGCCGTGTGCCGCTGACCGGCCTCGCACCTGGCTCTGATACACATCTCCGAGCCCACGAGACGCTCATAAAAAAAAAAACGATGAACACACCGAATACAACAATCGCTTGTCTATGTATGTAAGTTTTTTTAAAACCAAACAATTGTTTAATAATATGAATAT
>NZ_VKJP01000445.1 GCF_007280575.1 Streptomyces benahoarensis
GGCCGGGGCGGCGGCATCCGGGGCGGCAGCAGGCCCGGCGCCGGGCGCGGGCGCCCCGCCGGTCCCCGGTGCGTCCCCGCCCGCGGCCGACGGCGCCGCCAGGCCCGTCGCCGGGCTCCAGGCCGGGCGGGGCGGCGGCGGGCCGGTGTACGGCGCGGGTGGCGGCGCGCCGTCGTCCCACTGCTGGGTCTCGCTGTTCCAACGGGCGGCACCACCGCCGTGTGCGGTCATCCGCCCACCAGCGCGGCGACGGCCTCGGCGACGGCCGTCCCGGAGGCCAGCAGTCCGATGACGGAACCGGCGTCGGCGAGCGCGGTCCGCAGGCGGGCCAGGCGCCCGGCGCCCGCCGCGCCCTGTGTCGCGATCTCCGTCTCGGTCTCCGCCAACTCCCCGCCCAGCGCGTCGATCTGCGGGGTGGCGACCGCGCGGGACAGGTCCTGGCGCAGCTCACGGACGGCGCGCAGCAGCTCCTCGTGCGCCGGGTCGGTGACCGGGCCCGCGCCGCTGTTCTGGGTGACGGTGTTGTTGTTGCCGATGGCGACGGCGCCGTTCACCGTGCCGATGTGGATGCCTTTGCCCTGATCGTCAGCCGTTGCCACGTGGGGCCCCTTCCGTGGGCGCGCCACCGCGCCGGTCGTTGTTGGTGACGGTGTTGTGGTCGCCGATGCCCACCGCGCCCTGGGCCGACTCGATGTAGACGCCGCCCTCGGCGACGTTGACCACGCGCCGTTCGAACTCCTCGGTGACGTACCCGGCCTCGTGGAGCGCGGTGGTCACCCCGGCGGTGACGCGCTGCTGGACGGTCTTGAAGTAGCGGGCGGCGTCCATGCCCTGGAAGAGCGAGGCATCGCCGTACGAGCCCAGTTCCCGGACCGCGAGTCCGGGGCCCTCGGGCAGCGCGGCCGCGTGGCCACCGGTGGCCAGCCGCCATACGGAGCGCCCCCCCCGCGCGAGGGTGGCGACCGCGCGCCCCCCGGCGCGAGGTGTGTCGATCAGCGCCCGGAGGCCCCGGACGACGGGGTGGAGGTGGGCCTCCTGGTGGGCGAAGCGGTCGGCGTCCTGGAACTGCTGCCGCAGCGGCCACAGCACATGTGGGGAGACCTCCAGCATCAGCATGCCGCCCTGGGTGTGGACCCGTACGAAGACCGTCGTCACCACGCCTTCGTGCCAGCCGCCGATCCGGATGCGCAGGAAGTGCCGCCGGGTCTCGCCACCCTCCTCGACCGCCTCGGTGCGGTGCCGGGCGAGCTCCACGGGGGCGTACGGCGCCGCGGCGCGCGCCGGGAGGCCGTCCGCCGGGAGGAAGACGCACTCATCGGTCTCCAGCTCCCGCAGCCGGTCCCGGACCGCGGACCGCGTCCGCGGCGAGCGGTGCGCCGAGGGCACCCGCAACGCCTCGACCAGCGGGACGATGCGTTCCAGGAACGCGGCGTTGTCGAGCGGCCGGACCTCGACGTCCGTACGGGGCCGCAGCTCCACCGAGAGCGACCAGGTGCCGTACGCCTCCCCGGCGCCGCGGAACGGGTCGGTCGGCCGGTACATCACCAACTGGCCGTGCTGTTCCGTACGGATCCGCTCGCGCAGCCGCTGGAAGCGGGCGCCGGTGTGCGCCTCGGCCGGATCGCGGTGCAGGTCGGGGAAGCGGGGGCGGGAGAGCTCCTCCTGGAGGACGCGGGCGGTCCGGCGGCGCTGGAGGGCGACGAGGACGGCGACGGCGACCGGCAGCAGCAGCGTGACCCACATCTGAACGGGGCCCGGCCCGGACGAGGAGCCGTCGTCGAAGGCGCCGGAGCCGGTCCAGTCGGTCGCGGCGGCGCCGTCGGACGCGTAGGTGGAGTAATCGCTGCCGGACGACCACGGGACGAGCCATTCCACCAGGGACGCGGTGGCGCCGAACGCCGCGGTCAGCAGGAACACCGCGATCATGACCGCGGTGATCCGTCCGTACCAGCGGAGCAGGAAGGCGGCGCCGCCCGCCAGCCAGTGCGGCAACGGCAGCCGCCGGACGAACCGGGCGAGGCCCAGCAGCAGTACGGGCCAGACATAGAGCGTGGTCATGCCGTACGAGAGCGGGATGGAGACGATCCACAGGCCCAGGAGGGCGGCGGCCCAGCCCAGTTCGAGGCGGCGGGCGCGCAGCGCGTGGGCGAGGACGCGGGCCGCGTCGATGCCCAGGGACGGGGCGGCGAACCGCTCCTCGTGGACGTACAGCTCCTCGATGACGGCGTCGCGGTAGGTGCCGTCCAGGTAGGTACCGGCGCACAGCAGGCGGGTGGCCTCGCTGGCGGCGGGCGGGACGGAGGCGGGCGGTGGCGCCCCCGGGGGTGGGGGCGGCGCGGCCGGCCCCTTGTCGAAGGACGTCCGGTCGTCGTGGTCGCCCGATTGGGCAGGCACGTTCGTCTGACTCACCGCTCTTCCCCCCAAGGCGCGGTCCGGAGCCGTGGCCCGGGCCTTGAGGGCCCTCCGCCGCGCAGCCTACGGAGCGGCAGCATAGGGGAGGCGGGCGGTTTCCGGCCAGCGCCATTGCGGCAGGGGGCGGCGCAACGGCCGGGCCCGCGCGATCCGTTGGGACCGCGCGGGCCCGTGGCCGTGCGCCGGATGCGTACGCCGGGGAGGTCAGCGCCCGGCGGTGCGGGTCAGAGCAGGCCGAGACCGCGGACGGCCTCGCGCTCCTCCGACAGCTCCTTGACGGAGGCGTCGATGCGCTCACGGGAGAAGTCGTTGATCTCCAGGCCCTGGACGATCTCGTACGCGCCGTCCTTGATGGTGACGGGGAACGAGGAGATCAGGCCCTCGGGGACGCCGTAGGAGCCGTCCGAGGGGATGCCCATGGAGGTCCAGTCGCCGTCGGCGGTGCCGTTGACCCAGGTGTGGACGTGGTCGATGGCGGCGTTGGCGGCGGAGGCGGCGGAGGACGCGCCACGGGCCTCGATGATCGCCGCGCCGCGCTTGGCGACGGTCGGGATGAAGTCGTCGGCCAGCCACGCCTGGTCGTTCACGGCCTCGGCGGCATTCTTGCCGGCCACCTCGGCGTGGAAGATGTCGGGGTACTGGGTGGCGGAGTGGTTGCCCCAGATCGTGAGCTTGCGGATCTCGGAGACCGGGGCGCCGGTCTTCTTCGAGAGCTGCGAGAGCGCACGGTTGTGGTCGAGGCGGGTCATCGCGGTGAAGCGCTCACGCGGCACGTCCGGCGCGGCGGCCTGGGCGATGAGGGCGTTGGTGTTGGCCGGGTTGCCGACGACGAGGACCTTGATGTCGTCCGCGGCGTGGTCGTTGATGGCCTTGCCCTGCGGCTTGAAGATGCCGCCGTTGGCCTCCAGCAGGTCGCCGCGCTCCATGCCCTTGGTACGGGGGCGGGCGCCGACGAGGAGGGCGACGTTGGCGCCGTCGAAGGCGACGTTCGGGTCGTCCGAGATGTCGATGCCCCGGAGCAGCGGGAAGGCACAGTCGTCCAGCTCCATGGCGGTGCCCTCGGCGGCCTTCAGGCCCTGGGGGATCTCCAGCAGGCGCAGCTTGACCGGCACATCCGCGCCGAGCAGGTGACCGGAGGCGATGCGGAAGAGGAGGGCGTAACCGATCTGACCGGCGGCGCCGGTGACGGTGACATTGACGGGAGTGCGGGTCATGGCGATCTCCTGCGCGATGTGTTCCGGGGGCAAGCCCCGGTCCACCTGGGGTGGCGGTGGGTGTCTGCCCGTTTTCGGGGTCTCATCGACGACTCTCGACGAGTCTCTTGGTATCGAGAGACCTGTCCGTCAGGCTATCGGACCCCGCCCCGCCCCCCGACGACGGGCCGGTGTGGCACACCTCACCGGACGCCTCGGGGTACGCCCGTACGGGTGCGGCGGGGGCCTGCCGAGAGCCTGCCCCGGCCCGTCCCCTACGGGCTTGCCCGAAGGGGCTTGCACGGGGTGCGTGGTGCCGGGCGTGCCGCGCCCCGGCCGTACGACACGGCGGCCGCCCGCTGGAGGAGGGGCGCGGGCAGCCGCCGGGTCGGACACACCCGTGGGGGGTTGCTGTCCGCCTGCCCGCGATGGGCGACGGCATGCCCCGCGGTACGGGCCACCCCGGGCCCGTCGGCGATTACCGGCCAGCCCACCGGGCGCCCGCCCCGCCCCTGCTCACGGCCGAGCAGTGCCGGTACCTGGGGGACCATCGCGGAGGCACGGGTTCCTGGTGTGACGTCAGGGGGGTGTGGGTCGGCTGGGATTTGGCGGCCGGGCGGGTGCCTCCCTCGGGTGCGCGGGGTTCGTC
>NZ_VKJP01000446.1 GCF_007280575.1 Streptomyces benahoarensis
GGGGGCCGGGGCGCCGCGGAGCAGGGCGCGGGGGCCGACGAAGGTGTCCGGCTCCATGTGAGGGGCGGTGGCGGCGCACAGGACGGGCAGCGCGCCGCCCTCCGGGCTCTGCCCGATGAGGCGGTTGCCCAGCTCCATCAGGTGCTCCGCGGACCGGCGGCCCTCCATGCGGGGCGCCGTGGTCAGCAGGTTGGTGGCGGCGTACCCCGGGTGTGCGGCGGCCGCGACGACGGGGGAGCCGACCGCAGCCAGCCGCCGCGCCAGCTCGTGGACGAAGAGGAGGTTGGCGCTCTTGGAACGGGCGTAGGCGCGCCAACGTCGGTAGGGACGCGTGCTGTTGAGGTCGTCCGGGTCGATCCCGGCGAGGATGTGGAGAAAGCTGGAGACGGTCACGACGCGGGCGCCCGGGGTGGCGAGCAGCCGGGGCAGCAGAAGGCCGGTGAGGGCGAAGTGGCCCAGGTGATTGATGCCGAACTGCCGCTCGAAGCCGTCGGCGGTGGTGCCGCGGGGCAGCGCCATCACGCCCGCGTTGTTGATGAGCAGGTCGAGGCGGACGCCGTCGAAGCTGTCGAGCCCGGCGGCGAAGTCGCGGACGGACGCGAGGTCCGCCAGGTCCAGGCGGCGGAACTCCGCCTCGGCGGCGGGCACCTCGCGCCGCAGCTCGGCGAGGGCCGCCTCACCGCGCGCCGCATTACGGCAGGCCAGCACCATCCGGGCACCGCGCCGGGCGAGCTCTCGCGCGGTGGCGTAGCCGATACCGCTGTTGGCGCCCGTGACGACGGCGCAGCGGCCCGTCTGGTCCGGGATGTGGGTGGGGTTCCACCGGGGCACGGCGCCTCCTCCGTCGGGGACGCATCAGCGTACGCCCGGGGCGCACGGAACCGGACGGGCGCGGGGTCCGCACCCGGGGCGCTCAGGGTGATGCGGGCGGGCCCGGTGGGGTTTCTCCCTCCGCGGGCCGTGTGACGGCGGCCAGGCGGTGGTCCCAGTCGGCGGCGAGGCGGTCCAGCCAGCGGGCCGTGGCGCCCAGCCGCGCCGGGACGACCGCGTACCGCGTCTCCCGGCCCGCCCGGTGGCCGGTGACCAGCCCGGACCGGCCGAGCACGCCGAGGTGTTCGGCCCCGAGGGCGCCGCGGGGCCGGGCCTCCCCGAAAGCGCCGCGGGGCCCGCCCCCGGGAGCGCCCCGCTACGGCTCCCGTACCCGTACCGCGTACACCGGCACCGCCACCCCCGGATCGTCCAGGCAGGCCCCGCTGGCGAGGTCGAAACGCTGCTTGAGCAGTGGTGAGGCGACGTACGGGCGGCCCGCCGCCGAACCGGTCAGGCCGCGGGAGAGGACCTGTGCGCCGGTGAACGGGTCGCGGTTGCCGATCGCGTACACCGCTCCCGCCCGGTCGCGGAAGAGCGCCGCCTGGCCGCCGTCGGGCAGCAGCACGGCGGCCCCGCGCCCGGGGGTGAGCGCGGTGAGCGCACAGACCGGGAACCAGCCGTCGGGCCCGTACACCTCGACGACGCCCGCCGCCGTGCCCGGGGCGCCCGCGGCGGACCGCACGCCGGGCGCGCACCCCGCGCCCGCCGCACCTGTGGCGGCCCTCGTGTCCATGGAGGTCATCGTGCAAAGGTCCCTTCCAGTGTGCGTACGGGCAGGTCCGGCCCGGCCAGGAGGGGCAGGTCGGGCTTGATCTGGTCGCGTTCGGGGACGAAGCGGACCGAGGGGTCCGGCGCGTCCGGCGCGTTGACGAAGGAGGCGAAGCGGGCCAGCCGCTCCGGGTCGGCGAGGGTGAGCGCCCACTCGTCCCGGTAGCCGTCGACATGCGCCGCCATCAGGGACTCCAGCTCCGCGCAGAGCCCCAGGGAGTCGTGCACCACCACGTCCCGTACGTGGCCGAGACCGCCCTCGATCCGCTCCAGCCACGCCGCGGTGCGCTCCAGCCGGTCGGCGGTGCGGAGGTAGAACATCAGGAACCGGTCGATGAGCCGCACCAGTTCGGCGTCCGACAGGTCCTGCGCCAGCAGATCGGCGTGGCGGGGCGTGGCGCCGCCGTTGCCGCCCACGTAGAGGTTCCAGCCGCCCGCGGTGGCAATGACGCCGAAGTCCTTGCCGCGGGCCTCCGCGCACTCGCGGGCGCACCCGGAGACCGCCGATTTCAGCTTGTGCGGCGCGCGCAGCCCCCGGTAGCGCAGCTCCAGCGCGATCGCCATCCGTACGGAGTCCTGCACGCCGTAGCGGCACCAGGTCCGCCCCACGCAGGACTTCACCGTTCGCAGCGCCTTGCCGTACGCGTGCCCCGACTCGAAACCGGCGGCCACCAGCCGCGCCCAGATCCGCGGCAGTTGCTCGACGCGGGCGCCCAGCAGATCGATCCGCTGCCCGCCGGTGATCTTCGTGTAGAGCCCGAACTCGCGGGCCACCTCCCCGATGACGATCAGCTTCTCCGGCGTGATCTCGCCGCCGGGGATCCGCGGCACGACCGAGTACGAGCCGTTGCGCTGGAGGTTCGCCAGATGGTGGTCGTTGGTGTCCTGAAGGGCGGCCTGCTCGCCGTCGAGGACGTACCCGTCGGCGCCGACCGTGGGCGCCAGCGACGCGATGACCGAACCGATCACCGGCTTGCAGATCTCGCACCCCTCACCGCCCCGCGCCCGCGGCCGTCCGTACGACTCCAGCAGCGCGGCGTACGACGGCAGCCGCAGCGTCCGGACGATCTCGTACAGCTCCGCTCGGGTGTGCGGGAAGCAGCCGCACAGCCCGGTGTCGACGACGGCGCCGGACGCGGTCAGTTCGTCGTGGACGACGGCGGTCAGCGTCCGGACGCAACTGCCGCAGCCCGTACCGGCCTTGGTGCACTTCTTCACCTCGGGCACGGAGGCGCAGGAGTGCGTGGTGACGGCCGCGCGGACCGTGCCCTTGGTGACGTTGTGGCAGCTGCACAGCACCGCGTCGTCGGGCAGCGCCCCCGGGCCGAGCGCGGCACCACCCGCCCCGGTGGGCACCACCAGCTCCTCGGGCGCCACCGGGGGCACCGACCCGGTCAGCGGGCGCAGCATGCCGTACGCCTCGGCGTCGCCGACCAGCACGCCGCCCAGCAACTCCCCGCCCGCGCCCACCACCAGCTTCTTGTAGATCCCGGCGCGGGCGTCCGCGTAGACGACGTCCAGGCTGCCCTCCGTGGTGCCGTGCGCGTCGCCGAACGACGCCACGTCCACCCCGAGCAGCTTCAGCTTGGTGGACAGGTCCGCCCCGGTGAACGCCGGTACCTCCTGCCCGGCTATCGCCGCCGCGGCGGTGCGGGCCATCTCGTACCCCGGCGCCACCAGGCCGTACACCCGGCCGTCGGCGGCCCGCGCGCACTCGCCGATCGCGTAGAGCGCCGGGTCGTCGGTGCGGCACCGCGTGTCGACGACGACCCCGCCGCGCTCCCCGACCGGCAGCCCGCACTCGCGCGCCAGCTGATCGCGCGGCCGCACCCCCGCCGAGAACACCACGAGGTCCGCCGGTATCCGGCTGCCGTCCGACAGCTCCAGCGCGGTGACCGCGCCGGACGCGTCCGCGACGATCTCCTTCCCGGCGACCCCGGTGTGCACCCGCAGCCCCTGCCCCTCGACCGTACGGCCCAGGGCGCGCCCGCCGCCCTCGTCCACCTGGAGGGACATCAGCCGGGGGCCGAACTCCACGATGTGGGTGCGCAGTCCGAGCCCCTTCAGCGCGCCGGCCGCCTCCAGGCCCAGCAGCCCGCCGCCGATCACCGCACCGGTGCGGGATCTGCCCGCGTACTCCTCGATGGCGAGCAGATCCTCGACGGTGCGGTAGACGAAGCACCCCGCGCTGTCCCGCCCGGGGACCGGCGGCACGAACGGGGACGAGCCGGTGGCCAGTACGAGGGTGTCGTAGCGGACGGTGCGGCCGGAGCGGGTGGTGACGGTGCGGGTCCGCCGGTCGATCGCCGTCGCCGGGTCGCCCAGGCGGAGTTCGATGGAGTGGCGGGTGAGGAAGTCCGGGTCGGTGAGGGAGAGTTCCTCGGGGCTGCGGCCGGCGAAGTACGAGGTCAGCTGGACGCGGTCGTACGCGGGTCGGGGCTCCTCGCCCAGCACCACGATCCGGGTCCGCCCGGTGACGCCCCGGTCCGCCAACTCCTCCAGGAACCGCTGGCCGACCATGCCGTGCCCGATGAGCACGAGGGCCGGGCGGTGCGCCGGGGGCGCCTGTCTCTTATAAACATCTCCGAGCCCACGA
>NZ_VKJP01000447.1 GCF_007280575.1 Streptomyces benahoarensis
TGGTTGGAGCTCGAAAGCCATTGTTTAGGTGATTCATGAGCGTCTCGTGGGCTCGGAGATGTGGATAAGAGACAGGGTCTGCACCTCCGCCGCTTGCGCTCTCGCCTACCCCGTGCGGGACGGCATCCCCGTACTCCTCGTCGACGAGGCCCGCCGCCCCGCCTGACCGGACGCCGCCGGGGCCCGCCCCCGGCACCGCCCGGCGTGACCCGCCCGCACCGGCGAACGGAGGCCGCGCCCACCATGCTCGACGAGTCGCTCCTCGACACCCCCGAGGCGCTGGCCCGCGCCGACCGCTACGGCCTGCTGCGCGGCGTCGCCGAATCCGGCGCCCGGGTCCGCACCGCCGCCCGCGGCGTCGCCGAGGCCGGTATCGCCGACCTCGTCCCCGACGGGCGGCCCCGCGCCGTCCTCGTCGCCGGGCCCGGCCCCGTCGCCCCCTGCGTCGCCGACCTCTTCGGCGCGCTCGGCGGCGGCAGCTGCCCCGTCATCCACATCCCGCCCACCGGCGTCGACGCCCGCCCCGGCGCCCTGCGCTGGACGCTGCCCGGCTGGTGCGGCCCCCTCGACCTGGTGCTCATCGCCGGGCCCGACGGCTCCGACCCCGGCCTAGCCGAGCTGGTCGAGGGCGCCTACCGCCGCGGCTGCTCCGTCGTCGCCGTCACCCCCGCCGGCTCCCCGCTCGCCGAAGCCGTCGGCCAGGCCCGCGGCCTCGCCGTCCCGCTGGCGACCACCGCGTACGACGCCGAGTTCGACGTCGAGGGCGCCCCGCCCGCCGCCCCGGGCACCCTCTGGTCGCTGCTCACCCCGATCCTCGCGCTCGCCGACCGGATCGGGCTGCTCAGCGCCCCGCCCGACGCCCTCACCCGCCTCGCCGACCGCCTCGACCAGCTCGCCGAACGCTGCGGCCCGGCCCTCGCCACGTACACCAACCCGGCGAAGACGCTGGCCGCCGAGGTCGCCGACGCCCTGCCGCTGATCTGGGCCGAAGGGCGGGTGGCCGGTGCCGTCGGCCGCCACTTCGCCGCCGAACTGGCGAGCCTCGCCGGGCGCCCCGCCCTCGCCGCCGAACTCCCCGAGGCGCTCACCGCCCACCGCACCCTGCTCTCCGGCGCCCTCGCCGCCGGAGCCGACCCGGACGACTTCTTCCGCGACCGCGTCGAACAGCCCGCCGCCCTCCACGCCCGCGTCGTCCTCCTCCGCGAACACGCCCCCGGCCCGCTCTCCGCGACCCTCGCCGCCCACACCCTCGCCGAGGAAAGCGGTACCGCGGTCAGCGCACTGGAGCCACCGGACGGCACGGACCTGGAGACCGCCGCCGAACTATTCGCCATCGTGGATTTCGCCGCCGTTTACCTCGCGCTCGCCGACACGGAGTGATCTGTGAGGGCCGCCCCGCGGCCACCTCGCGGGACACCTCTCCGTACGCCCCACAGGCACCGTCGCCCCGCAGGAACCCGTACGCCACGCAGGAAGCAGCAGCCCCATGGACCGCCTCGACAACACCGTGCGCCCCTACGCCTGGGGCTCCGCCACCGCCCTGCCGGAGCTGCTCGGCACCGAGCCGACCGGCGAACCCCAGGCCGAGATGTGGATGGGCGCCCACCCCGGCGCCCCCTCGCGCATCGACCGCGGCGCCGGGCCCGTCTCCCTGGCCGACGTCATCGCCGCCGCCCCCGAGGCCGAACTGGGCGACGCCGCCGTCCGCGCCTTCGGCCCCCGGCTGCCCTTCCTCCTCAAACTCCTGGCCGCGGGCTCCCCGCTCTCCCTCCAGGTCCACCCCGACCGCGCCCAGGCCGAGGCGGGCTACGCCGATGAGGAGCGGCGCGGCGTCCCCCACGACGCACCGCACCGCAACTACAAGGACCCGCACCACAAGCCCGAGCTGCTCTGCGCCCTCACCCCCTTCGAGGGGCTCTGCGGCTTCCGGCACCCCGCCGAGGCCGCCGACCTGCTGGCGGGCCTGGACGTCGACGCGCTCAAGCCGTACGTCGACATCCTGCGTGCCGAACCGGAGGCCGACGCGCTGCGCGAGGTCCTGACCGCCCTCCTCGGCACCGACCGCGCCGCCCTCGCCGACTCCGTCGACCGCGCCGCCGCGGCCGCCGCGCAACGGGGCGCGGAAGGCGGCCCGCACGCCCCCGCCTACGCCGCGTACGCCGCCCTCGCCCACCACTACCCGGGCGACCCCGGCGTCCTCGCCGCGATGCTGCTCCACCACGTAACGCTCCAGCCCGGCGAGGCGCTCTTCCTCGGCGCCGGTATCCCGCACGCCTACCTCAGCGGACTCGGCGTCGAGCTGATGGCCAACTCCGACAACGTGCTGCGCTGCGGCCTGACCCGCAAGCACATCGACGTCCCCGAACTGCTGCGCATCGTCCGCTTCACCCCCGGCGACCCCGGCATCCTCCGCCCGGAGGAGACCGACGGCGAGGAGGTCTACGACACCCCCGCCGACGAGTTCCGCCTCTCCCGGTACGTCCTCGCACCCGGCGCCGCCCCCCGCGCCCTGGACGCGCGGACCCCGCAGGTACTGCTCTGCACGGCAGGCACGGTCGTCGCCCGCCCGGCCACTGCGGAAGGCGCCGAACTCCCCGCCGTGGACGGTGAGTTGCGGCTCGCCCCGGGGGGGTCGGTGTTCGTCCCGGCCGGGGAACACGTCACCGTCTCCGGCGAGGGGACGCTCTTCCGGGCGACGGTCGTCGCGTAGCGGGGGGGCGGATGACGGTCGTCGCGTAGCGCGGGCCGGGCGCCCGGGGACGTACCGCCGGGCGCCCGGCCCGGGGCGAGCCCGCGACCACCGGCTCCCCACCCCACGATCCCGCCCCTGACCTGCCACGACCACCGGTGGCACCGTCCATCCATCGGGCACCCCGCAGCGCCCGGAGGCAGGGCTGCGAGAATGACCGCCCCACAGCCTTAAAGGGGCAGTAAAGCCCGGCCGACGGAAGGGACATACGGCACTCATGAGTGCATCAGGCGGAACCAAGGCGATCGTCGCGGCGCTGGGCGCCAACCTGGCGATCGCCGTAGCGAAGTTCGTGGCGTTCGCCTTCAGCGGCTCGTCGTCCATGCTCGCCGAGGGCGTGCACTCGATCGCCGACTCCGGCAACCAGGGCTTGCTCCTGCTCGGCGGCAAGAAGGCCAAGCGCGCCGCCACCGAGGAACACCCCTTCGGCTACGGCCGCGAGCGTTACGTCTACGGCTTCCTCGTCTCCATCGTGCTCTTCACCATCGGTGGCGTCTTCGCGCTCTACGAGGGCTACGAGAAGATCCATGAGCCGCACGGTCTCGACAACTGGTACTGGCCGGTCGGCGTCCTCCTCTTCGCCGTCATCGCCGAGGGCTTCTCCTTCCGTACTGCCCTGAAGGAATCCAACGAGCTGCGCGGCAAGCAGAGCTGGGTGCAGTTCATCCGCCGCGCCAAGGCCCCCGAGCTGCCCGTCGTCCTGCTGGAGGACTTCGGCGCGCTCATCGGCCTCGTCCTCGCCCTGTGCGGCGTCGGCCTCACCCTCGCCACCGGCAACGGCATCTGGGACGGCATCGGCACCATGTGCATCGGCGCGCTGCTGGTCCTGATCGCGCTGGTCCTCGCCGCGGAGACCAAGTCGCTGCTGCTCGGCGAGGCCGCCGGCCCCGAGCAGGTCGCCAAGATCCGCGAGGCGGTCGTCGACGGCGACACCGTCACCCGCGTCATCCACATGCGCACCCTCCACCTCGGCCCCGAGGAACTGCTCGTCGCCGCCAAGGTGGCGGTGGAGCACGACGACACGGCCCGTGAGGTCGCCGACGCCATCAACGCCGCCGAGGAACGCATCCGCGCCGCCGTCCCGATCGCCCGGGTCATCTATCTGGAGCCCGACATCTACGACGAGGCCACCGCAGCCAACGGCGCCGACCCGGCAAAGTCCCCCGGAGGCCGCTGACCCCCGGCACCACCGGAAGGCCCCCGCCGGCGCGGACACCACCGCCCCGGCACCCGCCTTCCGGCCGCGGTCCCCCAGGCCCCGCTCCGTCCTTCGGAATGGGGCCTTCGCGCGGAGGGGGCGGACGGAGGCGATGGGGGAGGACGGGGCGGACGGAAACGGAGCCGCGCTCCCATGCGCCATCCGGCACGACCCCACCGGCGCCGCACACCGCGGCCACCGCACGATCTCAGCCCCGATCGCCTCCCACCCCACGCCCCGGGCGGAGCCC
>NZ_VKJP01000448.1 GCF_007280575.1 Streptomyces benahoarensis
CCTCGCCGCCCCGCGCGTCCCTGCTCTGCCACGGCCGCTCCTCACGACGTCGTCGGACCCCGCAGCGTAGGGAGGCGGCCCCGGCGACGGAAGACGCCATACGGTCATGCCGCCGACGCTCCCCGGGGGGGGCACCGGGGCCGACGGCCGAAATCGCTTCGCGGGCCCCGGTGTGGAAGGGTGGAATCTCGTCGAAAGCACCTCGGTGAAGGGAGAAGCGCATGTCCTCGAAGCGACGCCGCAAGAAGAAGGCACGCAGCAAGAACGGAGCCAACCACGGCAGCAGGCCCCAGTCCTGAACCGTCGGCTCCATCCCGACAACGCCGATGCCCCGCCCCTGTGTTGGGGGCGGGGCATCGGCGTGCGCGAGGGCTATGCGCCGGGTGGGGCACCGGGCGCGCCGGGCGGTGCGTACGGCGGCGTCTGCGTCCCCGGAGGCGCGTACGGGGGCGGCACATCGGTCCGCCGCCGGGCCGCCCGCTCGTACAGCGCCAGCGCGACCGCGCCGCCGAAGAACACGACCGCGACCATGCCTGCGAGGACCTAAACCTCACCCGGACGGAAACGGTTGATCGCCGCGGCACCGGTTCCGATGCCCATGGCCACCAGGGCGCCGATCTGCCGTGATCGCGCCCGGGGATTCGGAGCCTGCGCCAAGGCGCGCCGTACATCCGGAGGCGGCGGGCCGAAGCCGGGCGCCGGCGCGAGGCCCGTGGTGCGGTGCATGACCAGGGACGTCGGCCCGCCCCGCGAGGTCTCCCACCGGGTGACGGCGCAGCCGTACCGGTGGCCGAGCAGCGCCGTCTCCTCGGCGGACATCCCCGTTCCGGTGACCCGGACCTTGACTTCCGGCCGCCCGTCGAAGGAGCGGAGGATCTCCTCCCGGCGTCTGCGGCGCTGGGACGAGGTGCCCACCGTGCCACTCCAGAGGGAGACGGCGATGGCGCACACGGCGCCGCACGCGAGGACGATGAGGACGGCGTACAGCGCTGTTCTCATACCGCGGAACCCTGATCGACCGGACGACGACACGACGGCGGCGGCACCCTTCCCACCCCGGTCACCCGGCGGCCCCGACCGCCACGGCACCGGCCACCGGGCCATCTGGAGCTCCGTCCCGCGCCCCCCTCGGCACGAACCGCACGCTCCGCAGAAACGGCAGCAACAGCGCGCAATAGTCCGCCCAGTGGTCGGTGCTGGGGGTGTTGAACGTCACCGTGGCCAGCGTCTGTGCCCCGGGGACGGCGTCCGGCGGTACGGGGATGAAGACCTGGAGTTGGGACACGTCGAGGGCGGCGCCATCGCTGGGTGCACCGGACGCGCCCGCCGGGTCGGCGGACGTTCCCGTGGCTTCCGCGGATATCCGCAGCGGCTCCGGCCGCCGGACCGCGAGCGTCGCCGGGCCGCACGGCAGCGTCAGGGTGCTGACCTCCGTACCGGAGCCGTGTTCGGCGAGGACGGCGCCCATGCCCGCGACCGCGGCAGCGGTGTCCCGATAGGCGAGCGGGGAGAGTCCGAGGGTCAGGGTCCCCATCGACCAGGCGCCGCGAAACCGGCCGAAGCAGGTGGCGGCGTAGCGGATGCCCGTGGCCGCGAGCAGCGCCGATGCCCTCGCGTACTCCGTGGTGAGCCGGGCGATCCGTCCGGACGGCGGACCGGCCCCGCCGTCGACTTCCAGGCGCGCTCTCACCTCGGCCTCCGCCTGTTCGGTGGAGAGCCCGGGAACGACCTCCCGGAAGACCGACGGAATCTCGAAGGCGACGCCTACCGCACTCATTCGACTCACCATGATCGCTGGACTATCGACTATCGACTATCGCTGAATTGCTGCCTCGCCACCGTCCGGCCGTGGCCCGCGGGGACGGTCCGCACGGCGGCATCAGCTGGTGGCCGATGCCGGGGAGAGGGATACCGAGGTGGGGCTGCTTCGCGGTGCCGCGTCCGCCGCGCCGGTATTCCCGCCGGATGATTTACGGAATGGCGGGCCGGGCGCGGGGAAAAGGGCACCGCGCAGGAGGAGAACCGGGCGTTCCGCGCTGTGGGACGGGCCCCGGCAGGGCCGTGAGCGGGCGGCCGTCGGCCTCGTGACGCGCGGGACACGGCGCTCAGGGAACGGGAGAAAAGGCCGCGCTGTGGCGGCGCGTCCGGCGTTCGGCTCGATTTCTCGGCAGGTCCGGCCGTCCGGCGCCGACCGTGAAATCCCTGGAATCGAACCGGTACATCGATGACTCCCGTACGACGAACCGCGCAGCGACCGGCATTCCCGGCCGATAAAGCCATCAGAGGCTAACACGGTGATATTGCGTGCCCGTGCCCGCGTCGCCGGGTGCAACTCCCGTACGGAAGTGGGGAATTCCCCGGAATCGGGCGCCGGGGGAAATACCGGCAGAACGCGTCCGGCCGCCACCCCGCACGGGGTGACGGCCGGACCGGCGGGGCGCGCCAAGGGCTGCGCGGGGCGCGCGCGGCACCCGCGTACGCCCCTGGCGACTACGCCCCCTGACGCACCGGAATGCTGGTGAACGTCGGCGCGGGCGCCGGGTCCTGGAAGAAGTCGTTGCCCTTGTCGTCGACGACGATGAAGGCGGGGAAGTTCTCGACCTCGATCCGCCAGACCGCCTCCATGCCCAGCTCCTCGTACTCCAGGACCTCGACCTTCTTGATGCAGTCCTGGGCGAGGCGGGCCGCCGGACCGCCGATGGAGCCGAGGTAGAAGCCGCCGTGCGCCGCGCAGGCGTCGGTGACCTGCTGGGAGCGGTTGCCCTTGGCGAGCATGATCTTCGAGCCGCCGGCCGCCTGGAACTGCTCGACGTACGCGTCCATCCGGCCCGCGGTCGTCGGGCCGAACGAACCGGACGCGAAGCCCTCGGGCGTCTTGGCCGGACCGGCGTAGTACACCGGGTGGTTCTTCAGGTACTCCGGCATCTCCTCGCCGGCGTCCAGCCGCTCCTTGATCTTCGCGTGGGCGATGTCACGGGCGACGACCAGCGTGCCGGTGAGCGACAGCCGCGTCTTGACCGGGTGCTTGGTCAGCTCGGCCAGCATGTCGTCCATCGGACGGTTCAGGTCGACCTTCACCGCGTCGAGGTCCGGGCCCGCGCCCTCGGTCAGCTCCTCGTCGGTGGTCTCCGGCAGGAAGCGCGCCGGGTCGGTCTCCAGCTGCTCCAGGAAGACACCCTCGGCGGTGATCTTCGCGACCGCCTGGCGGTCCGCCGAACAGGACACCGCGATGGCCACCGGGCACGACGCGCCGTGCCGCGGCAGGCGCACCACGCGCACGTCGTGGCAGAAGTACTTGCCGCCGAACTGCGCGCCGATGCCGATCTTCTGCGTCAGCTCGAAGACCTTCTCCTCCAGCTCCTTGTCCCGGAAGCCGTGGCCGGTCGGCGAGCCCTCGGCGGGCAGCTCGTCCAGGTAGTGCGCGGAGGCGTACTTGGCGGTCTTCAGCGCGTACTCGGCGGAGGTGCCGCCGACGACGATCGCCAGGTGGTACGGCGGGCAGGCGGCCGTACCCAGCGAACGGATCTTCTGCTCCAGGAACTTCATCATGGAGGTCTCGTTGAGGACCGCCTTCGTCTCCTGGAAGAGGAACGACTTGTTGGCGCTGCCGCCGCCCTTCGCCATGAAGAGGAACTTGTAGGCGTCACCGTCGTTCGCGTACAGCTCGATCTGCGCCGGGAGGTTGGAACCGGTGTTCTTCTCGTCCCACATGGTCAGCGGGGCCATCTGCGAGTACCGCAGGTTGAGCTGGGTGTAGGCGTCGAAGATGCCGCGCGAGAGCGCCTCCTCGTCGCCGCCCTCGGTGAGGACCTGCTGGCCGCGCTTGCCCATGACGATGGCGGTGCCGGTGTCCTGGCACATCGGGAGCACGCCCGCCGCCGCGATGTTGGCGTTCTTCAGCAGGTCCAGCGCGACGAACCGGTCGTTGGCGCTGGCCTCCGGGTCGTCGAGGATCTTGCGGAGCTGCGCGAGGTGCGTCGGGCGCAGGTAGTGCGCGATGTCGTGCATCGCCTCGGCCGCCAGCTTGCGCAGCGCCTCCGGCTCGACCTTGAGGAACGTACGGCCGTCCGCCTCGAAGGTGCTCACGCCCTCCGACGTGACCAGGCGGTACTGGGTGGTGTCCGCGCCTACGGGGAGCAGATCGGTGTAGGCGAATGCGGGGCCGGAGGGGCGGGAGACGGGGGGCATG
>NZ_VKJP01000449.1 GCF_007280575.1 Streptomyces benahoarensis
GGTCCGGAGCTGGTCGGCGCGGTCACACGGCCGACCCTAGGAGCGCTGGTGGGGGCTGTCGCGCCCGTGCCGACCGATCGGGCGAGGCGCCTGGAGCACGGGGCGCGGGGGCGGTCAGCCGTCGGCCGTGCGCGGCGTGCCCTGGGCGCCCAGGAGGGCGTCGGCGACCGGGGTGCGGTGGTAGAGGACCGAGGCTCCGGCCCGGCGGCGGGTCACCAGCGCGGCGTCGAGCAGCACCTTCAGATGGCCGCCGACGGAGCCCAGGCCCAGCCCGGTCAGGGCGGCGAGCTGGCTGGTGCTCTTGGGCGGATCGAGGAGGGCGAGGAGGGTGGCGCGGTTGGTGCCGAGGAGGCGGGCGAGGGGGTGTCTTCCCGGTCTTCGTGGATCAGGCCGTGGCGTCCGGTGCCGTGCCTCGTAAGGCGGAGCCCCGCCCGCGGACCGGGTGTCCGTGGGTGGGGCGACAACGCCGCGAGGTGCGGTGCCAGGCGTCACAGCCCCACGAAGACCGGGAAGACACCCCCCAAGCGGGTCCGGGACGGGCTGCGGGGCCGCGGGTGCGGGGCGCCCGCCGCCCGCGAGGGCCGAACCGGACGCCGGGTAGATCACCGCGTACCGCTCGGGAAGGTCCCACGCCACCCAGCCGTCCGGGCCGCCGACGGGGACGAAGACGAGGTCGGCGCCGGTGAGGTCGCGGGCGGGGCGGTCGGCGCCGTTGATGCGGAAGCGGCCGTTGCCGAGCCAGCGGGTGCGCGGGCCGAGGTCGGCGACGGTGGCGGCCCAGCCGTGGCGGCTCAGCCGGTGCACCCGCCCGATCACATCGGCCTCCAGCATGCGGCTGCGGCGCGGCCAGTCGGGGCGGACGACGCCCTGCCACACCCGGTCGAGGAGGTCGGCGGCGCGGCCCGCCGGGTCGGGGACGTCCAGGGCGCGGGGCAGCCGCCCGCCGCAGGCCGTGGCGAGGTCGGTGCGGGCCTCGGGGGCGGGGGTGGCGCGGACCCGGGCCAGTTCCCCGGCGAAGGTGGAGGTGTCGTGGCGCGGCGGGCGGCTGAGGAAGTCGGGCGTCCAGTGGACGCCGATTCCGGCGGCCGCCCAGGCGCGGACGAACGGGTCGGCCAGGAGCCGCGCGCGGAACGCTTCCGGGGGCGCGGGGTGCCCGCCGCGCGGGCCAGGGTGCGCGGTGAGCGGGCCGGGGTGCGCGGTGAGCGTCCGGAGCGTGGCGACCGTCTCGATCAGCGGCGAGAGCACGAACCGGCTGCGCGCCAGCACCTCCGCGTCGACCAGCCACTCCCCCATGCCGTGCTCCCCCGTCCGCCGCCGTCCGCCCCGGGACGGGGCCGCCATCTCGGTGTGCCTTCGGTCCGGGGACGCTCGGAACGCCGTCCACCCTGGTCACCGGCCATCCCGGCGCACCGTCCGTCCCGCTCGTCTTTCGTGCCGGGACGAAACAGTAGGACCCCGGGGGCGGGACGCTCCACTCTGTCCGCCATGCATCCACCCGAGAGCCTTCCGCATCAGTTCCTGCGTACCCGCCGCTTCGCGCTGGGCGCCCCCGACCGGTTCACCGTCTCGCCCGACGGCGCCACCGTCCTGTTCCTGCGCACCGCATCGGGCGGCGATCCGGTGCGCCGCCTGTGGGCGCTGGACACCGCCTCGGGCCGCGAACGGCTGCTGTTCGATCCGGCCGATCCGGCGCACGGCGCGGGCCCGTCCGGCGACGGCGTCACGGCGTACGCCACCGACGCCGCGGTCTCGCTCGCCGCCTGCCTGTGCGGCGGGGCGCTGTGGGCCGTAGACGTCGCGACGGGCCGGGTGCGCGCGCTGCCGGTCACCGGACGCCCGGCCGATCCCCGGCCCGATCCGGCGGGCCGCCGCATCGCCTATCTCGCGGACGGCGCACTGCGGGTGATCGGCGCGGACGGCACCGGGGACCGGGAGATCGCCGCGCCCGACGGGCCCGACGTCCGCTGCGGCGTCGCCGAGTACGCGGCGACCGCTTCGATGGGCCGCGACCGGGGCTACTGGTGGGCGCCGGACGGCTCCCGGCTCCTGGTGGCGCGCGTCGACGAGAGCGCCGTCGCCCGCTGGTACATCGCCGATCCGGCGCACCCTGCGACGCCGCCGCGCGCGGTGCGCTATCCGGCGGCGGGCACCGCCAACGCGGAGGTGACGCTGTGGCTGGTACCGGCCGACGGCGGCGCCCGCACCGAAGTGACCCTGGACCGGGCCGCGTTCCCGTATCTGACGGCGGCGGGCTGGGACGCGTACGGCCCGTTCGCGGCGGTGCAGAGCCGGGACCAGCGGACGCTGCGGACGTACGCGGTCGACGCCGCCGACGGGCGGACGACGCTCCTGGCCGAGCAGCGCGACCCGTGCTGGGTGACCCTGGTGCCGGGCACCCCGGCGCGTACCGCGTCCGGTGCGCTGGTGGCGCACCGGGACACCGAGGGGGCCGACGGCACACGGCAGTTGACCGTCGGCGGAGCGGCCGCCACCCCCGACGGGCTCCAGGTGCGGGAGGTGCTCGGCGTGAGCGGCGAGGAGGTGCTGTTCACCACGTCCGCGGACGTGGTCGGGCAGGCGCTGTGGACCTGGCGGCCGGATACCGGCGCCCGGCCGCTGACCACCGCCCCGGGCGTGCACACCGGGGTGCGCGGCGGCGCCACGCTGGTGCGGGTCTCCCGGGCGCCGGACCGGCCCGGCGCGACGGTGGTGGTGGAGCGCGCCGGGCGCCCGGATCTTCCGGTGGCCTCGTACGCCGAGCGGCCCGTGCTGGCGCTGCGCGAGCGGCGGCTGACGACGACGGAGCGCGCGCTGCGCAGCCGGTTGCTGCTGCCTTCGTGGCACCGCCCGGGCGGCGGGCGGCTGCCGGTGCTGGTCGATCCGTACGCGGGCCCGGCGCTCCAGCGGGTGACCGGGGACCAGGCGCCGATGATGTTCGTCTCGCAGTGGTTCGCCGAGCAGGGCTTCGCGGTGCTGGTGACCGACGGCCGCGGCACGCCGGGCCGCTCCCCGGGCTGGGAGCGCGCGGTGTACGGCGACATCGTGTCGGCGGCGCTGGAGGACCAGGCGGCGGCGCTCACGGAGGTGCTGGGGCGGTTCCCGGAGCTGGATCCGGGCCGGGTCGCGGTCCGCGGCTGGTCGTTCTCCGGGATGCTCGCCGTGGCGGCGGTGGTGCGGCGCCCCGATCTCTTCCACGCGGCGGTCGCGGGCGCGGGCGTCCACGACGCGCGGCTGTACGACACGCACTGGCGGGAGCGGTTCCTCGGGCATCCGGACACGCATCCCGAGCGGTACGACGCCTGCTCCCTGGCGCGGGAGGCGCCACGGCTGACCCGGCCGCTGCTGCTGATGCACGGGCTGGCGGACGGAAACGTCCACGCCGCCCACACGCTGCGGCTCTCCGCCGCCCTGCTGGCCGCCGGACGCCCGCACGAGGTGCTGCCGCTGCCCGGGATGGACCACGCGCCGACCGAGCCGGCGCTCTTCGCGAACCTGCTGCGCCATCAGGTCGACTTCCTGTGGCGGCATCTGGGCCGGGAGGACAGCGGGGCCGTGTCGTAGCGGCCGCTGACGGGGGCGGGCGACGGCGCCGCCCGCCCCCGGGTCTCACTCGATGACCAGCTCGACGTCGATGTTGCCGCGGGTGGCCTTGGAGTACGGGCAGAACCGGTGGGTGGCCTCGACGAGTTCCCGCCCGCGCTCCTCCGCGAGATCGTCCGGCAGCTCCACGCGCATCACGACGGCGAGCCCGAACCCGGTGTCGTCCTTGCCGAGGGAGACCTCGGCGGTGACCGACACCTCCGCGGTGTCGATCTTCAGCTGCCGTCCGACCTGCGCCATCGCGCTGGCGAAGCAGGCGGCGTACCCGGCGGCGAAGAGCTGCTCGGGGTTGGTGCCCTCGCCGCTGCCGCCGAGCGCGGGCGGCATGGCCAGCGGGAGGTCGAGCCGCCCGTCGGAACTGACGGCGCGGCCGTCCCTGCCGTTGGCGGTGGCGGCGGCGGTGTAGAGCGCGTCCATGGGGGTCCCTCCGGTTCCGGCGGCCGCGTCCCGACCACCGGAAAGTACAATGACACACAATTAAGTTGCACACAATTCAATGCTGGGCGATTCAATGCCCCGGCGGGCTAACCTGGGTCCATGGCCGCCTCCAGGCGCTTGAGGAGCGGGGAGAGCGTGCCGGAGTC
>NZ_VKJP01000044.1 GCF_007280575.1 Streptomyces benahoarensis
GGCGTGGGGGCCGTGCGGGGCGGCGCGGCCACCCGGCGGGACCGGGGCGCGCCCCCTCGGACTCCCCGGGGACACGCCCGACGGGCTCCTCCGGGGGCTCCCCGAGAAGACTCCCGGTGAGCTCCCCAGGAGCGCACCCAGCGGGCTCTCCCGCGGGCTCTCCGGCAACCCCCGGCAACTCCCGGCACCCCGCAATGTGTCCGCAATAAATATCCATCTGCCGAGACGACGATTGACCCGTTCGCGAGGGCGCGGATACGTTCGGCGGCATGTTGACGCCAGCCTTGCTCACGACGCGTGGTCACATCGACCTGCTGCGAGTGACCTCCGCCGCGTGTCGTCGCGGCGGTATGCGGGGCTGCGCGGTGAGGTATTGCCGCGGTTGCGGATTCGGTCCCGCTTACGGGTGCTGACGGCCCGTTGACGCTTTGCGTGAACTGACCGCCGAAAAGCGCCATATCCGTCCTCCCGCACTTCTCTCTTCTCCTCTCGCTTTCCCGTGCTTTTGCGGCGCCGTGGGATTTCTCGCCCTGCGGTGATCAATTCATGCCCGCATCGCGGTGCATGCATGGCGTACGGCATTCCCTTGCCGAGTACGCATCGCCACTCTCCGCGGACAGCGATTCCCCCTTTTCAGATGCGCCCTTTTCAGGTGCGCCCTTTTCACAGAGCTGCCGCCTCCCCTCCCCTGGAGTTCCCTATGAGCCTCGACCTCGATCAGACCGCCGCCGGACCGGCACCGCCCTGCGGAAAAGAGGCAGCCCCCGTCACGGGATCCACCGTGCAGGGCCCCGAGTGGGAACGGGTACTGCCGGTCTCCGCACGCCGGCGCCGCGTACCGCGATGGCTACGGCGGGCAGTGGGCCCCCTGGCACTGCTGGCCGCATGGCAGCTGCTCAGCGCCACAGGAGCACTCCACGACGACATCCTCGCCTCGCCCGGCACCATCGCGCGCACCGCCGCGGGACTCGTCGCCGACGGGACGTTGCCGTCGGCGATGGCGGTGTCCCTGCAACGGGTCGCCGTCGGGCTTCTGCTGGGCGGAACGGTCGGCATCGTCCTTGCCTTGCTTTCCGGGCTTTCGCGGGCCGGGGAGGATTTGATCGATGCCACGGTGCAGATGCTGCGGTCCATTCCGTGGGTCGGGGTCATTCCGCTCTTCATCATCTGGCTGGGCATCGGCGAGGCGCCGAAGATTGCGCTGATCGCGTTGGGGGTCGCGTTCCATTTGTATCTGAATGTGTACGCCGGAATCCGGAGTGTGGACGCGCAGTTGGTCGAGGCGGGTTCGTCGCTGGGGCTCGGGCGGTGGGGGCTCGTGCGGCATGTGGTGCTGCCGGGGGCGTTGCCCGGTGCGATGACGGGGCTGCGGTATTCCCTGGCGACCGCCTGGCTGGCGCTGGTCTTCGGTGAGCAGGTGAATGCCGATGACGGTCTCGGTTTTCTGATGAATCAGGCCCGGGAATTCTTCCGTACCGATGTGATCGTGGTGTGTCTGGTGGTGTACGCACTGCTCGGCCTGTTCGCCGATTTCCTCGTCCGCACCCTGGAAAGGCTGTTGCTGCAATGGCGACCGACATTCACCGGAAAGTGAGCACCGGACCGGAAGGGGCCGGGCCGGACGAGAGTCGGGCGGTGGCCGTACGGGCCCGTGGGCTGGTGCGGGCGTTCGGCGGGCGGCGGGTCATCGACGATCTGGAACTGACGCTGGAGCCGGGCGAGTTCGTGGCGCTGCTGGGGCGCAGCGGATGCGGGAAGTCCACGCTGTTGCGGGTGCTGGCGGGGCTCGACCGGGAGATCGACGGCGAGGTGTGGGTGCCGCGACGCAAGGCGGTGGCGTTCCAGGCGCCGCGGCTGATGCCGTGGAAGAAGGTGTGGCGCAATGTGCTGCTGGGGCTGCCGGGGCGTACCGAACGTGCCGTGGCGGAACGGGCGTTGACGGAGGTCGGGCTCGGCCACCGGTCCGATGCCTGGCCGCGGACGCTCTCCGGTGGCGAGGCGCAGCGCGCCTCGCTGGCCCGGGCGCTGGTGCGGGAGCCGGATCTGCTGTTGCTCGATGAGCCGTTCGGTGCGCTGGACGCGCTGACCCGGATCACGGCGCAGCGGCTGGTCGCGGACGTGTGGCGGCAGCGGGGTTGCGCGGTGTTGCTGGTCACCCATGACGTGGACGAGGCGCTGCTGCTCGCGGACCGTGCGCTGGTGATGGAGGGCGGCCGGATCGCGTACGAGACGCCGGTGGCGCTGCCCCGGCCGCGTACGCCCGCCGATCCCGCGTTCGCCGCGTTGCGCGCCCGATTGCTGGACCGTCTCGGGGTGGCGGACGCGGGCGAGGGCGCCCCGTCGGAGGGCTCGGCGGATGCCGCGAAGGAGCCCGCCGCGGTGGGCGGGGCGAAGGGATGACGGTGGCGAGAGAACGGAACGGACGGCTGATGAGAGCACGTATGCGGTGGCTGGCCGCGCCCGCCCTGCTGGTGCCGCTCGCGGCGCTGCTGGCCGCCTGCGGTGGCGCGTCGCGGGCGGACGGCGCGGCGGGCGGGACCGGCGGCGACATCGACGGGAAGGGGGCGCTGACCCTCAACGTCGGTGACCAAAAGGGCGGTTCGGAGGCGGTGCTGCGGGCCGCCGGTGAGCTGGACGGCCTCACGTACCGGATCAAGTGGTCGACGTTCACGTCCGGGCCGCCGCTGCTGGAGGCGGTGAACGCCGGCGCCGTGGACGTCGGCGGGGTGGGCAACACTCCCCCGGTGTTCGCCGCGGCGGCCGCGTCGAAGATCAAGGTCGTGGCCGGTGCGCACAGCCGTGCCGAGGGCGATGCGCTGCTGGTGTGGAAGGACTCGCCGCTGACGCGGACCGCACAGCTCAAGGGCAAGGCGATCGCGGTGGCGCAGGGCAGTTCGGCGCACTATCAACTCCTGGCGCAGCTGCGGAAGGCCGGGCTCTCGCCGAAGGACGTCACGCTGAACTACCTCCAGCCGGCCGATGCGCTGGCCGCGTTCACCCGCGGCAAGGTGGACGCCTGGGCGATCTGGGACCCGTACACCTCGCAGGCGCTGGATCAGGCCGGTGCGCGGGTGCTCGCCACCGGGCAGGGTGTGGTCAACGGTCTGAGCTTCCAGGTGGCCGCGCCCGCCGCGCTCGGCGATGCGAAGAAGGCGGCGGTGCTGAAGGACTACATCGAGCGGCTGCGCCGGGCGCAGGACTGGGTGTACGCGCACCCGGACGCCTGGGCGAAGGTGTGGGCGCGGGAGACCGGTATGCCGCGGAAGGTGGCGCTGGACGCGGTCAAGCGCACCCGGGGCACGGCCGTGCAGGTCGCCCTGGACAAGGCGGCCATCGCCTCCGAGCAGCGGATCGTCGACGCCTTCGCCCGCGACGGGCTGATCCCCCGCTCCTTCGGCTTCGGGGAGTTCGTCGACCCCCGTTTCAACCGCGATCTGCCGCCTTCGGGTACGGCGCCGCGTTCCTACGGAAAGGCCCACTGATATGTCCGTACATCTGCACTGGTTCCTGCCGACCGGCGGTGACGGGCGCACCCTGGTCGACCGGCACGCTTACACCGACGGCGGCATCAAGCGTGACCGGATCACGCCGGTCAGCGGGGTGCGCGCGCCCGATATCGAGTACCTCGCGCAGATCGCCAAGGCGGCCGAGCAGCTGGGGTTCGAGGCGGTGCTCACCCCGACCGGCACCTGGTGCGAGGACGCCTGGCTGACGACGACGGCGTTGACCCAGGTCACCGAGCGGCTGAAGTTCCTGGTCGCGTTCCGGCCGGGGGTGATCTCGCCGGTGCTGGCCGCGCAGATGGCCGCGACGTACCAGCGGCTCTCGCGCGGGCGGCTGCTGCTGAATGTGGTGACGGGCGGCGACTCCACCGAGCAGAAGCGGTTCGGCGATCACCTCGATCACGACCGGCGCTATGCCCGCACCGATGAGTTCCTGCAGGTCGTACGGGGTGTGTGGAGCGGGCAGCCGTTCGACTTCCACGGTGAGCACTACCAGGTGGAGGGCGGGCTGACGGCGCTGCCGCCGGACCCGCTGCCGCAGATCTTCTTCGGCGGTTCGTCGGCGGCCGCGGGGCCGGTGGCCGCGCGGAACGTCGATGTGTATCTGACCTGGGGTGAGCCGCCGGAGCAGGTCCGGCAGAAGATCGGGTGGATCAGGGGGCTGGCCGAGAAGGAGGGCCGCGAGGTCCGCTTCGGCATCCGGCTGCACACCATCTCCCGCGACTCGTCGAAGGAGGCGTGGGCGACCGCCGACCGGCTGCTCGGGGATCTGGATCCGGACACCGTGGCCGCCGCCCAGCAGGCCCTGGGCAAGAGCGAATCGGTGGGCCAGCAGCGGATGCTGGCGCTGCACGGCGGTGAGCGCGACAAACTGGAGATCGCGCCGAACCTGTGGGCCGGGGTCGGGCTGGTACGCGGCGGCGCCGGGACCGCGCTGGTCGGCAGCCATGCGGAGGTCACCGACCGGATCGAGGAGTACCACGCGCTGGGCATCGAGCACTTCGTGCTGTCCGGCTATCCGCATCTGGAGGAGGCGTACTGGTTCGGCGAGGGCGTACGCCCCGAGCTGGCGGCGCGCGGTCTGCTCGCCGGGGTCCCGTCGCCGCTGGAGGGCGTCCCGGCGGCCAACGGCCGTCCGGCGTCCGCGCCCGGCGGGGCGCCGCTGCTGATCGCCGGCGGGCGCTGAGCCGTCGCTCCCCCGGGGCGGCCGGGTCCGTTCCGTCACGTCGGTGGCGGTACGGGAAGATCCGGCCGCCCCCGGTCGTTGGTGCGGGCATGGACGACAGCGGTGGGCCGGGCGCGGTGCGCGAGGTCGAGGTGGCGGTGATCGGCGCAGGTCAGGCGGGGTTGTCGGCCGCTTTCCAGCTGCGGCGGGCGGGGTATGTGCCGGACCGCGACACCGTGCTGCTCGACCAGGCTCCGCACCCCGGCGGCGCCTGGCAGTTCCGCTGGCCCACGCTGACGTACGCGAAGGTGCACGGTATGCACGCGCTGCCGGGCATGGAGCTGACCGGCGCCGATCCGGCGCGCCCGTCGGCGGAGGTGATCGGCGGCTACTTCGCCCGCTACGAGGAACGCTTCGGGTTGCGTCCGCACCGGCCGGTGGAGGTGTCGGCGGTACGGCCGGGTCCCGGCGGGCGGCTGCTGGTGGAGACGTCGGAGGGGACGTATGCGGCGCGGGGGCTGATCAATGCGACGGGCACCTGGAACCGTCCGTTCCTGCCGCGCCTGCCCGGCCAGGAGGTTTTCCGCGGGCAGCAGCTGCACAGTGCGCGGTATCCGGGGCCGGAGGCGTTTCGCGGGAAGCGGGTCGTGGTGATCGGCGGCGGGACGTCGGCGGTGCAGCAGTTGCTGGAGATCGCGCCGGTCGCGGCGGCCACGGTCTGGGTGACGCGGCGGCCGCCGGTCTTCCGGGACGGCCCGTTCGGCGAGGCGGAGGGCCGGGCGGCGGTCGCGTCGGTGGAGCGCCGGGTCCGCGAGGGGCTGCCGCCGCGCAGCGTGGTGAGTGTGACGGGGCTGCCGATGACGGAGGCGATGCGCCGGGCCCGTGAGGACGGGGTGCTGCGGCGGCTGCCGATGTTCGAGCGGATCACCGAGGACGGCGTGGTCTGGGCGGACGGGAGCGCCGTCACCGCCGACACCCTGCTGTACGCGACGGGGTTCCGCCCGGCGATCGGCCATCTCGCACCGCTGCGGCTGCGGGAGGCGGGCGGCGGCATCCGCATGGCGGGTACGCGGGCGGTGCGGGATCCGCGGGTGCATCTGGTGGGGTACGGGCCGTCGGCGAGCACGATCGGGGCGAACCGTGCCGGGCGGGCGGCCGTCCACGACCTGACGCGGCTGCTGGGCGGTCCGCCGCACCCCGCCGGTGGGCGCGGGGCGGATGCCCGTGGTCCCCGCACGGAGGACGGCGCCCGCCTGGAAAGGGAACACGCGAACGCGGGATCGAGTGTTCACCGGAAGGCGTGGTCGATCCCGGAAAGTGGCACTCGTACCTCTCACACCGGGCGATGATTACGGGGCGCGAGTGAGGGGCTGCAGACCGTCACGGCGCCTTCGGTCGACATCCCTTGCTGGGCCGGAGAGTTGGTCCCACGTACATACGCACAAGGAGAAACACCGCGATGAACATCCTCACCAACCTGCTTGCCGGCATCGTCCACCTCGTGGGTTGGCTCGTCTGACGGAAATCACTCCACGGCGCCGCCCCTCCCCGTCCCAGGGAGGGGCGGCGCCTCCGTTGCGTGCGGAAGCGCTACGCCCGCTCCGGGGCCGCGTCCGTTCCCTCCAGCGGGCGCCGGGCCGTCTCCGGCAGCGTCAGATAGACGACGAAGGACACCAGGCAGAGCGCGGCGACGTACCAGGGGAAGAGGTCGCCGTGGCCGGAGGAGGCGAACCAGGTGCCGACGTACGGGGCGGTGCCGCCGAAGAGGGCGACGGTCAGGGAGTACGGGAAACCGATCCCGGCGGCGCGCACCCGGGCGGGGAAGAACTCGGCGTTCACGGCGGCGGCGACCTCGGTGTAGCCGGTCAGCAGGATCATCCCGGCGCACTGCACCAGCAGCAGCGACCAGAACGCGTCGGTGACCAGCCGCAGCAGCGGCACCACGAGCACCGCGAAGCCGAGGGAGAAGCCCCGCAGCAGCGGTTTGCGGCCGATGCGGTCGGAGAGTATGCCGCCGAGCGGTTGCAGCAGCGCGAAGAAGGCCAGCGAGCGGGTGCCCACCGCCAGCGCCTCTTCCACCGCCGCTTCGCCCCCTCGGGCTTCAGCGTGCCCAAAATCGAACTGGAGTTCATGTCGTGGTTCTCGCTGACACACTCATACAGCTGGCCTACGACGCCGGAATCAAGCCGAACAGCGGCGGGCTCCCCGGCCTGCCGGTCCTCAAGCAGGTGATGGACTCCGTCTCCCTCTTCGCGATCACCGCGGTGGTCGGGGCGCTCCGGTCGAGGGAGACCCTCACCGCTCACCTGATGGCGTCGCCGTCGCCCGGCAGATTTCGGAACTCGGCAAGCTGATCACCGATTTGGGCAACGACGTTCTCTTCCGTACTGCCGACCATGGCCGGGAGGCCCGCACGTTGCGGGTCATCGACGGCTACGCCGGCGCGGTGCGGCCTGCGGGCGAGGCAGCATCCGCTCTCGGGGCGGTGGCCCATCAGCTTTCCTTCCTGGACCGGACCGAGCACCTCCGCGACCAGCCCGACGCTCGGGATGCTCGGGAAGCGGCCACGCAGGTGATTGGCGAGTCCCTCGAAACGGCAGACCGTGTTCTCCACGACGCTGCCAACTCCCTTCACATCGCAGCGGAAGCGGTTTCACCTCCGTCCGCGCGTCTCCAGGCCGCCCGCCGCCGGTCCACCATCGCGACGTCCGCTCACCTCCCGCTCCCGCCCCCGCAGCAGCGGCTCCGGCAAGCCGGACCGCTCGGAGGCGGTGAAATGCAGATCTCCAGCGTCGAGGGTTCCTTCGTGACCTGTAGGCAGGGCCGTTGCAAAGTCCGGTGATCTTGTGGTCGCGCTGGTCAGGCGATGCCCAGTAGGTCGAGCGGGCGGGTGAAGGGCTCGTAGGAGACGTGCCGGATGCCAGCCGCGATGTTGCGGTGTCCGGCGGCGCGGAGCGCGTTGATCGCCAGGTTGCGCAGGGTCGACATGTTTTCGGGGCCATAGCCGGTGCGGATCTTCGAGGCGTCCTCGGCGAAGGTGGTGTCGCGGACGAAGTGGAGCCGGTTCTCGATGGTCCACTGCGACCTGGCGAGTTGGCTCAGCCGCTGGGGCGATGCCTGATACGAGGTCAGGTCTGTGATCGCGTAGACGGTCTGGCGGCTGACGGTTCCGGTCGTGCGGTCGGTGCGGTGCCGCAGGACGCGTACAGCCTGGGCGGCGTGGGGGAAGTCGAGGCCGAGGTCGGTCACGGTGAGGGCCCTGGTCACCCGGGTTTCCCGGCGGCCGTGGCCGATCTCCCGGTCGTAGCGGCGGGCGGTGACGTCCTTCCACGGCAGCGATCGCAGCCTGTGGTGCAGTTCGGGCTGGTTGGCCTTGACCACCAATAGGTGGTGCGCCTTCTTCTCGTCCACCAGGAAGCGCGCATGCGCGCGCTGGGTGTGCAGGGCGTCGGCCGTGACCGTGACCCCCGTCAGGTCGAAGGGCGCCAGTAGCGCGGCGAAGCAGGTGATCTCGTTGGTCTTGTCGGGGACCCGCAGCTGGGTGACGGCTCGGCCGTCGCCGGTCATCGCGGCCAGCAGGTGGGCGGCGGGCGTCTGGCCGTATCGGGAGCCGCGGGCGGCCTTGCCATCGATCGCCACCGAGCCCAAGCCGGCAGGATCAGCGCCGGTCAGGTCGGCCAGGCCGCCAGGGCAGACCAGGCCGACAACCCGCCGAATTGTGGCGGCACTTGGTGCCACGCGCACGCTCAACGCCCCCACGACCCAGGCACCCAGGCGGGCCAGGGCATGCTGCGGCGCGTTCGTGGACCACTGGCCCATGGCCCTATACGAGCGTGCGCTGGCAACAACCGCCGAGGCGGCAACCAGCAGCACCGCCACGAACAGGTGACGCAACCCGCGAGCCGACGCGGATCCGGCAACAGCTGCAACCGCTCCACCAGCGACAACCCCGCAGCGTCCTCCAGAGCGGGCGACTTGACCAGGCAGACGGTGGCAGACTGACGACACATCGAAGCTCCTGTGGTACGAGGCGACTTGGGAAGGTCGCCCCGCTCAACCGGAGCTTCGTTGCGTTCGTGACGGCCCAGCCCGCACTCCTTGGACCGCCGCGACCTGCGGACTCATGTGACCACCGGGGCTCTGAAAGGCCCCCACTGTCCGGACAGCCGAGTCACTCGGCGGAGGCCGCCCGTCGACCACGCTCCCGACCTCACCGGGCAGAATAGTGAGGCTCCGCGGGCTGCTGTACTCAGGGCTGGTCGTACCAGGAGAACGCCGCGATCCGCCAGCCCTCCGGGGTGCGGATGAACTGGAAGGTCTTGGTCCCGCCACCCTCGAACGGCTCGCCGTCCAGGACGCCGGCCTTGCGGTACTCGCCGAAGCGCGACGCGATGTCGCCCGCGATCTCGGTTCGCTCGGAGGTCTCCCACTCCGAGAACTCGACCAACCGGCCGTCGGCGAGCAGGCGTTCGCGCGGCTCGATGAACTCGTCCACGGTGTAGACCGTGTACTTCGGCCCGGTCAGCACGATCACGCCACCCGGAATGACCAGCCGGCGGATACGAGCCACGTCCGCCGCCTTGCCGCCGCGGTTGTCGAAAGCTCCGAAGAACTCGGCGGTTATCGCGTCAACCTCGATCTTGGACATGGCGCGACGGTAACACCGGCAGCGGGCAACAGACATGGCGTCGAGGCGACTTCGGCCCAGCACACCCACGAGATCACGTGACTTCGCAACAGCCCTGGACCTGTAGGCCCGACCGCCTCATACAACACCGGGCGTTGAGCAAATGCCGCCCTAATACTCCAGCTGTAGATCATGATCTTCATGTCTGGGATGCGGCTTGTCGCCGGTAATGGCTGACTCGTGCTCGTGCCTGGTGGCGACGTCACCAGTCGGACCAGCCGAGCCGGTGGGCGGAGGCGTGATCGGGCCGGGCGACGAGTGTGGTGAACAGTCGCTGGATCTCGTTGCAAGTGAGCGGGATCAGTCCGTCCGGGGCGGGGTGCCGGGCGTGCTCATCGGCCCGGACCACGGCAAGGAAGGCGTGGGCGAGCATGGCGAGGGTGACCCAGCGGGACCAGGAGGTGAAGCGGCGGACCTGATGTTCGTCCAGTCAGGCCCTTTCCCGCCTGGAAGGTCTCCTCGACCCGCCATCTCGATCCGGCGACCCGCACCAGTGTGGGCAGAGGCACGGAGGCGGGTGACCAGCAGTGGTAGTAGGCGAGTTCGCCGGTGGTGCGGCTGCGGCGGATCAGCAGCTGACGGTGGCCGGTCCCGGGGGCGGTGAGGTCCACGACGGCCCAGTCGTAGAAGCGGTGTCCCTTGGCGCCGGCCCCTGCCGACAGCCTCTGCCAGGCCCGTTTGGGGACCTTCGCGGCCAGCGCGTCCGCCCGGAACTTCCCACCGGTGGCAATGACTTCGGACGAGCAGGCAATGGCAAGCACGTAGCCGGCCCCGCGCTCCTCCAGCGTGGCCCGTAGCCTCGGATTGCCGCCGTAGACCTCATCGCCCGCGACCCAGCCCGCACGGTGCCCGGCGTCCAGGAACCGGCCGATCATGCGGGCGGCCAGCTCCGGCTTGGTGGCGAAGGCGATGTCCTCGTCCAGTCCGGCGGCCTGGCAGCGGTCCGGATCAGCGGTCCACGAGCGCGGCACGTAGAGTTCCCGGTCCACCGCCGCGTGCCCTCGGTGGCCCGCGTAGACGAGGTAGACCGCGACCTGGGAATTCTCGATTCTGCCCGCAGTGCCGGTGTACTGGCGCTGAACGCCGACCGTGCAGGTTCCCTTCTTGAGGTCGCCCGTCTCGTCGACCACCAAGACCGCCTCGTCGTCGTGGAGGTGTTCGACGACGTAGTCGCGAACATCGTCCCGGACGGCGTCCGCGTCCCAGGAGGCACGGCACAGCAGATGCTGCATACCGTACGGGGTGGCCTCTCCGGCCCACTCGGCGATCGTCCAGCAGTTCTTGCGTGGTAGGTCCGAACGGAGTCCGAGCACCAGCCGTGCCGCCCGTCGCCGCGGTTCAACCCGTGCGAAGCGGCCCGTCAAGCGCCCCATCAGGCCGTCGAAGCTTTGCTTCCAGCGGGCGGGTTCCACGCTGTGGCCCGCGGCCACCGTTTCATCGTCAGTCCACACAACTTGCGATGATCACCGGTGGCCGCACCCATGTGCGCCCTTTGTCAGTCCCGAACGAGACAGAACGGGTGACCTGCCGGGTCGGCGTAGATCCGCCAACTACGCTTCTGGGCACCAGCGTCGAGCAGTGTGGCGCCCAGCTTGAGAACCTCTTCCTGGGCCTGATCGAGGTCCGTGACTCCCAGGTCGAGGTGGAACTGCTGTGGCCAAGCAGGATCTGGCCACCGGGGCGGCCGATGGTCTTCCACACGCTGGAAGGCGAGCATGAGCCCGGTCTCGGTGTGGAGGGTCGCCCAATCGTCGCCGAGCGACCACCGTGGGTCCGGCTGGTTCACCACGCCGCCCAGGAGAGACTGGTAGAACCGGGCGAGCTCAAGGACATCAGCACAATCCAGCACGACACACTGCAGCTTGGCGATCACGAAGGGCAGCGTAGACCAGCGATATAGGCCACCCCTCCAGCCCTGATCACGATCTACAGCCGGAGTACTAAGACCGTGTCCTATGTGGTGAGGCGGGCGAATCGCTTGTAGCAGCACAGGGCTGCGGCGAGGCCGAGAAAGGCCAGGTAGTTGCGAGGGTGGCGTTCGTAGCGGTGGTTGAGTCGGCGGTATCGGGTCAGCCAGGACATGGTGCGTTCGATGACCCATCTCCGGCGGCCGAACCGTTCGCTGGATTCGACGCCCTTGCGTGCGATGGGCCGTCGAGCAGGGCCAGAAGCCCATGTCGATCGTGGTGACGGCGGGGCAGCGTGGAGACTCGCCGCAGTTCGAACCCGTGCTGGAGAAGGTCCGTGTGCCCCGCATCGGGCCGGCCTGGCCACGCGTCCGCCCCGATCGCGTGCGGGCGGACAAGGCGTACGCCTCCCGCAAGAACCGCGCCTACCTGCGCCGCCGTGGGATCTGCTGCACCATCCCGGACAAGGCCGACCAGGCGCGCAACCGCCAGAAGCTCGGCTCCCGCGGCGGCCGACCGCCGCGCTTCGACCCGGCCGACTACCGCGAGCGTCATGCGGTCGAGTGCGGGATCACCGCCTCAAGAGGCATCGCGCTGTCGCCACGCGATACGACAAGCTCGCTGTCCGCTACGAGGCCACTGTCCTCGTAGCGGCCATCAACGAGTGGTTGTGACGTCAGGAAGGCGGGCGGAGTGCCAGTGGAATTGAGGTGGTTCAGGGGTTGATGGCGTGTTCGGCGAACTGGCCACAGGAGCGGAACCCCAGGCGGCGGTAGACGGGCTCGCCGTCGGCTGATGCCTGCAAGACCGCGATGCGGTGGTCTCGGTTGCGGGCCGTGCGGAGTGCCGCGAGCGTGATGGCACCGCCGTAGCCCCGGCAGCGGTGGGCGGCCAGGGTGGAGATGTTGTAGATGCCGGCGACTCCCGCGTGGTGAAACACCTCGGCGGAGCAGACCGGACGGCCCTCCACGTAGCCGACCAGATACCGGGCCGGGCAGTGCGCGGCCAGTGCCTGCGGGGCGGCCTGGGCGAAGAAACGGCGGACGGTGTCGGCGGGCGGATCCCAGTTCGCGGCCAGAACCGTGGCGTAGTCGGCGAGCTGTTCGGGCGTGGTCACCCTCTGGATGTCCAGGCTCTGGGCGGCAGGAGGAGGCGGGGTGGTGTCGTCCAACTCGGCCCACATCGCCGTCTCGCGTTCGGACGCCGGCAGACCTGCCGCCGTCAGGCGGGTGGTGAGGTCCGCCGGTGTCGAGGCGGGCCCCACCCACCAGGAGAAGGGCGGCCGGTGCGGGCCAGCGTCCGGGCGGTCTCGGTGATACGTGTCGTAGCCTCGGCGGCGGTGAAGCGGGCCGCGGCAACGATGTTGAACGTGTCGTCGTCCAGGCCGCTGTCCGCGACCAGCAGGTCACCAGCCTCTGTGACGGTCGCACCGGTCATGCTCCGGTGCAGGTGACAGGCATGTTCTGCCAGATTCCGTTCCATCCTGTCCATCAAGTCGGCTTCATTGAGGAAATGATCATTCATAGCGATTGATCCCAGCATGACTGGGCGAAGATCGCATGCGATTTTGGGTCGCCCTCGGCAGTGTCGCGCTGGCGACCAGCGCATTCGATACACGCCCTAGGATGAGGGCATGTCAGACCCACCGGCGCGCCCGCGCATCATGAAAGGTGCCGGGGGCCGGATGCTGGCCGCGGTCGAGCTCGACCGCGGTAGCGCCCTGCCGCTGCACCTGCAGCTGTATCGGCATCTGCGGGGACTCATCCTCGACGGCACCCTGCCGCCGGAAACCCGATTGCCCTCGACGCGGACGCTCGTCGCCGAGCTCGGCGTCTCGCGGCTGACCGTGGTCACCGCGTTCGAGCAGCTCACGGCCGAGGGGTTCCTGCGTGCACGCCAGGGGGACGGCACGTATGTGGACGCACTCTGGACGGCCGCGATGACACCGGCGCCTGTTGCGCGCCCGCAGCTGTCCGAGCGCGGCGCAGCGACGTCGGCACGCGGTGCCAGCCTGTTCAGCGAGGCGCCGCAGTGGTGGGATCCGAAAGACGCCGAGTCGTTCGTCCCCAGCCAGGTCGCGTCATCCGCGTTCCCTGCCAGCGTGTGGCGGCGGCTGCTGGCGCGGCACGCAGCGCGCACCGACGCAGCCGCCATCGGGTACGGCGACCCGCACGGGTACGAGCCACTGCGCCAGGCGATCGCCGACTACCTCAACGACGTGCGGGGCCTCGGCTGCGGCGCCGAGCAGATCGTGGTGACCTCTGGTGCCCAACAGGCCTTCAATGTCCTCGCGGTGCTGCTGCTCGACCCCGCCGACACGGTGCTCGTCGAAGACCCCGGCCACATCTCCGGAAGGCTCGCGTTCCAATCGCAGGGATGCCGCGTCCAGGGCGTGCCGGTCGACGACGCGGGCGCGGTGGCGGCAGGGGGCGACCCATCGGCACGCCTCGCCTACCTCACGCCGTCCCGGCAGCATCCCCTGGGCACGGTCATGAGTCCGGCGCGGCGCGGGGAGTGGATCGCGTGGGCGCAGGCGCACGGGAGCTGGATCGTCGAGGACGACTGCGACAGCGAGCTTCGTTATCACGGCACGCTGCTGCCCCCGCTGTTCGGGCTCGACCAAGCGCGACACGTCATCTACGTCGGCACATTCAGCAAAGTGCTGGCGCCGTCGCTGCGACTGGGCTACGCCGTGCTGCCCCACGACCTCGTCGAGCCGTTCACGTCGGCCTGCTCTGTGATCGGTCGCACCCCCGCGACCGTGATGCAGGCGGCGCTCGCCGACTTCCTCGCCGAAGGGCACCTGCACACCCACCTCCGGCGCACGCGCCGACTGTATGCCGCCCGCCAGGACGCCCTGCTCGAACAGCTCGACACGCAGCTTGCGCACCGGCTGAGGGCGAGGCCGGTCGCCGCCGGGCTCCACGTGATGGGATGGCTCGAGGCATCCGTCAACGACATCGACTGCGCACGCGGCCTCGCCCGGCAGGGCGTCTTCACGTATCCCCTGGGGGAGTATCGCGTGCAGCGCCGGCTGCCGCCCGCACTGCTGATCGGGTTCGCGGGCACCGCAGCCGAGCACATGGCGCGTGCCGTAGCGCGGATGGCAGAGGCGTTCGAACGGCTCGCACCCGGCGGAGCTGCCGAGGCGTAGCCCGAGAGATGGGCCCGCCGAATTGGTCCGCAGAACTGGGCTGTCAATGGCTCTAACGCACCATCCATTGCGTTGTTAGGAAGAAGGGGTGGAGGCGACGCACGGTCGCGGCCCGCTTTCTGAGGAGACAACGATGCCCCACCTCGATGCGCAGTTCCGAGCGCTCCTGAGTCCGAACCTCACCGCAGCCGAGATCGGACAGATCCCCGACCTGACGGCCGAGCGCGCGCGGGTGCTGATCGACCGGATCGACCGGGTCCGGCTCTTCGGTCACGCGTACGCCCTGCTCACCAACCTCACCTACGGCGCCTACGGCCCCGACGACGTCCTCGACTTCGCCCGAGAGCACGATCTGGCCGGCATCTGCATCCACGTCCTCGACGGCGAGGAGCGCAGCCTGAGCCGAATGAACGACAACCAGCTTCGGACCTTCGCCGCTCGTACCCGCGGCTACGGCCTGGCCTTGCACCTCGAGATCAGCACGACCGAGCGTGAACCCGTGGACGAGGCCGTCCGGATCGCCGGAATCCTCGGCGTCCAGCACATTCGCGTCTACTCCCGTTACGAAGGGAAGATGTCGCAGGTGCTGTCGCGCATCGAGGACGACCTGCGCCGCCTCGGCGACCTCGCCGACACCCACGACCTGCACTTCTCGTTCGAGCAGCACGAAGAACTGCGCTCCGGCGAGATCGCTCAGCTGCTGCGCACCGTCGGCCACCCCCGCCTGCACGCGATGTTCGACTTCGGCAACATGATCAACGCGTGCGAACGGCCGATGGACGCCCTGGCCCAGCTGGCCCCGCATATCCTGCAAGCGCACCTGAAGGGCGTGCATGTCCTTCCTGAGGGCGACGGGTTCGGCCACCGCGGCGTGCTGCAGGGCAGCTCGGAGGACGACCTGCCGGGGGCGCGGATGTTGTTCGACCTGCTCATGCTCGGCGACGACGAGCCGCAGGTCATCACCTACGCGCTCGAACAGGAGAACCTGTACTACGCGCCCGCCTTCCGCCATCACAGCGAAGGCGACGACCCCTTCATCCCCTACCGGGAGCTGAGCACCACGGGCCTTCCCGAAGGATGGACGCTGCGCGACCTGCTCGCTGCCGAGCCCGGCTGGGCCGTCGACCAGGTCGTCCACGTGCGCGGGCTGCTCGCCCGGATGCGCGAACTCGCCGCGGCTCGCCTGGCCGCCGCCGACGCCGTGGCAGGTGCGCGATGACGAACACCATGATGAAGGCCGCGCCTGCCAAGACCGGGTTCGACAAGGCCAAGTGGGCGCGCTTCGCGGTCCTCGTGACGGCGGGCGGCACCATCTACAAGCTCGCCAACATCAAGGACGTCTTCTACGTCCCGATGCAGCAGCAGATGGGGCTGAGCAACACCGAGATCGGTGCGCTACTGAGCGTGAACTCGATCGTCGCGACAGCACTGTTCGTGGTCGGGGGGTACCTGGCTGACCGGTTCTCGACCCGCATCCTGATTCCGCTCGGACTGATCGGCGCGGGCGGACTCGGGCTCTATATGAGCACGTTCCCCGGGTACGGGCAGCTGGTGCCGATCTTCGCGGTGCTGGCCGTCTGCTCCGACTGCCTGATCTGGCCGGCACTACTCAAGAGCGTCCGGCGCCTGGGTGGGCCGGAAGAACAGGGGCGGCTGTTCGGCTTCTTCGAGGGCGGTCGCGGCGTCGTCGACACACTGGTTGCCTTCTCGGCCCTCGGCGTCTTCGCCCTGCTCGGCTCGGGCGCCGCCGGCTTCCGTGCCGCGATCTCCTTCTACGCGCTGATTGACATCGCCGTCGGCGTGCTCCTGTTCTTCCTGCTGCGTGACCAGGGCCCCGAGTCCGCCGTGGATACGCCGAAGAAGGAGCGCGTCGGCCTCAGCGAGATCCTGCATGCCGCCCGGCTGCCGCAGCTGTGGTGGGTCAGTGCAACCGTGTTCATGGTGTATGTCGTGTACTGCGGTCTGACATACTTCATCCCCTACCTCACGTACGTGTACGGACTGCCGGCCGCACTCGCCGGCGCCTACGGCATCATCAACCAGTACGGCCTCAAGATCCTCGGCGGCCCGCTCGGCGGCGTACTCGTCGACAAGGTCTTCAAAGGGGCCAGCAGGTACCTCCGTCTCGCGTTCGTGTGCCTGATCCCCATCGCAGCGGTCATCCTGCTGCTGCCGACCGGTGAGCAGAACCAGATCCCCGCGATGGCCGCCTGTCTGCTGTTCTCACTGATCATCTTCACGATGCGCGGTGTGTTCTGGGCGCCCATGGACGAGGTCGGCATCCCCAACCAGGTCAGCGGCACCGCGTTCGGCATCGCCTGCCTCGTCGGTTACGCCCCCGGGATGTTCGCCTTCCTCGTGTACGGCGCGATCCTCGATGCCAACCCGGGTGCGGCGGGGTACCACCTGGTGTTCATCCTGATGGCCGCGCTCGCACTGGTGGGTGCGGGAGTCGCCACCGGCCTGGCACGTGTGGCTCGCGCGCATCGTACCGCCGCCGTGCGGGAGGGCTGAGCCCGCTCCGCGGGGGGTGCCCCTATGGGTTTGGGTCCGGCCGCGCCTCACATCGGTCGTGATGTTGAAGCCCAGGTGTGCGCCGGGCGGCAGGATCCGCGGCACTTGTGCGGCGCAGCTTCGGAGGATCGCTTCCAGAGATGCCTCCAGCGTCAGGCAGCCCGTAGCCGCGGCGACGGACGCGGGCGGCGGCCACTGCGGTGGGCCGTGCGCCTGGACCTGCCACACGTACGGGAGGCGCGCAAAGTCGATTGCGTGCAGGTCAGCGTGGAACTGCTGTCGCTCGGCAGCTGCGAGTCCGCGCGCCGGCCATACCGACAGCTGCAGCTCGCCGGCGTTCCGTGGCAGGAGGAGGACACGGTCCTCCAGGGTCCAGCGGACGTACGGTCCGCGAACGGCGGCCCCGTAGGAAGCCGGACCGCCGATGCACCGCCGCGATGGTGGCGCGGACTACGCCTGGGCTCTCCGGTATGGACTCGGGGAACGTGTCCGTGTCGCCTTGGGCAAGGCGGCGGCAGGCGACTCCCACGGATTCCTCCAAGTCGCGCGTTCGCCCACTCATGTGAACATCGTGTCCGATTGAGTGGTTTTGCGCATATCGGGTTGTTGCTGGGGGAAGCGCCACGGTCCAGCTGTGGTGGAGGATGAGGCGCCAAGGCACACACAAGCAAGGCGGCGGCCGAGTCGCGGTGACGTCGGGCGTTACCGGTGTGCTGTTCCCTGTGAGGCCCGCCGGTGTGGTCGGGGCCTCACAGGGACCACTCAGATATTGAGGATCTTCAACGCACGGTCGCGGGCCTGGGCCGGGCGGAGGGGCAGTGCATCCCTTTGGACGAGGCCCCGGTGTCCTAGCCCAGACACCAGCCGCAAAAGTAGCGGGGATCAGGCGCTCGCCACCGTGGCGGCCTGCTCGTCGTGGTCGCGCAGCATCCGCATGACGGTGGCGGGCGAGGGGTGTTGGCCCTTCTTCGTACCGGTGGTGATGACGAGCCGCTTGGCGATGTCGCGCAGGCTCATTTCCTGGTCGCGTAGGTGAAAGGCCATGGACAGCATGGACTCGTCGGTGACGCCCGCGCCGCCGATGGTCTTGCCGCGCCTGCGAGCGGACTCGTGGCCTTCGAGGGTGCGGTCGCGGATGTACTCCCGCTCCATCCCGGACATGGCCGCGAGCACGGTGAACACGATGCCGGACGGGTCGTGCGAGCCCTTCAGTTCCCCGGTGAGGAACTCCAGCTCAATATCGCTCGCCTTCAGTTCCTCCGCGAGCATGGCGAGTTCGATGCCGCGGCCGAGGCGCTTGTGCTCGTGGACGACGAGGGTGATGGCGACGCCGGAGGAGCGGATCTCCCCGGCGAGCTTCACGACGGCCTCCAGCTCGGGCCGCTTCATGGCGCGGGTGGAGATCTTCTCTGAGAAGACGCGCTTCACCCCGGCCTCGGAGAGGGAGTCGAGCTGTGCGTCGAGGGACTGCAGGGCGGTCGATGCGCGGGCGTAGCCGAGGCGGACGTGCCCGACCGGTTCGGTGCCAGCGCTCAACGGCCGGGCTGTTTCATGAGGGTGGTTCAGATGTCCAGCCGATTGCAACAACTCGTGAAACCCGATTACCGCAGGTGGACCGCCGGGCGGGCGGCGTTTCACGAGCGACCACTCTAAAACAGGCCTCACTGGACTGTCCGGCTTCCGGGCCCGGGGCGATGGAACGCCAGCCGGTGGAAGGCCTGCGCCGGCATCACGGCCACCAGGAAGTCGACGTAGGTCTCCAGCTCGTCCAAGGTGCCCGTGTCCAGGAGCATCGGCAGACTGCCACCGCCACGAGCGGCCCCGACCTCGTTCACGTGCTCGACCGCCCGCATGAGGATCTCGGGCGTGCAGGTCAGGGTGTTCCGCTCGATGACGACGGGGCCGAAGGATTCGATCCCCATGGGCGCGCAGTTGACTTCGGTGCAGTAGTCGGCGACCAGCTTGGCGATGCGCCGCCCCACGGGTGAGGCAACGGCGAGGGGGTCCGCGTTGTCGATGTGCAGGACTTCCAGGTCGGGGCAGCGTTCGCGGACGCCGCTCAGCAGGGCGCGGATCGCGCCCTCGTCCCGGTTGCGGTAGGAGAAGAAGCAGGTCTGCTGACCAAGACGGAAGTTGCGCACCCCGGCCGCGTAGAGCTGCTCGGCCTCGGCGACGGCGTCGCCCGCGACCACGACGACGATCTCGGCGTCGCGTAGAAGCTGAATGGCGTTGTCGCGGTTGACGGTTGTCGAGTAGGTGAGCGGATCGCTCTGTGGCGGCTCAACGGTCGGGTTGCCTCCGGCCAAGCACCACCTCACGTCATCGATCGTCAGGTACCGCGCCTCCGCCTCGGGGCGGGCCCGGCGCAACGCGGACCAGGCGTTTCGCACGTAGGTCGATAGGTAGGGCGGTACGCCGAGACCACTGGGCTCGACGGTGAAGCAGTCCAGGACGACTACAGGCTGCATCTCTCTCCCTCCGGGGCCGAGGGCGGCGGCACCCGGTGGCGTCCCCACCGGAAGGCCGACAGCCCGCAGCGCCCTCAGTCTCATCACTCGGCCGCCGCGGGAGGAGAGGGCAAGAGGGTTGTTCGGTTGTACGGGGGTTGGTCTTTCACACCTGAGTGTCCGAAGGCTGGGACACCGGGTGATCGACAGGGCATCATCTCGGCATGGGCGGTGGCGTGACAGGAGCTGGTGGGGGCAGCGCAGCCCTTGCCGCTCTCATTGACGAAGCGGGATGTTCGAACGCGGCTCTGGCGCGGCGGGTCAACGAGCTGAGTTCCGGTCAGAGCGAGATCACGCGCTACGACAAAGCGTCGATCACACGCTGGCGGCAAGGGAGGGTCCCCAAGGGGAGGACTCCTCAGTTCATCGCCGAAGCCATCGGAGGCTTCCTTGGCCGGCCGGTCTCCCCCACCGACCTCGGATTTCCGCAGCAGGCCCCTCGGCCCGTGACTACCCGCGCACTGACGTACGGTGAAGACGTGGGTGAAACGCTGCACGCGCTCGCGGAGCTGGGCTCCACGGACATCTCGCGACGCAGCCTGCTCGGGGCCGTCCCGTTCGTCGCGAGCGCACTCATGGATCCGCAAAGAAAGTGGCTCCTGTGGCTCCTCGAAGAGGAGCAGGCTCCTCACCTGGCCGCGGTGGCAGGAGGCAGCCCCGTCGATCAGGTGGAAGCCATGATCGACATGTTCGATCTGATGGACAACCGCTTCGGCGGCGGGAACGTCCAGCCGAGCATCATCGGCTACCTCAGCACCCAGCTCGTGCCCATGCTCCAGCAACGGACTCTGCCCTCGAACCAGCGCCGCACCCTCTACGTCTAAGCCGCGAAGTTGACCGCCACGGCAGGCTGGTGCTCGTACGACACAGCCGACTACGGCCTCGCCGAGCGATACATGATCCAGGCACTCCGGCTGACCTTGATCCACTTTCGCAACAGCCCCTGGTCGGTGTCCCGCCTCCTCACCTCTCCAGCGGGCGGTGAGCGGTCTCGGGCAGTCGGAGGTAGACGGCGGAGGAGACCAGGCACAGCACGGACACGTACACGGGGAAGAGGCCGGCCTGCCCCAGGTCCTTGAACAGCGTGCCGATATAGGGCGCCGTACCACCGAAGAGGGCGACGGTGAGGGAGTAGGGGAACCCGATGCCCGCGGCGCGCACCCGCGCCGGGAACGTCTCCGCGTTCACGGCTGCCGAGATGGCCGTGAAGCCGCTCAGCAGGATCATGCCCGCGCACTGCACGAGCAGCAGCGTGACGAAGGAGTCGTCGAGCGCGCGCAGCAGCGGCACGCACAGCACGGCGAAGCCGATCCCGAACATCAGCAGCAGCGGCTTGCGCCCGAAGCGGTCGGACACCATGCCCGCGACGGGCTGGAGCACGGCGAAGAACGTCAGCGAGAGGGTGCCCGCCAGCAGCGCGTCGGATTTCTCCACCCCGGCGTTGAGCTCGGCGTACGTCGGCAGGTACGACGTCCACGTGTAGTACGCGAGCGTGCCGCCCGCCGTGATGCCGCAGATCAGCAGCGACTCGCGCGGATGGCGGCGCAGCGCCTCGAAGAGACCTGGCCGGGGCACCTCGGTCTGCTCCTCACTGCGCGTCTCGTGCGCGCCGCGCCGCACCCAGAAACCCACGAGGCTCAGGAATGCGCCCAGCACGAACGGGACCCGCCAGCCCCAGCTGTCCATGGTGGCGGGTGCGAGCTTCGCGACGAGCAGCGCCGCGACGCCGGACGCGACGAGCTGCCCGATGGTCGTCGACACGTACTGGAAGCTGGAGAAGAGTCCCCGCCGCCCGGGCCCGGCCGACTCCACGAGGAACGTGGTCGACGCGGCGAACTCACCACCCACCGACAGCCCCTGCAGCAGCCGGGCCAGGACGAGGATGACCGGCGCGAGGACCCCGGCGGCGGCATACGTCGGCGTCAACCCCACCAGGAGGCTGCTGCCACCCATCAGCAGAATGGTCACCGTCAGCGCCGCACGGCGCCCGCGCCGGTCGGCGACCGCGCCCATCAGCAGCCCGCCGACGGGCCGCATGAAGAACCCCACCGCGAAAACCGCGAACGTCGCGAGCAGCGGCACCAACGAATTCGCCGCGTCCTCGGGGAAGATCTGCGCGGCGATGTACGTGGCAAGGAAGGTATATGTGTACCAATCAAACCATTCGACCGCATTGCCGACCGAGGCGGCGAGCAACTGCCGCACAGGACGCGCCGGAGGGGTCACGACGCCGACGCGAGGCCCCTCCGTAGGGGAATCCGGCCCACCCTCATGCGCGGGCCGTTCCCTGAAAGCTGTCATGATCACGCATCTCCCCGTCTTCAAGCACGACAATTACGCCGTGTCAGCCTCTCCAGAAGTCGCACCTCGCGCGGGCCCGGCCCAGGCGCCCGCAGAAGCCCTGACGCCTCGTCGGATAGGTCAGCAAACAGTCAGCGTCGACCCGTCCAGAGGCGGCGAAACCCAGCAGCACCCGCACATGAATGAACGCTCATGTGTTCACGCCGACCTGCAGCGATGCAGGTACGGGGCGCTCAAGTAGACTTCCTGGGCGTGCGTGCAGGAGAACCAGTCGTACCACTCGACGGCGTCACCGACGGAGGCGGCGGCGAGTTGGCGCACCGGGGAGGGCGACCGGCCGGGCGCACCCTTCGTCAGGGGTTCGGTGTGTTCCGCACTCGACATGATCCTCCGCTCGGTCCTGCGTCCGTTCCATGGCGTTGCCGTCCCGCCATTTCCGGTGTGGGCCGGTCCGCTCCCGCGATCATGTACCGGCCGGACGGGCCTCCGCCAGGGTCTGCGGAGGCCGAAAGGAAACGGCAATGAACGCCTGGGGCGGCGGGCCGGTCCTCACGCTCGTCGCCGTGTCGTTCATGGAAGGAAACACCGGACGGGTCCGGGGAGTTGCGGCGGGGTGCGCACCCTTGTGCGGGCGGCGGAAGCGTTCGATCCTGATGCTTCCTGTTGCCTTGCGGTCGGAGTTGTCGTATGCATGGACGCCGTCTGTCCCGCCGCTCGTTCCTCGCCACCGGCACCGCGCTGGCGGGTCTGGCCGCTCTCACCGACCGGAAGCGGGCCTTCGCCGCGGCGCTGACCGGCGCGGACCTCACCGCGGCGGAGGGCCCGTGGAACGCGGGGCCGCGCATCTTCCAGATCAACCGGGAGGCGGCGCGCGCCCGGCTCGTTCCGCACCGCGACACCGCCGCCGCCCGCGCCGGGGAGCCCGACACGGCATCGCCCCACTTCCGTTCGCTCAACGGCCGTTGGCGCTTCCACTGGGCGAAGAACCCCGACGAGCGCCCGGCGGGCTTCCACGCCCCGGACTTCGACGACCGCGCCTGGGACCGGATCCCCGTCCCGTCCCACTGGGAGATCGAGGGCTACCCGGAGCCGGTCTACCTCAACGTGGCGTATCCGTGGACCGGTTACGAGCAGCCGGTGCCGCCGCACGTGCCCGAGGGGTTCAACCCGGTCGGTTCCTACCGGCGGACGTTCACGGTGCCCGGGGAGTGGGCGGGGCGGCGGGTGCTGCTGTCGTTCCAGGGGGTGAAGTCGGCGTTCTTCGTCTGGGTCAACGGGGAGCGGGTCGGGTACAGCGAGGACAGCTACACCCCGGCGGAGTTCGACGTCACCGGCCATCTGCGGCCCGGCACCAATGTGCTGGCCGTCGAGGTCTTCCGCTGGTCCGACGGCAGTTGGCTGGAGGACCAGGACATGATCGACCTCTCCGGCATCTTCCGGGACGTGTACCTCTACTCCGTCGCCCCCGTGCACGTCCAGGACCTCACCGTCCGCACCGACCTCGACGAGGCGCTGCACAGCGCGGAGCTGACGGTGACCGCGACCGTCCGCCACCGCGGCACGCACCGCCCCGGTGACCACCGGCTGACCGCGACGCTGTACGACGCGGACGGCGCCGAAGTGCTGCCCCGGCCGCTCACCGCCGACATCCGCTTCGGCGAGGACACCGACACCACGGTCGCGCCGCACGCCACCGTGGAGGCTCCCGAGCTCTGGTCGGCCGAGGCGCCGTATCTGTACACCCTGGTGATCGCCCTCACCGGTCCCGACGGGCGCGCCGTCGACGTACAGCGCACCGCCGTCGGCTTCCGCAGCGTCTCGTGCGGCCCCGGGCACTTCACCGTCAACGGCGCGCCCCTCGTGCTCCGGGGCGTCAACCGCCACGAGACCGACCCGGACCGCGGTCAGGCCGTCACCGTGGCGCGGATGGAGCAGGACATCCGCCTGATGAAACAGCACAACATCAACGCGGTCCGCACCTCGCACTACCCCAACCACCCCGCCTGGCTGGACCTCTGCGACCGGTACGGGCTCTACGTCGTCGCCGAGGCCAACCTGGAGTCGCACGGCGCCCGCGAGCTGCTGCCGACCGGGCTGCCGGAGTGGACGGACGCCTGCCTGGACCGGATGCGTTCCCTCGTCGAACGGGACAAGAACCATCCCAGCGTGATCGTCTGGTCGCTGGGCAACGAGGCCGGACGGGGCGCCAACTTCCGTGCCATGGCCGACTGGACGCACCACCGCGACCCGTCCCGTCCGGTCCACTACGAGGGCATGAACGACGTCGCCGACCTGCACAGCGAGATGTACACGCCACCGGACGGCGTCGAGGCGTACGGCCGCTCGGGCAATCCGACGCCGTATCTGCTGTGCGAGTACGCCCACTCCATGGGCAACAGCACCGGCAACTTCCAGGAGTACTGGGACGTGATCGAGCGGTACCCCAATCTCCACGGCGGCTTCGTCTGGGACTTCGTCGACCAGGCGATCCGGCTGCCGGTGCCGGGCGATCCACGGCGCACCTACCTCTCGTACGGCGGCGACTGGAAGCCGGGTTATCCGACCGACGGGAACTTCTGCTGCAACGGCCTCGTCTCCGCGGACCGCACTCCGCATCCGGCGCTGCTGGAGGTCAAGAAGGTCTACCAGCCGGTGCGGATGGCGCCCGTCGACCCGGCGCGGTTCCGGATCAAGGTCGGCAACCGGCAGCTGTTCACCGGCCTCGACGCCTACGAGCTGCGCTGGGAGGTCACCCGCGACGGCGAGCGGATCCAGCACGGCACGCTGCCCGCACCGCGGGTGGCGCCCGGTGCCGACGGGGTCGTCGACATGCCGATCAAGCGGCCGCTCCCTCCTGATCCGGGCGCCCGGTACCGGCTGAACCTGGCGTTCGTGCTGCGCGCGGAGTGCGCATGGGCGGCGGCCGGACACACCGTGGCCGCCGAACAGTTCACGCTGCCCTGGGTGACTCCGGCGCCCGCCGACCCCGATCCGTCGACGCTGCCACCGCTGACGGTGGACGAGGACGCGGCACGGGTGACGGTCACGGGCCGGGACACCGAGGTGGTCCTCGACAAGGCCACCGGCACCCTGGCGGGTCTCCGCCACCGGGGGCGGACGCTGCTCACCGAGGGGCCGGTGCCGCACTTCTGGCGCGCGCCCACCGACAACGACCTCGGCCGCGGGGCGCAGAACTCCCTGCGGACCTGGCGTGACGCGGGCGCGCGGCGCACCGTGACGGCCGTGCGGACCACGCAGCCATCGTCGTCAGAGGTGACGATCGAGGTCACCGCGGTGCTGCCGACCGCTCCCCTGCCGTCCCGCTGGGAGACCGTGTTCACGGTGCGCGGCGACGGCGAGGTGCGGGTGGCGCACACCCTGCGGCCGGGCGCCGGGCTGCCCGACATCCCGGTGGTCGGCGCGCTGCTGACCGTCCCGGCGGGCCTGGAGACCTTCAGCTGGTACGGGCGCGGGCCGCAGGAGAACTATCAGGATCGCTGCACCGCCGCGTTCGTCGGCCGCCACCGCACCACCGTCGACGCGCAGTTCGGCCCGTACGTCCGCCCGCAGCAGACCGGGAACGTCACCGGGGTGCGCACCGCCTCGCTCACCGGCAGGGACGGCTCCGGGCTGCGGGTGAGCGCCGAGCCGGGCGACGACGCGGCGCTGGAGTTGAGCGCGCTGCACCATACGCCCGGCGACCTGGACGGGCCGCGCCATCCGTACGAGCTGACGCGGCGCGCGGCGACGTGTCTGGCGGTCAACCACCGGCAGATGGGCGTGGGCGGCAACGACTCGTGGGGCGCGGCGCCGCTGGAGAAGTATCTGCTGCACGCGGACCGGACGTACCGCTACGGGTACCGGCTCGGGCCGGTGTGAGACGCGGGCCGGGCGCCCTGGCAGGGAGGGGAGCGGCGGCCGCCCCGACCGTTGAACCGGCCGCCGTGCGCCCGGCCCTACCCGCGAGTCACTTCCTGTGGCACCGGGGTCTCACCACCGGTGGTGAGGCATGGAGCACCCGGGCCGTCGCCGGGTGTGCGGTGGGCGTCGCGGCGCAGCAGCGCGGCGTAGCGGCCGTCGGCGGCGAGGAGTTCGGCGTGGGTGCCGCGTTCGGCGATCCGGCCGCGGTCGAGGACGACGATCTGGTCGGCGTCGCGGACGGTGGAGAGCCGGTGGGCGATGGTGACCGTGGTGCGGCCCGCGCTGAGCGCGTCGATGGCCTGCTGCACGGCGTGCTCGGTACGGGTGTCGAGCGCGCTGGTCGCCTCGTCGAGGACGAGGACCGGCGGATCGCGCAGGATGGTGCGGGCCAGCGCCAGGCGCTGCTTCTCGCCGCCGGAGAAGCGGTAGCCACGCTCGCCGACGAGGGTGTCGTAGCCGTCGGGCAGGGCGGCGATGTGGTCGTGGATCTGGGCGGCGCGCGCGGCGCGTTCGATCTCCTCGTCGCTCGCGTCGGGCTTGGCGAACCGCAGGTTCTCGGCGACCGAGGCGTGGAAGAGGTACGTCTCCTGGGAGACGACGCCGACCGCGCGGGCGAGGGTGTCGAAGCCGAGGTCGCGGACGTCGGCGCCGTCGAGGGTGACCCGGCCCGCACTCACGTCGTACAGCCGTGGGACGAGGTAGCTCAGGGTGCTCTTGCCGCTGCCGGTGGCGCCGACGACGGCGAGGCTGCTGCCCGCCGGGACGGTCAGGTCGATACCGCTCAAGGTGGGTGCGGCGGCGGTGTCGTAGGCGAAGGAGACGTTCTCGAAGCGGAGGTCGCCGCGGGGCTCGGCGAGGTGGACGGGGCGCTCCGGTTCGGCCAGCGGGACCGGCAGGTCGAGGTATTCGAAGATCCGCTGGAAGAGCGCGAGGGAGGTCTGCATCTGCACGCCGGTGGAGAGCAGCGAAACCGTGGGGCGCAGCAGACCCTGCTGGAGGGTGACGAAGGCGACGAGGGTGCCGAGCGAGAAGGCGGGTCCGCCGAACTGCAGGACGAGTCCGGCCGCCCAGTAGACGAGCGCGGGCATGGCGGCCATGACAATGCCGATGGTGGCCATCCGCCAGCGTCCGGCCATGCTGGCGCGGACCTCCAGGCCGACCAGGCGCTCGGACTCGTCGGCGAAGCCGCGGGTCAGGGAGTCGGCGCGGCCCATGGTGCGGCCCAGGAGGATGCCGCTGACCGAGAGGGATTCGGTGACCATGGCGGACATCGCGGCCATCTGCTTCTGGCGCTGCGAGGTGATCCGCTTGCGCTCGTTGCCGACCCGGCGGCTGATCCAGACGAAGAGCGGGAGCAGCAGCAGCGAGACGCAGGTCAGCCGCCAGTCGAGGGCGAGCATCGCGACGACGGTGGCGGTGACCGAGGTGAGGTTGGAGACCAGCGAGGTGGCGGTGGAGGTGACCGTGGCCTGCATGCCGCCGATGTCGTTGGCGATCCGTGACTGCACCTCGCCGGTGCGGGTGCGGGTGAAGAACGCCAGCGGCATCCGCTGGAGCTTGGCGTAGACGGCGGTGCGCAGATCGTGCATGACGCGCTGGCCGACGGTGGTGGAGAGCAGGGTCTGCAGGACGCCGAAGACGCTGGTGGTCACGGCGGTGAGGATCAGGCCGAGGGCGAGCAGGGTGAGCAGGCCCGTGCGGCGCTCGGGGATCGCCACATCGAGGATCTCGCGCAGCAGGAACGGTCCGGCCACGGAGACCAGCGAGGAGGCGGCGACCAGCAGGCCGACGGTGGTCAGCCGGGCGCGGTAGGGGCGGAAGAGGGCGAGGATCCGCCGGATGGGGACCGGCTGGTCCGGGGCGTCCGGATCCTTGGGCGGCGGGGACCACTCAGGTTCGTCGCGGCGCATGGGCTCCTTCGGGAAGTCGGATTCGGTGGATTTTCACGGAGCCTAGCTCATTGTTACCTAAGCTCACAATGAACATCGTCCTGATAGCCTCTGAGCATGCCCTCTCCCGACCCGACGCCCGAGCCGGAAACGGCCCCGGCGACCGAGCCCGCGCCCGGTGGCGCGAACGTCGCCGAGCAGCTGGTCCGGCTGACCCGCCGGATGCAGCGCGCCCAGAAGCGCCGCATGGCGCAGCTCGATCTCGCCTTCACCCCCGCCCAGTCGCGGCTGCTGCGGGTGGTGGCCCATTACGGCGACGCCCCGCCCCGGATGGCCGACCTCGCCGCGCGCCTGGAGGTGGTGCCCCGCGCGGTGACCACACTGGTCGACGCCCTGGAGGCACAGGGCGCGGTGTGTCGGGTCCCCGATCCCGCCAACCGCCGGGTGGTCCGGGTCGAGCTGACCGGCACGGGGCGCGCCACGCTCGACGCGCTGCGCAGCGCGCGCCGCAGCGCCGCGGAGGACGTCCTGGCCCCGTTGAGCGCGCAGCAGCGCGACACGCTCGGCGGGCTGCTGGCCACCCTGGTCGACCGGGAGGGCCCGCACCGCTAGTGTTCTGAGTCGGGAATTCTGTTCAGATGTATAGGCTTGGTCTGTGGTGCGTACTGGGCGGCCGAAGGCCGAGTTGATCCTGTCGGATGAGGAACGGGCTGCGCTGGAGGGGTGGGTGCGGCGCCGTTCCACGCCGCAGGCGTGGGCTCTGC
>NZ_VKJP01000450.1 GCF_007280575.1 Streptomyces benahoarensis
TCAGCTGTGTATAAGAGACAGGCGGCGGACCGTCCGCCGCCCCTCCCGCTGGTGCCCCGACGGCGCGGCGTCGAGCTGGTCCTGCTGACCGGCGCGGTGCTGATCAGCGTCTGCGGGTACACCGTCGTCGGGCTGACGGTGCGGGGCGCGGTGCCCGGCGGCGCCGCGGGGTACGGCGCGGGGCTCGGCGCCCTCGCGCTCCTGGCCCATCTGGCGGTGCGGCGCGGCGCCCCGCACGCCGATCCGCTGCTGCTGCCGGTCGCCGTCCTCCTCAACGGGCTCGGTCTTGTCCTCATCTTCCGGCTGGACCTGGCGACGCCGGGCCACCACGCGGCACCGGCCCAGCTGGTCTGGTCGGCGGTCGGGATCGCGCTGTTCACGGCGGCGGTGCTGCTGGTACGCGACCACCGGAAGCTGGCGCGGTACGGGCCGGTGTGCGCGGCGCTGGCGCTGGCGCTGATGCTCGCGCCGCTGGCGTTCCCGGCGGTCAACGGCGCGAAGATCTGGATCCGGCTGGCGGGGTTCTCGATCCAGCCGGGCGAGTTCGCGAAGGTACTGCTCACGGTGTTCTTCGCGGCGCGGCTCGCGGCCCACCGCGCGGCGCCCCCGGCGGACGGCCCCGGCGCGGCGCGGCGCACGGCGCTGCGGATGCTCCGCCCGGTCGCCGCGGTCTGGCTGCTGACCGTCGCCATCCTGGTCCTCGAACGCGACCTCGGCACCTCGCTCCTCTACTTCTGCATCTTCGTGGTGCTGCTGTACGTGGCGACCGGGCGACTGGGCTGGCTCGCGGTCGGGCTGCTGCTGGCGGGCGCGGGCGCAACCGCCGTCGCGGTGCTGGAGCCGCATGTGCACAGCCGGGTGGAGGACTGGCTGCATCCGTTCGCCGGCGTCGCGGCGGGCGCGGGCCCCGGGCAACTGGCGCAGTCGCTGTACGCGTTCGGGGCGGGCGGTCTGCTGGGTACCGGGCTGGGCCGCGGCGACTCGTATCTCATCGGCTTCGCCATGAAGTCCGACTTCCTGCTGGCGACGTTCGGGGAGGAACTGGGGCTCGCCGGGCTGACCGTGCTGTTCCTGCTCTACGCGATCTTGGTGGCGCGCGGCTTCCGGGCCGGGCTCGGGCTGCGCGACCCGTTCGGCGGGCTGCTGGCGGTGGGCCTCGCCTCGCTCCCGGCGGTGCAGGTCTTCGTCATCGCGGGCGGGGTGATGGGGCTGATCCCGCTGACCGGGATGGCGCTGCCGTTCCTGGCGCAGGGCGGCTCGTCGCTGGTGACGAACTGGCTGATCGTGGCCCTGCTGATCCGCCTCAGTGACCGGGCCCGACGGCCTCCCGGGGACGCGCCGGACGCCCCGGACGGGCTGCGGGACACGGTCGGGACCGCGGCGGTGGCGGTGGCCGGGCGCGCTCCGGAGGCGGGCCGGTGATCCGCTGCACCCGGCACGCCGCCGTCTTCTGTCTGCTGCTCTTCGTCGCGCTGCTGGGCAACGCGGCGTGGGTCCAGGTCTTCCGCGCGCCGGAGCTGGCCGCCGATCCGGCCAACCGCCGGGCGCAGATCGCGCGGTACGCGGAGCCGCGCGGCGCGGTACTGGTCGCCGGGCGGCCGGTGACCGGCTCGCACGACAGCGGCGGGCGGCTGCGGCACGAGCGGACGTACACCGACGGGCCGCTGTACGCGCCGGTCACCGGGTTCTCCTCGCAGACGTACGGCACCTCGCTGCTGGAGCGGGCCGAGGACGGGGTGCTGTCCGGGACCGATCCGCGGCTGACGGCGTTCCCCTGGTGGGACGGGCTGACGCGGGCGCGGCGGCGGGGCGGGTCGGTGGCGACCACCATCGATCCGGCGATGCAACGCGCGGCGTTCGCGGGCCTGGGCCGCCGGACGGGCGCGGTCGCCGCCGTCGAACCGCGCACCGGCCGCATCCTGGCGCTGGTCTCCACCCCCTCGTACGACCCGGCCCAGCTGTCGGGCAACGGCCGGAAGGTGACGGCGGCGTGGCGGCGGCTGACCGGGGCGGAGCGGCAGCCGATGCTCAACCGGGCGATCCGGCAGACGTATCCGCCCGGTTCGGCGTTCAAGGTGGTCACCGCCGCGGCGGCGCTGGAGGGCGGGTTGGTCGACGACCCGGACGAGCCCACCGACTCCCCCGATCCGTACACCCTGCCCGGTACGGACACCGTGCTGGTCAACGAGTCGGACGACTGCGAGGACGCGTCGCTGCGGGAGGCGTTCCGGGTGTCGTGCAACACGGTCTTCGCGCGGCTGGGCGTCGGCGCGGGGCTGGACACGATGGTGCGCACGGCGCGGGCCTTCGGCTTCGACGGGCGGGGGCCGCGCATCCCCTCGCCCGTCGCACCGAGCACCTTCGACACGTCGATGGACCGGGCGCAGCTGGCGCTGTCGTCGATCGGGCAGTACGACACGACGGCGACGCCGCTCCAGATGGCGACGGTCGCGGCGGCGGTGGCCGACGACGGGGAGCGGGCGGCGCCGTATCTGGTGGACGAGGTGACCGACCCGTCGGGGACGGCGCTCGCCGCGGCGGAGCGCCCGGCGCCGGTCCGGGCGATGAGTCCGGCGACCGCCCGGCGGCTCCAGGAACTGATGGTGGACGTCGTCGAGCACGGCAGCGGGCGCCGCGCCGCGATCCACGGCGCGGTCGTCGGCGGCAAGACCGGGACCGCCCAGCACGGCGTGCACAACGAGGGCACCCCCTACGCGTGGTTCATCTCCTGGGCACGCCGCGAGGACACCGCCGAACCGGCGGTGGCGGTCGCGGTGGTCGTCGAGGACGCGGCGGCCGACCGCACCGAGATCAGCGGCGGCGGCAGCGCCGCCCCGATCGCGGGCGCGGTGATGCGGGCGGCGCTGCGGTGAGGGGGCGGGTACGGGGCCACCCCACGACGTGCGGCCCGGGCCCGTCGCACCATGCGGCCCGGCCCCTTCCCGGCCCGAGCACCCCGGCACAATGACCGCATGACGGAACCTGACGGCGGTACGACGGTGTCCGGTGCGGCGCCCATGCTCACCACGGCGGAGGTCGAGGCGCTGGCGCGGCGGGCGCACGACGGGCAGACGGACAAGGCGGGCCGCCCGTACGCGGAGCATCTGGCGGCGGTCGCCGACGGGGTGCGGGAGCGGGGCGGCGGCCCCGAGCAGATCGCCGCGGCGTGGCTGCACGACGCCGTCGAGGACGGGGCGCTCTCCGCGGACCGGCTGGCGCGGGCGGCGCTGGCCGAGGCGACCAAGGCGATGGTCCTCGCCGTCACCAAACGGGACGGCGAGCCGCCCGAGGCGTACGCCGCCCGGATCCTGGCGACACCGGGCGCGCTGCTGGTCAAGACGGCCGACCTGGCCCACAACGCGGACCCGGCGCGGCTCGCGGTGCTCGACGGGCCGACCCGGGAGCGGCTGACGGCGAAGTACGCCCGGATGCGGGCGCTGTTGGGGCTGGCCGGGTAGCGGTCCCGCCTACGAGGTGCTGACCGGCCCGGTCGCGGGCGGGTGGCCGGTACCCCAATGGCGGGCGCCGCGCCAGGGTGGCACGGTCGTTGTCAGGGGGTGGGACGCGCGTCCCGTCCGCCGACACCAGGAGCCCGCCATGCCGAAGATCACCCCGAATCTCTGGTTCGACACCCAGGGCAAGGACGCCGCCGAGTTCTACGTCTCGGTGTTCCCCCACTCCCGTATCACCCAGGTCTCGTACTACGGCGAGGCCGGTCCGCGCCCGGCCGGGACGGTGCTGACCGTCGATTTCGAGCTGGACGGGCAGCCGTACACGGCGATCAACGGCGGCCCGGAGTTCACCTTCGACGAGGCGATCTCGCTGCTGATCAACTGTGCGGACCAGGCGGAGGTCGACTACTACTGGGACGCCCTGGGCAAGGGCGGCCGCACCGGTCCGTGCGGCTGGCTCAAGGACCGCTACGGCCTGTCCTGGCAGGTGATCCCCGACGCGCTCGGCGAGCTGATGGCCGACCCCGATCCGGCGCGCGCCCAGCGCGCGTTGCAGGCGATGCTGGGGATGCAGAAGCTCGATGTCGACGCGTTGCGGGCGGCGGCGGACGGAGGCTGAGCCGGGCGCCGGGACGAGGCGGCGGGGCGCTCGGGACAGGCGTGGCAGTCAGGGCGCCCGTGGCAGGCGGGATGCCCGGCCTGCCCCGCCCGATCGGCCTCAAGC
>NZ_VKJP01000451.1 GCF_007280575.1 Streptomyces benahoarensis
GGCCGGTGAGGGAAGAGTCGGGGCCGGACGGGCCGGGGCGGGGGCCCGTCAGTGGTACGACCACGGAGCGCGGGGCTCCGGGCTCCGCGGGCCGCCGCGACGGGACGGCGGAGGCCAGCGCCCCTGCCACGTCGGCGACTTCGGCGCCCTCCTCCGCCAGCACCAGGACGTCCTGCGGTGCGCTGCCTTCCCGTACGACGGTCACCAGGACCCGCATCGTGTGCCCCTCCCCCTGCGCCGTGACGGGCGGCGCCGCCCCGGCACGGCGCCGCCCCGGCGGACCGGCACGTACGGCGTGTTCCCCTCGACGACGGCCCAACTCACCGTGTTGATGTATCAGTTCGCCGAAATGGCGGGGTGGGCCGGTCGCCGCGATTCTGCCCTCGAACCGGAATTCCGTGAAAGGTGACCGCAGGCGCCTCGACCCCGAACACGCCGCCTCCCACGTCCCGTCGCGCCGCGTACAGTCCGGTGTTCCGCGCATCGGCGGAACCGTCGGCCACGGCCCAGCCACATCCCCGCAGCTGACGCGCGAGGTCACCGGTGATCTCTACGGTCGTCCTGCCCTCCGCCTCGTCGTACGCCGTGAGGGCGACGGATTCGCGGGATATACCGGAGGGTACGTCCAGCACGGTGCCACCGGGGAAGAGGGAGCGGAGGACCGCCCGCACTTCCCCGGACAGTTCATGCGAGGGCTCCCCTTCCACCGGTTTTCCGTCTGCCGCTGCTCCTGTCATCTTCCGCTCCTTCCGTAAGGAACCGACCATCCCGGCTGATTGAGGAGGTCGAAGGCGGCACCGACCGTCCGGACGCCGTCTGCCATCAGCGAATCTCCGGAGAAAAGGTCACCGACGTCGTTCATCAAACGCTCCAGCTCCATTCCCTTGGCCACCAGATGGGACGCCGGGTCGAGAAGCTTCGTGGCGGCCAGCATCGCGCTGCCACCCGCCGCTCTGGCGACCCACGCGGGCGCCCCTATTTCCTCAACCGCCTTGCAGGTCTGCTTGTACGTGAGGGAACCCGACAGGGCGACCAGCTCCTTCTGCAGCTCCTGCGGCGTCACCCGATCCAACATCTGATGCTTGTCCAGCACGCCCTGGATCGGGCCGATGAGGTCCGTCATTCCGGCCCGTCCGCTGATTTTGTTCTGCAGAATGGGATCAAGGTCGCGCCCCATCTTGTTGGCAACATCCGGCGGCACCTTGGCGCGGAGAAAAGCAACGAGCATCCGCAGCTCCTGTGCACCCATCATCTCCTCATCGAGCGTGGTGTGCTCGAAGGTGAGCTCCTTCGTATCTCCGAAGAGAATGCGCTGGAGGTTGTTCATGGACTCACTGTCTTCCTTGTAGTACTCGGAGTGGCGGTGAGAGCGATCGGTGGCCAGCCGGGTAATTCCCTTGAAGTCTGCGGGATCTTTTCCGTGCCCCTCGGTGTAGGAGACGAAGTCCTCCGGTGCCCGCATGGCGTAGAACTTCGTCCCAGGCATATGGAGATCGGCGACGGAGTTGATTCCGGGACCGAGCCCAGGACTCCCCATGAAGACAATGTTGTCGACGTTCTTCAACCCACTCTGTATCGCCTTGGCGGTCACCAACGTGCCATAGCTGTGGGCAAAGATGTCGACCCGGGCATCTTTCCGCAGATTCACGGAGATGCCGCTGCGGAATTCCGCCAGAGCCTTCCCTCCGGCAACGGCCTTCTCCGGGTCGAGCGAGTCACCGTACTCAGGGGCGTCATAACCCTGCCAGCTGATGACCGCCGTATCAGGGTCCTCGACCTTTCCGTATCCCGCCCGCACCAGGTCGTAGCCACCCTGGGCGAACTCGTCGAAACCATCCAGCCGGCTGGTGACCCCGGGGACACGGAGCAGCACCTTCTTGGCGTTCTCCAGGTCACCTACGACTTCCGCCACCCGGCCATCCGCGAAGGAAGCGGACTTGGGATCGCCCACCGTGCCGTAGTCCGCATCGAAAACGAGGAACTGACGCGGGACCTCCACCGTGACCCTCCTGCCACCGGGGTCCTTTTTCTCCATCACGCGGGGGCTCATGAACCTCCGGAGGGTATCCACGCGCTTCTTTGTGCGCAGATACCTGGGGTCATCCTTCGCGAGATCCTTCAGATACGCAGACTCCTCGTTGAACGCCTCTTGGATCTCCATGCGGTTCGCCGCGAACCGGATCTCGGACGGGACACCGTCGAGGTTCCCCACGAGCTCGGGATCGGCTGCCGCGAGCGCCGCCTGCTCCGCCCGGGAGAGGCCGGAGAAGTACTTCTTGACCGCCTGCGCGCGACGCTCCGCGGCATCAGCACCGCGGTGCGCGCCGGGGCCGTCCTTGTGTGCGTCGAGGATCTTCTTCAGCTCTGCCGCCGGCCCGCGTCCCTTTCCCTGCCGCGCCAGGGTGTCGGGGAGATCGAAAGCACCCAGGGAATCAAAGCGGGACTCGGAAGGGGAACGGAGCGTTCTCGCCCGGGAGCGCAGCTCCCGGGCCGTGACACCGAGCCAGGCCGCCAGCGCCGTGAGACCGGAAACCTCCCCGCCGGCCTGCAAGGTGTTTGCGCGGGCCTTCAGGCGGGGTATCTCCCCGGCCTTCCTGTCCATCGACTTCGCCAGCCGATCGAGCATTTCCGGATCCGCCAGAACCATCACCATGGCCAAGTACCGTAGCGGTCCTGGACGGCCCGGGGCAGATGACCTCAACTACATTGACGAAATAGGTGGTTCGCCATGACGAGCGAGGCTGAAAGTCTGCGCGCGCTCGCGACGGATGTCCGGCACCTGCTTGACGAAACGATCAAGATCGCCACCCGCACCAGGTCAGAATCATCCTCCCGGTGGCGAGGGCCTTATGCGGAGGAGGTGCGCGGAGAACTCTCCGTACACACAAGGAAGTTGTCCGCCATGGCCGACGGGCTGAACGCAGAAGCCGGAAGGCGTAAAAAGGACGACGCGTAAGAGCCGTACAGTGGCCCGCCCGGGCCACCAGAGCCGGTTTACGGAACTCAGCCCTCCCAATGTGGATTGTGCAGACACTCCGTCATCACAAGAACGTTGAGAATGGGAACGTCCTTGCCCGACTTGAGCGTGAAACGCGTTGCGCCGACATTGGCCTCCCCCTCCGTGCCCCGCCTGGAGAGCGTCTTGCCCACGTCGTCCGCACCCCGTTTGCTGGGCTCAACCTTCCAGCCCTTGCGCTCAAGGCGCCTGACGGTCTCGCCGACCAGGTCACCGGGAGAGCGCCGGTCGAAGGCATCGCCGACGACTTCGTAGGTGATGCGGGAGCGCACCCTGCTGGCGTCCTTACTATCCACTAGGTCCGACCCACCACAATTGATGTCGGAATCCCCTAATTCATCGACCTCCACCCCCGGCATCACCGCCTTCAGCGCACCGACGGTGTCAGGGCGCGCCGCAGCGAGCGCCTGCTCGGGAGTGGTGCCACCTCCCTCCTTCGCACCGCGCGCAGTCGAGCAGCCGCCCAGCACGGCGATGACGGCCAGCGTCATGACCAGCCGGCGCCTCCCCCGCGGGACGTCCCGGCGCAGGTGGGCAGCGACCACGCACCGCATGATGCGGTTCGGCGCCGAGTGGGTGTCACATCCGAGCCCTTCACGCAACGTGATCACAGAGTCCGACTCCCGACAGATTCCGACCCCCGGTCATGGGTAGCACCCCACCGGCAACGGTAGGAGATCTACCCGCGTACGCGGCGGTAACACGCGCGACAATCCGGGGTGTTGGAGGTCCCTTCTGCAAAGTCGGCGCGGCCTTCCCGTCATGCGCCACCCTCCCTGCCAGTGACGGACGGTAGTTATTCTGGGCAGAGGGGAGATGCGTCCCACCCGGAAAGCCGGCGCGGCGCAGGTCACCCCCCCTGTTCCGCGTCCACGGCAGCAGCCCCTCCGTTACGGTGCCGACGTGGAGCTGACGCTGACTCTTCTCGGGGCCGTCTTCGGCGGCGCGGCCGGAGCGCTCGTGCCGCGTGCCGCCTACCGGTTCGCGGTCGACGCGGCGGAGCCCTGGCGTGCGCGGTGTCCTCGGGGGCATGCGATCGCGGGGCCGTGGGGCGGCTGGGTCGGGTTCGCCCGGTGCCCTTCGGACGCGCGCCCGGAGGGCGGG
>NZ_VKJP01000452.1 GCF_007280575.1 Streptomyces benahoarensis
CACCTATTAAGTCGTCGGCAGCGTCAGATGTGTACAAGAGACAGATACATTCCGCGTATACCGCTGGTGTACAGTCCGGCCGTGGCGCCGCGGAAGGCCCCCGCCTCCGCCCGGCCCGGCATGCCGTGTCGCCCACCGGCGCCCGGCCCGCCCGCACCCGAAGGACGAAGGTCACCATGTCGCGCACCACCTTGCACACCAACCGGTCGAGCCTGTCCCACAAGGTCGGCTACGCGGTCCGCAACCCGGCGAAGATCGCCCCGTACGTCCGGCGCACCGCGCGCGACACCTGGCTGCGGCTGCGCCACCCCGGACACGTCGCCTACTACCGCGCCGTGATGGCGTCCGACGCGGGCCGCAACCCCGAGGCCGCGGTGGGCAGCCAAACCCACGAACGCTGGCTGGCGCTGGGACAGATGCAGTTCGACTACCTCATGGAGCACGGGCTGACGCCGAGTCACCGGATGCTCGACATAGGCTGCGGCAACCTCCGGGCCGGCTGGCGCTTCATCGCCCACCTCGACCCGGGCCACTACTACGGCATCGACATCTCGCCGGACATCCTGATCTCCGCGAAGAAGACCCTGACCACCTACGAACTCCAGGACAAGCTGCCGCATCTGACGATCACCCAGGACCTGAAGCTGGACTTCCTGCCGTCCGGCCACTTCGACGTCGTCCACGCGCACAGCGTCTTCTCCCACTCGCCGCTCCCCGTCATCGACGAGTGCTTCGCGCACGTCGGCCGGATCCTGGCACCCGGCGGCTTCTTCGACTTCACCTTCGACCGCACCGAGGGCGCCGAACACCAGGTGCTGCGCGAGGACTTCTACTACCGCACCGAGACGCTGGTCCACCTCGCCGAGAAGCACGGCCTCCAGGCCCGCTTCATGGACGACTGGGAGACCCGCAAGCACGGCCAGTCCAAGATCCGGGTGACGAACCCGGAGTGAGGCCGGGGCGCCCCGTGGTGCGCCAGGTCGTGCCGGGGCGTCCCTTACGGGCGGTCGGCCCTGCCCGTAAGGGGCGCACCTGATCCCTTACGGGGCCGATGCCGCTCCCCTGAGGGACGCCCCCGATCCCGTACGGGAAAGGCGGCGCCCCGTACGGGATCGAGGCATCCCCTACGGGAGGGCGTCCGGGCCGGGAATGCGAATCCGGCCCCCTACGCTCCCGCGTACCTGTCCGTGTCCGCCCGCGGATCGAGCGCCAGCCGATACCCCCGTTTCACGACCGTATGGATCAGCTTCGGGTCGCCCATCGCCGTCCGCAGCCGGGCCATCGCCGTTTCGACCGCATGCTCGTCCCGCCCGGCGCCGGGCAGCGCGCGCAACAGGTCGGCGCGGGAGACCACCCAGCCCGGGCGGCGGGCCAGCGCCCGCAGCAGCGCCATCCCGGCCGGGGGCACCGGCCGCAGCGCGCCGTCGACCAGCACCGCCCGCCCGCGGATCTCCAGCCGCCGCCCGGCCACCGGCAACCTCCGTGCCCGGCCCGGCAGTTCCCGGCACAGCAGCTGCACCAGCGGCCCGATCCGGAAGCGCTCGGGCTGGAGGGTGGGGATGTCGTACGCCTGGAGCGGCAGCGCGGTGACCGGCCCCACGCACGCCGCCGGAACCTCCCGCCCCAGCGCCGTCACCACCACGTCGCGCATCCCGCGCTCGGCCGCCCGGCGCAGCAGCGAACTGGCCGCCGGTGCGCTGGTGAACGTCACCGCGTCCAGCCCGTGCCCGGTCAGCGCGTCCAGCAGCCGGTCCACCGGGCCCAGGTCCTCCGGCGGCAGCCAGCGGTAGACCGGCACCCCGACGACCTCCGCACCGGCCGCCCGCAGCGCCTCGACGAACCCGGGCAGCGGCTCGCCGTGCAGCTGGACCGCGATCCGCTGCCCGCGCACCCCGTCCGCCAGCAGCCGGTCGAGGACCTCCGCCATGGACTCGGACGCAGGTGACCACCTCTCGGTCAGCCCGGCGGCCCGGATCGCGCCGCGCACCTTGGGCCCGCGCGCCAGCAACTCCACCCGGGCCAGCCGGTCGAGCAGTTCCTCGCCCAGGCCCCAGCCCTCGGCCGCCTCGATCCAGCCGCGGAATCCGATGCCGGTGGTGGCGACGACGACGTCCGGCAGGCGCGCGAGCAGATCGCGGGTGGCGGACAGCAGCTCGGAGTCGTCGGCGAGCGGCACGATGCGCAGCGCCGGTGCGTACATCACCTGCGCCCCGCGCCGCTCCAGCAGCGCCCCCAGCTCCCGCGCCCGCCGCGCCGCGGTCACCCCTACGGTGAACCCGGCCAGCGGCGGCACCTCGCCCGCCCCGTAGGGGTCGTTCCGGCCGGTACCCGCGTCGGCCGCCCGGCCCGGCCGACCGGCGTCCGCGCCCGTACCGGCGTGCGGCCCCGTGCCCGTCCCCGTGTCCCGCTGTGCCTCGTCCATAATCGTCGTCCCGCTCCGCCCCGCGTGGTGTGGTGCCCCCGTCCGCCTCCGGGCCGCCGCGGCTCGGACGGTACCGGAACACCGAGTCTGCCAACGTCCCGTGTCGGCCACGGACCACCGGGATTTCCCACCTGTTACGGGACGATTGCCACAACCGGCACCGCCGCCCCTCCCCTGCCCCGCGTCCGGGCCCGGACGCCCCCCGGACACCGCGCCGGACGTATACGACCCGCCTCTCCGCGGCACCCGCCCGGGAGCAGGCAACAACACGGCAATTCACCCGAAAACAGGGGACATTTGGGGACGGACGGCGAAGGGGAAGGCCGGTAGACTCCCTCCCCGGCCGGACCGGCCCATCGGACCGGCCGGTCGGATCCGCATCCTGGGGGAAGCGCATGAAGTGGTGGGAGTGGTCGCTCTGCGGTCTCGCCCTGGTGATCCTCGGCTGGTTCGCCGTCGGGCATCTCGTCCGGTCGGTGCGGCACACGGCCGGTTCGCTGACCGACACCTACCGCAGACTCCGCGAACTGTTCCGCTGATCCGCCACGTCCCGTAGTCCCGTAGGGGGCACGCCCGAGCCCGTACGGGACGGACGGGAATCCCGTACGGGAAGCGCGGGAACCCCGTACGGGTCGCGGGGAAGCCGGTACGAGTGCCGAACCGGCTTCTCCCGGACCACGGCCCGGTCCCGCCGCCCGCCGGGAGGCGCCCGGCGAACCCGCCCACACATCGAGAGAAATATCGAGAGAAATCAGGGGGACGCATGATTCCGTTTCTGGGGATCTTCCTCGTCGGTCTGGGCGTGGTGAGCGCCTTCCAGCTGCTGCGCGCGAGGAAGCGCGTCCACACCATGATCACCACCGAGACGCTGTCGGCGCAGGAGCTGTCGCAGCTGCACCGGGCGGCGCTCGACGCGGTCGGACCGGGCGCGTTCCGGCAGATCGCCGAGGTCGCCGGGGTCGCCCGCCCGTCCGCCGCGGGCCCGCTGACCTCGCAGCTGACCACGACGGAGTGCGTCTGGTACCGCACCCGCATCACCCGCAAGTTCGAGACCCGCGGCAGCCGCCCCCAGCAGCGGCGGCGGCGCAGCGAGGTGGTGTCCGACTTCCTCAGCCCGACCCCGTTCCTCGTCGAGGACGCCTCCGGCCGCACCACCGTGCTGCCCGGGGGCGCGCTGATCGACCACGCCCCGAAGACCCACGACCGGTTCGAGGTCTACGGTCCCGGCCACGACAAGCCGCTCGGCCTGATCGACATCCCCGGCGTCACCCGCAACGAGCGCACCCTCGGCTTCCAGCAGGAGGAGTGGACGGTCGCCGCCGGGTCCCGCTTCTACGCACGCGGTGAGGCCCGCGACGACGAGCGCGGCGAGCTGGCGGTCGGCGCCCCCGAGGACGGCAGCCCGTTCCTGATGGCCGCCGTGTCCGAGCAGGACCTCCTCGCCGCCGAACGCCGCAAGGCCACCGTCTTCCGCGCCCTGGCCTTCTCCTGCATCCCGGTCGGCGCCGTGCTGCTCGGCCTGGCGTACGCGCTGTAGCGGACGGTCGCCGCAGACCTCGCGGAGGGCGGGCGCCCCGGAATTCCCGGGCGCTCGCCCTGCCGGGCACCCGACTATCCCCGCACCCCCACCCC
>NZ_VKJP01000453.1 GCF_007280575.1 Streptomyces benahoarensis
GGGGGGCTGAGGCGGGGCGGGCCCCGCCCGGCGGGTCACAGACGGGCCTCCCTGGAGCGGCATCCGACATTTACCCCGATACCATCCATCGCGCAATAATGGGCTGATAAGGCACAGGCTGCCTGGTATGCCACCGATGAGTTCCCGCCGCCTGGGCCGTGGGGCCACGGAAGGATGTGGGTGGACATGGACCGCGAGGCCGAGACCGTTCATGAGGCGTACTCCTTCGTCTGTCTGCACTGCGGGCGCGGATGGGAAGAGCGCTACGAGATCCGGCACACCACCGACCTCTCGGGTCGGCGTCGCGCCGTGTACTACTCCGGAGGGGTCCACGTCCCCTCGCCGCTGTCCCGGACCGAGTGCCCCGCGTGCAATCTCGGCCCCCTCCGCATCCTGCGCCCCGGCCGGGTGGAGTCGGCGCGGCTTTTCCCGCACTGACCCCGTATCCGGGCCGGGTGCGGCCACTGCGATTCGATAACGGGGCGCATTCGAGGTAATTCGCCCACCGACCAGTGCTTATGCTCAGCTCCGGCGGGGCGGGCCGGGCCGGCTCCCCGCCGCCCGTCCCACCCCTCGAACCGCCGGAGCACCCCTTGGCCGTGGACCCCCCGAAGCAACCCCTGAGCCCCCGCGTACTGGTCGTGCTCCCCTACGGCGTGATGGCCGTGGTCACCACGGTGGACGTCACCGCCGGGCCCGGGGTCGGGTTCCTGCCCCTCGTGTCGCTGGGGCCCGCGTTCGCCGGTCTGGTCGGCGGCTGGCGCCGCACGGCCGTGGTCGGCTCGGCCGCGTTCCTGCTCTGCCTGGGCCTCGGGATGTACGACGGGCTGTTCGAGGGCCGTCGCGGGCTGCCCGCGCTGCTGTCGGTGGCCGGGGTGACGGTGGCCGGTGTGGTGGCCGCGGTGATGCGCCAGCGGCGCGAGGCGGAGCTGGCCAACGTCCGCTCCATCGCGGAGGTCGCCCAGCGGGTCCTGCTGCGGCCGGTGCCGCGCGGCGCGGGGCCGCTGCGGATCGCGGTCTCGTACACCTCGGCGGTGGCCGAGGCGCGGATCGGCGGCGATCTGTACGAGGTCGTGACCTCGCCCGGCGGCGTACGGATCATCGTCGGCGACGTCCAGGGCAAGGGCCTCGAAGCGGTGGAGAGCGCCGCGGTGGTGCTGGGCGCGTTCCGGGAGGCGGCCCACGACGAGGCGGAGCTGACCGCGGTCGGCGCGCGGGTGGAGCGGGCGCTGGGCCGCCATCTGGGCGGCGAACGATTCGTGACGGCGGTGCTCGCGGAGATCGGCGACGGGCCGTTCGCGACGCTGCTGAACTTCGGCCACCCGGCGCCGCTGGTGGTGCGCGCCGGGGGCGCCGTGGACTTCGCCGCCCCGCCCGAACGCGCCCTGCCGCTCGGCCTCGCGGCGTACGCCGACGACGGCCCGAAGCCGCACACGGTGCCGTTCGCCCCCGGCGACCAGCTGCTCTTCTACACCGACGGGGTCACCGAGGCGCGGGACGGCGGCGGCCGGTTCTACCCGCTCGACACCCGCGCGACGCTGCTGAAGGACGACGATCCCGAGGAGGCGCTGCGCGCGGTCCGCGAGGACGTCGTCGCGCACGCCGAGGGCCCGCTCCACGACGATGCGGCGATGCTGCTGGTCCGCTACCGGGAGGCGCACGGGGACGACCGCTGAGGGGCGCCTTTCGCGCGGGCCGGGGACCGGCGGTCAGCGGCGGCGCGGGCGCCGGTGGCGGCGGCGGCGCGGCAGCCGGCCGCGGATCTCCTCGGGCGGCAGGAAACGGGCCCACCGCTCCGGGTACTCGGCGGGCGGCAGCGGCTCGTCCGCGTCGTCCTCGTCGTCGTCCTCGTCGTCGTCCGCCCCGTTGTCCTCGGTCTCGTCGCCGCACTCCTCGGGGGCTTCCTCGTGCTCCGCGGCCACCTGAGCCGCCCGGCGTTCCTTCTCCGCGCGGGCCGCGGCCGTCGCCACCGAGGGCCAGACGCGGTCCGTCGCGGCGTTCGTCGCGGCGCCGACGAGGACCGCGAACGCCGAGACCCCGATCCACAGCAGCACCGCGACCGGCGCCGCCAGCGACCCGTAGATCGTCGGGCCCTCGACCGTCGCGGTCAGGTAGATCCGCAGCAGGAAGCTGCCCAGCACCCACATCGCGAGGGCCACCACCGCGCCCGGGATGTCCTCCTGCCAGGGCGAACGGACCGGCACCGACACGTGGTAGAGCGTGGTGAGGAAGGCCACCGACAGCAGCAGGACGACCGGCCAGTACAGCGCCCGGATGACGTCCGCGCTCGCCGGGAGCCAGTGCACCAGGGTGTCCGGGCCCACCACCATCAGCGGCAGCGCGACGGCGCCGACGACCAGCGCTCCCAGGTAGAGCACGAACGCCAGCAGCCGGGTCCGCACGATGCCGCGGCGGCCGTCCAGCCCGTACATGATCGTGATGGTGTCGACGAAGACGTTCAGGGCGCGCGAGCCGGACCACAGGGCGAGGGCGAAGCCGAGGGAGATGACGTCGGGACGGCGGCCGGTGAAGACGTCGTCGAGCAGCGGCCGGGCGATCTCGTTGACGCCCTGGTAGGAGAGGACGGCGGACGACGCGTGGAGAATCTGCTCCCGGACGCCGTCGATGGTGGCCCGCCCGATCCAGGGCTCCAGGTAGCCGAGCAGACCGATGAGCCCGAGCAGCAGCGGCGGCAGCGACAGCAGGCAGAAGAAGGCCGCCTCGGCGGCGAGACCGGTCACCCGGTACGTCATGCAGCTGTGGACGACGTCCTTGAGGAGCAGCCAGCCCAGCCGCCGCTTGGAGACGTTGCGATAGAGGACCCTGACCCTGGTCAGGCGGCCCTCGGGCCGCTCGGTCGGTTCGTTCTCCGGCTGCACCCGCCCACCGTATCCGGGCGGTTGGACGGACGGCGGCGGAGCCCGCGCAGCTCCCGCACCGGTCTCAGGGCCGGGCGCCGGGCGGCCCGCCGCGGCGTTCGCGCAGCGCCGCCTCGATGACCACGTACAACTCCTCGTCCGGCACGTCGGGCCGGAAGCCGACGAGGACGCCGCGGGCCTCGTAGTAGCGGATCGCACGGTAGGCGTCGCCGACGCCGCCGACCACGGTCCGCAGATGCACCATCAGATCCGCGAAGGCGAGCGCCGGGGGCGGGCCGCCGGCCCCGGCGAAGCGGGCGAGCAGGCGGGGCGCGGCGTCGACGACGTAACCGGCGGGCGGTGGGCACGGCGCCGCCAGGATGTCGGCGGCGGCGCGGCGCGGGACGCGGTAGTGCGCGGCCAGCCGGTCGGCGCGCGCCGCGCGCAGCCGTCGATCGGCGCCGAGCACCACGACGCGCGCAGCCGCGGCGTCCCTGGCGGCGTTCATGGTGATCTCCCTCCCGCACCGGTGCGGTGTGACCCGTACGGCGGCACTCCGACAACGTCGCCCCGCCCCTGCATGTTCCCGTACGGCAACGTCCTTCCGCCCGGGGTGGCGTGACGTTTCAGCACCCCGTCACGTGCCCCTCGCACCGGTGCCCGTCGTCCCGTACGGGCGCGGTGCCGCGGGTCGGCCGCGGCGTGGTGTCGGGGGCGGCCGGCCGGAACCGCGGGGGACGGTGCCCCGCCGGCCGCCCGGAACACGTTCCCCGGGAACACCGGGGGTCACCATGGTTGCGCTCCGTTGCACCGGCTCGGTGCAACGGGCTCTCCCGTACGCCGCCCGACGTCACCACGGCCCGAACGGGAGGCCCGGCACACGGAGAGCTGCGTGAGCGAGAGACCGACCGACGGCGTCACGGGGCCCCATGACACCCGCGCCGGCGCCCGCCGCCTCGCCGCGCTCCGGGAGGCGACGCTCTCCGGCGACGGGACACCGGAGCCGCGCGCCGTCATCGACGCGTCCTGGCGCCGGGTCCGCGGCTGCGGTGTCGATCCGGACCACGACCGACGCGAACGCCCCCTGAACGTCGCCGAGTTGGAGCACCGCCCGTACCGCTTCGCCGACGGCATCGTCCCGGAGCTGCGGCTGCCACCGGACCCGGGGCAGTTGCTGCCGCATTCGGTGGCTCCGGGGGTGCGGGCGGCCAGAGGGGCTGCTGTCTCTTA
>NZ_VKJP01000454.1 GCF_007280575.1 Streptomyces benahoarensis
GGGGCGGGACGGCGCGGCGCTTCGTTGCTGGGGACGGCCTGGGTGATGACGAAACCGCCGGTCAGCACGGTGACGAGGGCGGCGGCGGTCCAGAGGAGGAGATGGTGGCGAGGGCGACGGGTCTTCCCGGGGGCATCATTCGAGGGGTGGGACGGGGCCTCGGTGCCGGGTTTCGTTCCGGCCGGGAATGCGGCTTCCGGGTCGGTGCCGGGTTTCGTTCCGGCCTGGAACGCGGCTTCCGGCTCGGCACCGGCCTCCCCCTCCGTCACCTCCCGGAGCGCATCCCGCACATGCGTCACCTCCGCGGACGACGCATCCGCGGCGGGCCACCGCCCGGGTACGAGCGCCTGCCCCGGGGGCCCCAACTGCCCAGCGGCGAGCGACTGATCCGGTGCCCCCGCCTGCCCAGGCACGCGCGGTGCGGCCGCGAGGCTCACCGGCGTATCGGACGGGCCGCCCTCCGCCAGCCGCTCCCACAGGTCGAGATGGATCTCGGTCGGCAGATCCGTCCGCAGCCGGTCCATCAGGGCGCGCGGCGTCGGCCGGTCCGCCGGATCCTTCGCCAGACAGGCGCCGATCAGCGGCGTCAACTCCTCCGGCACACCGTCCAGATCGGCTTCGTCGTGCACCACCTGGTACGCCACCAGATACGGGCTGTCCGAGTCGAACGGCCCCCGGCCCGTCGCGGCATGCACCAGCACCGACCCCAGCGCGAAGACATCCGCCTGCGGACCCACCTCGCGCGGGCGCTGGAACTGCTCGGGTGCCATGAACGGCGGCGTCCCGATGAGTTTTCCGGTCTCGGTGCGCATCTCGCTGTCGGACGGCCGCGAGATCCCGAAATCGATGACCTTCGGCCCGTCCGCCGCCAACAGGACGTTGCTCGGCTTCAGATCGCGGTGCACCACCCCGGCGCGGTGGATGTCGCGCAGCGCCTCGGCGAGGCCGCAGGCCAGCGCCCGCACCTCATCGGGCGGCAGCGGCCCGTTCCGCTTCACCTGCTCGGCGAGCGTCGGCCCGGAGATGTGCAGGGTCGCCATCCACGGCCGGGCGGCGTCCGGGTCCGCGTCCACGACCGGCGCCGTGAACGCCCCGCTGACCCGCCGGGCGGCCGCCACCTCCTGCCGGAACCGCCCCCGGAACTCGGGATCCTGCGCGAACTCCGCATGGATCACCTTGACCGCGAGCCGCAGCCCCGACGACGAACGCGCGAGGTGTACCTCGCCCATCCCGCCCGCGCCCAGCCGCGCCTCCAGCCGGTACTGCCCCGCATATCCCGGATGTTCCGCTTCCGGCTCCACGCCGGTATCCCGCAGCGACGACATCGTCCACCCCCGTGTCCTGCGCCGTGCCGAACCCCGCGCCCACAGGGCGCAGGGGTACGCGCGGAGCCTAGTCGATGGTGCGTACGAGACGAACGAGGCTTGCTAGCGTGCCCGGTGGACAGGCGCCTCCCGCCCGGGTCGGCGCACCACCGCGCGCCGACGGCGCGCACTCCACGGGGGAGTACACCATGAGCGACATCCAGGATCTGTCGGACGCCACGGCGGGCGACGTCGAGGCCCGCGCCGCATCGGCCGCCTCGTACCCCTTGGTCCCCGGCTACCGCGTCAACGTCCGCCAGGGCCCCGGCACCACCACTCCCGTCGTACGCCAGCTCCCGGCCGGTTCGTACGTCCAGATCCGTTGCCAGCGCTACGGCCAGCGGGTCTCCGGCCCGACGGGCGTCTCGGAGATCTGGGACGCGATCGCGGGGGGCGGGTACGTGTCCGACAGCTATGTGCGGACGGGGAGCAGCGGGTTCGTGGCGCCGCGGTGCACGTCATGAGGGGATGAGCGGGGGCGGGCGGCGGGCAGCGGGCCGGTTCGGTCGGTGGCCCGTGTGGTCGTCGGTGCGGTGCGGTCCGGTGCGGTCCAGCCCGGTCCAGCCCGGTGCGGTGCGTCCTGCGGCCCGGAGGCGTGGCGTGGGCCGGGCGTTCCTGGGGCCGTGGCGGGCCGGTTCGCCCGATGGCCCGTACGCGGGACGTGAGCCCGGCGCCCCCGGGCCCGCCCCGGCCCGTTTCCCTTGCCCCCGGCCCGGGCGGCGATAATTGAGACATGAGCGACGAGCGGACGACCCCCGGCGGCGCGGAGCGCGGCTCCGGGCCCGGCAACGGCCCGGCGGACGGCGGGCCCGAGCCGGAGCCGATCCGCTTCTTCGGCACCTGCTGGCTCCACCACGACCGCGGCTACGCGCTGCGCCGCATCGCCGTGGCCGCCGGATCGCTGGTGCTCACCCTGGCCGGCGCGATCGTGCTGCGGTTCGCGTTCCAGGGCCTCGCGATCGGCGAGGTCGGCCCGCTGGTGACCGTGCTGGTCATCGCCGGTTTCGCGGTCTGCAGCGCGCTGGCGTTCCGCCGTACCTGGGACGGGTTCGTCCGCCGCCCCGACCCGTCCTCGGCGAGCGCCGCCGACCGCTCCGCGCAGAGCCTCCTGCTGATCGGCTTCCTCGGCTCGCTGCTCGCCTACTTCTGCCGCAGCCTGATCGAGGCCCCCGGCGAGAAGCTGCACCGCGCCGAGTACGCCGCCGCCCGCTCCCGCCACGCACGCCGCCGCACGGCCCGTACGGGCAACCCGGCGGCGAAGCGCGCGAAGAACGGACAGAACGCGAAGTCCCCTGAGGAGAAGCGGAAGTAGCGGCCGACAGCGGTCCCAGGGGCCGCCGCTCCCAGGGGCCGCCGCTCCGGGGCCTCAGTACTCCGGCCCGCTCAGTACTCCCAGTCCGGCCGCCCCTCCCCGTACAGCCAGTCGTCGAAGAGCTCCGTCAGATCCACATCCGTACGCTCCTGACAGAAGTCGATGAACTCCTCGGAATTCGCGTTCCCGTGCCGGTGCGCGGCCGGCCACTCCTTCAGGATCCGGAAGAACACCCGCTCCCCGACCGCGTTCCGCAGCTGCTGGAGCACCATCGCGCCACGGTCGTAGACCGGCGTCCCCGTCACGTTCTCCGCCGACCCCGGATCCCCCGGCGGAAACTCCCACACATCCTCGTACGTGACGCCGTCCGCCTCGTCCTCGTCGTCATCCTCCAGCGCATACAGCGCATCGAACCGCTCCTGGGGCGTGCGCCCGCCCTTGTGCGCCTCCCACAGCCACTCCGCGTACTGCGCGAAACCCTCGTTCAGCCAGGTGTCCTTCCAGGTCCGCGGCGTCACCGAGTTCCCGAACCACTGATGCGCCGTCTCGTGCACCACCGTCGAGATATCGGGGGCGCCCGCGTACACCGGCTTCGTCTGCGTCTCCAGCGCGTACCAGTCGATCCGCTCCGGCGGGTGGTCGACGATCGCCCCCGCCGACGAGAACGGATACGGCCCGAACAGCTTCCGCGACCAGGCCAGCACCTCCGGCAACCGGTCGAGCGCCTTCCGGCTGCCCGCCGCCTCCTTCGGGTCCACCGCGACATACAGCGGCAGCCCGTCCGCCATCCGCGACTGATGGACGTCGAACCGCCCGATCGTCGCCGTCGCCAGATACGTCGCCATCGGCTCCCCGGAGTGCCACGCGAACGTCGTCCGGCCCCCGGAGGTGACGCTCGACCGCAGCTCCCCGCCCGCGACCGCGGTGTACCCGCGCGGCACGGTGATCCGGATGTCGTACGCCGCCTTGTCGGACGGATGGTTGTTCCCCGGGAACCACGTCATCGACCCGGCCGGTTCCCCCGACACGAACGCCCCGTCCGCGGTCTTCACCCACCCCTCCGACGCCCCGTCCGCATCCGTCATCTCCTGCGGCACCCCGCCGTACGCCACGGTCGTCCGGAACGCACGCCCCTTCCGCAGCCCCTCCGCCGGACGCACCGTCAGCTTGTGCCCCTTACGGGAGAACCCGGCCGCAGCCCCGTCGACCCTTACGGAGGTGACCCGCAGCCCCTGAAGATCGAGCCGGAACGAACTGAGGTCCCGCGTCGCCTTCGCACTGATCCGCGCCGTGGCATCGAGCCGCTTCTTCGCCACGTCATACGCCAGATCCAGCCCGTAATGCCGCACGTCGTACCCGCCGTTCCCGAGTGTGGGAAACAACGTGTCTCTTATACACATTTGACGCT
>NZ_VKJP01000455.1 GCF_007280575.1 Streptomyces benahoarensis
GGGTGACGGGCGGGCCGGAGACCGCGGCCGGGCCCGGCGGCGCACCGCCGCCTCCGGCCCGTACGCGAACGTCCGCCCCGCTCACGCCCCCAGGATCGTCGTCAGGAACTCCCCCACCCACGCCAGGAGTTCCCGGCCGACCAGCGGCTTGCCACCGATCCTGCCGGTGGTGGGACGGGGCACCAGCACCTGGCGGGTGGCCGGTTTGAGGATGGAGCGCGGGTGGAGGCGCTTGAGGCGCAGCTCCTGGGACTCGCGCAACTCCACCGGCCCGAAGCGGACGCTTACGCCCTGGAGGGTGATGTCGCTGACGCCGCAGGCCCGCGCCAGCATCCGCAATCCGGCGACCAGCAGCAGATTCTCCACCGGCTCGGGCAGCTTGCCGTAGCGGTCGGTCAGCTCCTCGCGGACCGCCGCGATGTCCTCCTCGCTCGACGCCGCCGCGATGGCCCGGTACGCCTGGAGGCGCAGCCGCTCGCCGGGCGCGTAGTCGTGCGGGACGTGCGCGTCGACCGGCAGCTCGATCTTGACCTCCAGCGGCGGCTCCTCCGCTGCTTTACCGTCGGCACCTTCGATCGACGCGCGGTAGTCGGCGACCGCCTCGCCGACCATCCGGATGTAGAGGTCGAAGCCGACGCCCGCGATGTGGCCGGACTGCTCGCCGCCGAGGAGGTTGCCCGCGCCGCGGATCTCCAGGTCCTTCATCGCGACGTACATACCGGCGCCCATCTCGGTGTGCTGCGCGATCGTCGCCAGCCGCTCGTGGGCGGTCTCCGTCAGCGGCTTCTCCGGCGGGTAGAGGAAGTAGGCGTAGCCGCGGTCGCGGCCGCGGCCCACCCGGCCGCGCAGCTGGTGCAGCTGGGAGAGGCCGAAGTTGTCGCCGCGTTCGACGATGAGGGTGTTGGCGTTGGAGATGTCGATGCCGGACTCGACGATCGTGGTGGAGACCAGCACATCGAACTTCTTCTCCCAGAAGTCCACGACGACCTGCTCCAGGGCCTGTTCAGACATCTGGCCGTGGGCCGTCGCGATGCGCGCCTCCGGCACGATCTCGCGCAGCCGCGCCGCCGCCCGGTCGATGGACTCGACACGGTTGTGGATGTAGAAGACCTGGCCCTCGCGGAGCAGTTCACGGCGGATGGCCGCGCCGATCTGCTTCTGCTCGTACGGCCCGACGAAGGTGAGCACCGGGTGGCGCTCCTCGGGCGGGGTGGTGATCGTCGACATCTCGCGGATGCCGGTGACGGCCATTTCGAGGGTACGGGGGATGGGCGTCGCGGACATCGTCAGCACATCGACGTTGGCGCGGAGCTTCTTCAGCTGCTCCTTGTGCTCGACGCCGAACCGCTGCTCCTCGTCGACGATGACGAGGCCGAGGTCCTTGAACTTCGTCTCGGAGGAGAAGAGGCGGTGGGTGCCGATGACCATGTCGACGGCACCGTCCTTGAGCCCTTCGAGGGTCGCCTTCGACTCGGTGTCGCTCTGGAAGCGGGACAGCGCCCGGACGGCGACGGGGAACTGTCCGTACCGCTCGGTGAAGGTGCCGTAGTGCTGCTGGACGAGGAGGGTCGTCGGGACGAGGACGGCGACCTGCTTGCCGTCCTGCACGGCCTTGAAGGCGGCGCGGACGGCGATCTCGGTCTTCCCGTAACCGACATCGCCGCAGATCAGCCGGTCCATCGGGACGGACTTCTCCATGTCCTCCTTGACCTCGGCGATGGTGGTGAGCTGGTCCGGTGTCTCCGCGTACGGGAAGGCGTCCTCCAGCTCGCGCTGCCAGGGGGTGTCCGGGCCGAAGGTGTGGCCGGGCGCGGCCATCCGCGCGGAGTACAGCTTGATGAGGTCGGCGGCGATCTCCTTGACCGCCTTCTTCGCCCGCGCCTTGGTCTTCGTCCAGTCGGCGCCGCCCAGGCGGTGCAGCGTCGGGGCCTCGCCGCCGACGTACTTGGTGACCTGCTCCAGCTGGTCGGTGGGGATGTACAGCCGGTCGCCGGGCTGGCCGCGCTTGGCGGGCGCGTACTCGACGAGGAGGTACTCGCGGGTGGCGCCCTGGACGGTGCGCTGCACCATCTCGATGTAGCGGCCCACGCCGTGCTGTTCGTGGACGATGAAGTCGCCGGCCTTGAGGGTCAGCGGGTCGATCGTCTTGCGGCGGCGGGCCGGCATCCGGCCCAGCTCCTTGGCGGCGGCCTTCTGCCCGGACAGGTCGGTCTCGGTGAGGACGGCGAGCCGCAGCTCCGGGTCGAGGAAGCCGGTGTCGAGGGAGCCGCAGGCGACATGGACGACGGACGGCGCCAGCTCCGTCAGCTCCGCGTCGAGGCGGGCGGCGATACCCTCCCCGCCGAGCACCTCGACGGTGCGGGCGGCGGGGCCGTGGCCCTCGGTGACGTAGACGGTGCGCCAGCCGTCGGCGAGCCAGCCCTTGGTGTCGGCGAGGGCGCGGGCGGTGTCGCCGCGGTAGGCGTCGGGGGCGTGCATCCCGAGGGTGAGGGTGTCGCCCGCGTCGGGCGCGGTGGCCTCATCGGCGGCGAACTGGCTGACCGACCACCACATCATGCCCAGCTCACGGGCGTGGGCGCGGACGTCGGCGATGCCCCACAGGGACGCCGCGCCGAGGTCGATGGGCGCCTCTCCCCCGCCGGCGCTCGCCGCCCAGGATGCCTGGAGGAATTCCTGGCTGGTGGCGACGAGGTCGGCGGCGCGGGTGCGGACCCGCTCCGGGTCGCAGACCACGGCCATGCTCCCGGCGGGCAGCACGTCCAGCAGCAGCTCCATGTCGTCGACGAGGACCGGCGCGAGGGATTCCATGCCCTCGACGGCGATGCCCTCGGCGATCTTGCCGAGGAGTTCGCCCAGCTCGGGGTGGGCCTCGGCGAGGGCGGCGGCCCGCTCCCGCACGGCGTCGGTGAGCAGCAGCTCCCGGCACGGCGGCGCCCACAGGCCGTGCCCGGCGACCTCCAGGGACCGCTGGTCGGCAACCTTGAAGTAGCGGATCTCCTCGACGTCGTCGCCCCAGAACTCGATGCGGAGCGGGTGCTCCTCGGTGGGCGGGAAGACGTCCAGGATGCCGCCGCGGACGGCGAACTCGCCGCGCTTCTCGACCAGTTCGACGCGGGCGTACGCGGCGGCCGCGAGCCCGTCGACGACCTCGCCGAGATCGGCGCTCTGCCCCGTGCGCAGGCTGACGGGGACCAGGTCGCCGAGCCCCTTGACCTGCGGCTGGAGCACGGAGCGGATGGGCGCGACGACGACGGAGACGGGGCCGGTGGCCGGGTCGTCGGGGCTGGGGTGGGCGAGGCGGCGCAGCACCGCGAGGCGGCGGCCGACGGTGTCCGAGCGGGGCGAGAGCCTCTCGTGCGGCAGCGTCTCCCAGGAGGGGAACTCCGCGATGGTGTTCTCCTGGCCGGCCGGGACGAGGGTGCGCAGCGCGGCGGCGAGGTCCTCGGCCTCCCGGCCGGTGGCGGTGACCGCGAGCACCGGCCGCCCGGCGTCCCGGGCGAGCGCCGCCACCGCGAAGGGGCGGGCCGCGGGCGGGCCGACGAGGTCCACATGCGGGCGGTGGCCGTCGGCCCCGGCCCGCACCGCTTCGGCGAGCGCCGGATCCTTGACGACGGCGTCGAGCAGACCAGCAAGGCTCATGAGAGGTTCCGTCCCAGCGAGGCGAACAACGCGAACAGCCCGGCGCGTCGATCGGGCCGGGGCGGTCCCCATGTCGAACGGGCCGGGGTTGCCCACCTTACGCCCGACCGGTGACAGGCCGCCGCACGAGCGGACGGGCTGCGACCACCGGGCGGGCTGTCCCGCCCGCCGCCTCCGCACCCCGCCGTGCGGGGCGGCGTCACCCCGCCGTACGGGTCGGCCCGGCCCGCCGTGGAGCCGGACCGGCTCACGTCGTACGAGCCGGACCGGCTCACGTCGTACGGTCCGGAGCAGCTCACGTCGTCCGCGGCAGCTCCGTCTCGATGGTGTCCTCGTCGTCCGGGTTGACGGTGGTGCGCAGATCACCGGCGGCGGGGCCGGTCGTGGGGCCCGCGGGGCCGTCCGGGCCCGGGGCGGCCGCCTCCGGGGCGCCGGCGTCGCCC
>NZ_VKJP01000456.1 GCF_007280575.1 Streptomyces benahoarensis
CCCCAGCACCGCCCCCGCCACGTCGAACCCGCCGCGCGCCGCCGCCCGCTCCCGGGTCTCCGGTACGTACCGCAGCGCGACGGGCACACAGACCAGGGCCAGCGGCACATTGAGGAAGAACACCCAGCGCCAGCCCGCGCCGTCCACCAGCCAGCCGCCGACGAACGGGCCGATCGCCGTGGCGACGCCGCCGAGCCCGGACCAGGCGCCGACCGCCCGCGCCCGGTCGTCCGGCCGGAACACCGCCTGGATCAGCGCCAGCGACCCCGGCGTGAGCAGCGCCCCGCCGATGCCCTGGAGCGCCCGGGCGGCGATCAGCACGCCCGGCGTCGGCGCCAGCCCGCACAGCAGCGACGCCACCGCGAACCACACCACCCCGACGAGAAACACCCGCCGCCGCCCGAAGCGGTCCCCCAACGCCCCGCCCAACAGGATCAGCGAGGCGAGCGTGAGCATGTACGCGGTGATGGTCCACTGGAGAACGCCCAGGTCGGCGTGGAGATCGGCGCCGATGCGGGGCAGCGCGACGTTCACGACCGTGCTGTCGAGCATCGCCATGCCCGACCCCAGGACGGCGGTCAGCAGCACCCACCGGCCCTGCGGCGAGACCAGGCGGACACCCCCGGGCGGACTCGGCATCGTCATACGGCGAGCATGCCCGCGATCGGCCCCGGATTCCCGTCGGACATGCACGAGGGCCTCGTACCACCCGGGTGGTACGAGGCCCTCGTCACCGCGTCGGGCGCGGTGTCAGCTCACTTCCGCAGCGTGGTGCCCGTGGAGCGCAGGTTCGCGCACGCCTCGGTGACCCGCTTCGCCATACCGGCCTCGGCGAGCTTGCCCCAGCTGCGGGGGTCGTAGACCTTCTTGTTGCCGACCTCGCCGTCGACCTTCAGCACACCGTCGTAGTTGCGGAACATGTGGTCCGCGATCGGGCGGCTGAACGCGTACTGGGTGTCGGTGTCGAGGTTCATCTTGACCACACCGTTCTCCAGCGCGGTGGTGATCTCCTGCTCGGTGGAGCCGGAGCCGCCGTGGAAGACGAAGTCGAACGGCGCCTGCTTGCCGTACGTGGCGCCGACGCCCTCCTGGAGGTCCTTCAGCAGCTCGGGGCGGAGCACGACGTTGCCCGGCTTGTAGACGCCGTGGACGTTGCCGAAGGAGGCGGCCAGCAGGTAGCGGCCCTTCTCGCCCAGGCCCAGTGCCTCGGCGGTGCGCAGCGCGTCGTCGACGGTGGTGTACAGCTCGTCGTTGATCTCGTGGCTGACGCCGTCCTCCTCGCCGCCGGTCGGGGTGATCTCGACCTCAAGGATGATCTTGGCGGCGGCGGCCTTGGCGAGCAGCTCCTGGCCGATGGCCAGGTTGTCCGCCAGCGTCTCGGCCGAGCCGTCCCACATGTGGGACTGGAACAGCGGGTGCTGCCCCTTGGCGACCCGCTCGGCGGAGATGTCGATCAGCGGGCGGACATAGCCGTCCAGCTTGTCCTTGGGGCAGTGGTCGGTGTGGAGCGCGACGTTGATGCCGTACTTCCCGGCCACGACGTGCGCGAACTCGGCGAGCGCCACCGCGCCGCTGACCATGTCCTTGCTGTACTGGCCACCCAGGAACTCCGCACCGCCGGTGGAGATCTGGATGATGCCGTCGCTCTCCGCCTCGGCGAAGCCGCGCAGCGCCGCGTGCAGCGTCTGCGTCGAGGTCACATTGATGGCGGGGTAGGCGAACTTGCCCGCCTTCGCCCGGTCGAGCATCTCGTTGTAGATCTCGGGAGTTGCGATGGGCATCTGTCCGCTCCTTGTGAAGTACGGGTATGCGTTGCGGCCCTGACCAGGGGGCGACGACCTCGCCGTCCTCATCTTCCCAGACGCCCCGGATTGCTCCGCATCGCCCGCCGGGCCGGACACGCCGAAGGTCGGCTGTTTCACGTGAAACAGCCGACCTCTCGAAGAAAAGCACAGGTCAGCACGGTGGCGTACGGAAGAGCCCGGCGCCACCCGCCGGATTCGGGCCGCCCGCGCGGCGGGCCGGGCGGCCTCGGATCAGGCCAGTCCGAGGTCGCCGAGACGGTAGCCGGTGAGGTACGGCAGACCGGCGTCGGCAAGGGCGTCGGCGGCGCCGCGGTCGACGATCGTCGCGACCGCGACGACCTCGGCGCCCGCCTCCCGGGCCGCCTCGACGGCGGTCAGCGGCGAACCGCCGGTGGTCGAGGTGTCCTCGACCACCAGCACCCGGCGGCCCTTGATGTCCGGGCCCTCGATACGGCGCTGCATGCCGTGGGTCTTCTGCGCCTTGCGGACGACGAACGCGTCCAGCCGGCGGCCGCGCGCGGCGGCGGCGTGCAGCATCGACGCGGCGACGGGATCGGCGCCCAGCGTCAGACCGCCGACCGCGTCGTACTCCAGCTCCGCGGTCAGGTCCAGCATCATCTGCCCGACCAGCGGCGACGCCGCACCGTCCAGGGTGATCCGGCGCAGGTCGATGTAGTAATCGGCCTCCTTGCCGGAGGAGAGCGTCACCTTGCCGTGCACCACGGCCTTGTCCTTGATCTGCTGCAGCAGCGCGCCGCGTACGTCCTCGGTCATGCCCACGAGCTTACGAGGTCGTTCATGGGGCAGATGCCGGGCCACTGCGGCGGTCAGCCCAGCGTCCGCCAGCTGAAGGTGGTGGAGACCTCCAGCGGGTCGATCGGGGTGACCAGCCGCGGCAGCGAGTTGAGGCCGTTGGGCGGGCCGGACTGCGGCTCGACGCAGACCGCCGCCTCCTGCTCGTCGTAGACCACGACCCACTCGGCGCGGCTGGCAACGGTCAGCTCCAGACGGCCGGGCCAGGTCACGGTGGCCTCGACGCCCTCCGGCATGCCGAAGCAGTCGTCCCAGGGGCCGGGCAGCGGGTCGATGCGGCGGCCGGTCGGCAGATGATCGTCGCCGCGCTCCTCCTGCCACGCCGCGTCGAAGGAGAGCTCCACGGGCGCACCGCCGCCGTCGAGCTGCCGCACGAACCACGGGTGCCAGCCCGCCTGCGCGGGGAACGAGTCGGCCGCCGCCTCCACCCCCAGCGTCAGGGTGAGCGACCGGCCGTCCTCGGCCAGCTCCACGACCTGCGTGACCGTGCCCGGGTACGGCCAGGGGGCGGCCGGGTCGGCGAGGTCGTAGGTGAAGACGGCGGCGCGGGCGTCGCGGCGGGCGGTGCGCCAGCGCAGGTCGCGGCCGGTGCCGTGGAGGGCGTGCGGCGGGGCGTTGACCGGCATCCGGTGCAGTTCGGCGCCGTTGCGGAACTCCCCGTGGTCGATCCGCCCGCACCAGGGGACCATCGGGAAGCAGCCGTACTTCGCGCCCTGCCGCAGCAGTTCGGTGCCGCCGACGCGCAGCCCGGAGAGGCGGCAGCCGTTCTCCGGCTCGACGTCGACCTCGGCAGCGCCCGCGGTCAGCCGTACGACGTTCCGCCGTGCCTGTGGGGTGTTGTCCGTATTCACACCACCCGACCCTAGGCGATGCCGCCCCGCTCGCCGCGGCGCCGCCACCCCAGGGCGGCCCGGTGTCAGCGACGGCGGCGCAACGCCCGGCCGACGACGACCGCGCCCGCCAGCACCACGGCGGCGGCCGGTGCGGCCCAGCGCAGCGTCGCCGAGGCGGCGTGGGGCTCGGGCGCGGGCACCGGCGCGTACCGGCCGCGCGGCGGGGCGTGGTCGACCTCCTCGGCGCTACGGCCGATCATCGTCCGCCGGGCATGCGCCGCCTCGGCGGGCACCTCGTCCTCGTCCTCGTCGTCGCCGAAGTCCTGCCCGTCGTACGTCTGGCCGTCGTAGTTCTCGCCGTCGACAACGGGGTCGGGGCCGTAATCGGGGAGCGCTTCGCCGTCGGCGGAGCCCGGACGGGCCGCACCGTCCGCGTCCGGCCCGGCTCCCGCGTCCGTCTCCGGGGCGTCCTCCGTCTCCGGCCCGAGGGACGGCGGCGGCACCTCGGTGTCGAAGATGCCGCCGTGCGGACGGTCACCGGCGGGGGCAGGGGCGTCCGGGCCGGAGGCGTCGGAGCCGTCCGCGGCGGACCCGGAGGCGTCCGGCCCGCCCGAGCC
>NZ_VKJP01000457.1 GCF_007280575.1 Streptomyces benahoarensis
CGCCCGCCCGCCCCCACCGATCTGAAGGTCACGATCGTTCCCGCGGGGTGAGGGACGGGCCCGTCCGGTTGGCTCAGACCTGGGCGAAGCGCTCCAGGAGGAGATGGGCGCGGGCCTCCGCGGCGGCGAGTTCGGCGGGGTCGATCTCCGCCTGCCACACCTCGCCCGCCGCGGCGTCGTCCGCCTCCCGCAGCTCGACCACCGTCACGGCCAGCCGCGCCTGGGCGTCCGGGAACGCCGCCGCCCGGCCGTCGGCGAGCACCCGCTCGGCCCGCGCGGCGGCCGCCGTGCACGCGGCCAGCGCCCGGTCCGCCCGCACCACGGCACGGTCATGGACCACCAGCAGCCCGCAGAGCAGCCCGACGGCGATGCCGAGGACGCTGGCGAGTGCCCGGTCCGCGACGAGCGTTCCGGCGGACTGCGGTGCGGTCAGGTCGGTCATCAGCAGCGCCAGCGGCGTCAGGAAGACCACGCCCAGGCCGTAGTTGCGCGGGACGACGTACTCCAGCAGGAATTCCAGCGCCACGATCACCGCGACCAGCGCGCCGGGGCCCGGTTCCAGGGCGAGGATCGCCAGGGCGAGCACCAGCCCGGCGGCCGTGCCCAGGGTCCGCTGCACGGCGCGCTGCGTCGCCGTGCGGACGTTGATCGAGTGCAGCACCGCGGCGGCCGTCACCGCGGCCCAATAGCCGTGCCCGAGGCCGAGCGCCAGCGCGGCGCCGCCCGCGAGTCCGGTGCCGAGGGCGATCCGCAGCGCCGGGACGAGCAGGACGGAGCGGTGGCCGGGGCCGCCGGGGTGGCGGCCCGCGACGAGTTCGGCGGCGCGGAGTTCGGCGTAACGCGACGGAACGGGGCCCGCCGGTCCGGATGGCGTCCGCGCCTCGGTGGCCGGGCCGGTCCGGGCGTCGGCCGTCCAGGACGCCGGGTCAAGCAGCAGCGGCGGGACGCGGCGGCGCCGGTCCGCGAGGACCCGGGCCTGGCGACGCAGCCGACGGGCGAGCAGCGTCGGGGCGTCCGGCGGCCGGGTCGCGGAGCCGATCAGCAGCGACCAGGACAGATCGGTCAGGCGGACGCAGACCTCGCCGTGGCGTTCCCCGCCCGCCGCGCGCGGCGGCAGGCCGAGGGCGTGGTGGGCGCGGAGCACGGCGGCGGTCGCCCGGTGGCGCCGTCGGCCGTCGTGGTCCGGTGCGGGGGCGTCCCACAGGTCGGCGAGCGCGCGGAGCGCCGCGGCCACCGCGAGGCGCTGCGGGCGGTCGGGGTGGACGAACCGGCCCACCACGGCCAGCACCCAGGCGAGGGCCGCGCCCGCGGCGGCCAGCGCGGTGTGCGGAAGGACATCGGCGGGCGCGGGCGCGCCGTTGGCCGCCGCGGCGAAGGCGAAGAGCAGCAGCACCGCGCCGAGCCCCCCCCAGCCGCGCGGCATCGCAGGCGTACTTCGCGGTGCCCGCGACCAGGGCCATCGCGGCGACCACCACGGCGGCGCCGACGCCGCCCGCCCGGTGCTGGGCCCAGGCGGCGAGCGCCGAGCCGCCGCCCACGCACGCCGTCATGGCGAGGGCGACCAGGGCCAGGGCGCGGGCGCGCCTCCCGTAGGGCAGGTTGCGGCCGAAGGTGGTGGTGAAGGCGCCGAGCATGGCGTAGACGGCCTGTTCGGTCCGGCCGGTCGCGGCCAGGACCAGCGCCGGAAGCGCCATGGCGAGCGCGGCGCGCAGCGCGAAGGCGAACGCTCCGTCCACCGGGAGCAGGGTCAGCGACCCGCGCGGCGAGAGCACCCGCACCACACCGGCCACCGCCTGCCGCGGGCCGCGCGCGGTGCCGGTGCGGCCGTCGTCACCGGCCGGGCTCATGACGGCGTACGGGGGTCGTACGGGCGGGGCAGTCGGTGCATCTCTCCGGTTTCCGGTGGTGAACGGGTGTTTCCTCGCAGCCCGGCCAGGTACCGGTATTCCGTTCTTCGCTCACCTTCGGGGAAATCCGCGGGCCTGTCAAAGAGCGGCCGCACGGCTCTGACCTGCGACGTCCTCCCGGCGATGGCATCAGGCGGCCGTGCCCGCACCGGGCGGCGGGCACGGCCGCACGGACACGCATCCCCTAAACCGCCGCGTCGTCCTTGCCCTCGGCGCCCTTGCGGACCGTGCAGTGCAGCGAGTCGTCGTCGCCCACGTCGGCGACGATCGTGTCACCGGGGCCCGCCTCGTCGGCGAGAAGGAGGGAGGCGATCCGGTTGTCCAGCTCCGTCTGGATGGTGCGGCGCAGCGGGCGGGCGCCGAACTCCGGCTGGTAGCCGTGGGCGACCAGCAATTTCTTCGCCGCCTCGGTGACCTCCAGCGTCATGTTCTGGGCATGGACGCGGCGCTGGCTGCGGTCGAGGAGGTGGTCGACGATCCGGGTCAGATCGTCCTCGGTGAGGCGGTGGAAGAGGATGATGTCGTCGATGCGGTTGAGGAATTCCGGCAGGAAGCGGGCCCGCAGGTCCGCCATCAGCGCGTCCTTCAGCTCCGACACCTCACCCTCGTGGGCGATGATCCGCTGCGCGCCGATGTTGGACGTCATGATGACGACGCAGTGGCGGAAGCTGACGGTCCGTCCCTGTGCGTCGGTGAGGCGGCCGTCGTCGAGGATCTGCAGCAGGGTGTTGAAGATGTCCGGGTGGGCCTTCTCCACCTCGTCGAAGAGCAGCACGCAGTAGGGGCGGCGGCGCACCCGGTCGGTGAGCTGACCGGCCTCCTCGTAGCCGACGTAGCCGGGCGGCGCCCCGACGAGCCGGGCGACGGTGTGCTTCTCCTGGAACTCGCTCATGTCGAAGCGGATCATGCGGTCCTCGTCGCCGAAGAGGAGTTCGGCGAGGGTTTTGGCGAGTTCGGTCTTGCCGACGCCGGTGGGGCCGAGGAAGAGGAACGAGCCCACCGGCCGGTTCGGGTCGCCCATGCCGGAGCGGTTGCGGCGGACGGCCTCGGAGACGGCGGTGACGGCCTCGCCCTGGCCGACGATCCGCTCGTGCATCGCGTCCTCCAGCCGGAGCAGCTTCTCCTTCTCCCCCGCGGTGAGCTGGGCGACGGGGATGCCGGTGCGGCGGGAGACGACGTCGGCGATGTCGGCGGCGGTGACGGAGACGACGCCCTCGCGGCGCTCCTCGATCCCGGCGAGTTCCCCCTCCGCCTCGGCGATCTGCCGCTTCAGCTCCGACGCCTTGTCGAAGTCCTCGGCGGCGACCGCCTGGTCCTTCTCGCGCCGCAGTTTGGCGAGGCGGTCCTCGCGGCTGACGACCTCGGTGGAGCGTCCGGCGCTGCGCAGCCGGACGCGGGCGCCCGCCTGGTCCATCAGGTCGATGGCCTTGTCGGGCAGGAAGCGGTCGCTGATGTAGCGGTCGGAGAGTTCCGCGGCGGCGGTCAGCGCGCCGTCGGCGAACCGGACCTGGTGGTGGGCCTCGTACGAGTCGCGCAACCCCTCCAGGATCTGCACGGTCTCCTCGACGGTCGGCTCGGGGATCATCACCGGCTGGAAGCGGCGTTCCAGCGCGGCGTCCTTCTCGATGTGTTTGCGGTACTCGTCGATGGTGGTGGCGCCGACCACGTGCAGTTCGCCGCGGGCGAGTGCGGGCTTGAGCATGTTGCCCGCGTCCATGGCGCCCTCGCCGGTGGCGCCCGCGCCGACGACGGTGTGGAATTCGTCGATGAAGAGGATGATCTCGCCGCCGGCCTGCTGGACGTCCTCGATGACCTTCTTCAGCCGTTCCTCGAACTGGCCCCGGTACTGCGCCCCGGCGACCAGGCCGGACAGGTCGAGGGCGACCACCCGCTTGTCCTTGAGGGCCTGCGGGACCTCACCGGCCACGATGCGCTGGGCAAGCCCTTCGACGATGGCGGTCTTGCCGACGCCGGGTTCGCCGATGAGGACCGGGTTGTTCTTGGCGCGCCGGGAGAGGACCTCCACGGTCTGCTCGATCTCGTCGGAGCGCCCCACGACGGGGTCGAGCTTGCCCGCCTTCGCCTCCTCGGTGAGGTCGCGGCCGTACTCGTCGAGGGTGGTGGCCGGGGGTTTG
>NZ_VKJP01000458.1 GCF_007280575.1 Streptomyces benahoarensis
TGCGAGGTGTACGCGAAGATGTCGGAGATGATCCGCATCGACGGCTGCGGCGGATAGATATAGGTGTTGCGGACCATGAACTCCTTGAGGATGTCGTTCTGAATGGTCCCGGCCAGCTTCTCGGGCGGTACGCCCTGCTCCTCGGCGGCCACGATGTAGAGGGCGAGAACGGGCAGCACCGCGCCGTTCATCGTCATCGACACCGTCATCCTGTCGAGCGGGATGCCCTCGAACAGCTGCCGCATGTCGTAGATGGAATCGATCGCGACGCCCGCCATGCCGACATCGCCGGTCACCCGCGGGTGGTCGCTGTCGTAGCCGCGGTGCGTCGGCAGGTCGAAGGCGACCGACAGGCCCTTCTGCCCGGCCGCGAGATTGCGCCGGTAGAAGGCGTTGGACTCCTCCGCGGTGGAGAACCCGGCGTACTGCCGGATCGTCCACGGCTGGTTGACGTACATCGTCGGGTACGGGCCGCGCAGATACGGCGTGATGCCCGGGTACGTCCGCAGGAAGTCCACGCCGTCGAGGTCGGCGTCCGTGTACAGCGGCTTCACGCCGATGCCCTCGGGCGTCTCCCACGTCAGGTCCGTGACGCTCGCGCCGGTGGCCTGCTCGACGGCCTCGGCCCACCGCGCGGGATCCGCGCCGTCCGCCGTGCCGTCCAGCGGCACGCCGCTGAAATCCGGGAAGGTGCCCGGGCCATCCGTCCGCCGTGTCCCGGCCATCACGCCACCTCCATGACATCCAGGGCCGAGGCGAGGGCCCCGGCCGCGTCGCAGCCGGTGAAGACGTACGCGTCCACCCCGGCCTGCCCGAACTCCTCGCGCCGCTCACCGGGCGCACCCGCCAGATACACCCGCACCGCACCAGCTGCCTTCAGCGCCGCCGCGATCTGGGCCGCCTGCTCCGCGTAGAGCGCGTCGCTGCCGCACAGGCACGCGATCCGGGCGCCGCTCGCGGCGAAGGCGGCGGCCACCGTCCCGGCGTCCACCGACGCGGGCTCGTGCACCGTCTCGACGCCGCCCGCCTGGAAGAGGTTGGCGGCGAACGTCACCCGCGCGGTGTGCGCGGCGGCCGGACCCAGCGCCGCCAGGAACACCTTCGGACGGGCGCCGGTGGCCGCCAGATGCGCGTCCGACCTGGCCCGCAGCGCCTCGTACGCATCGTCCCGCCGCACCCGCGGCAACCCGCCCCCGGCCGGGACCGGCGCGGCCTCGCGGCGCACCGGGGCCTCCCCGAGATACGGGAACTCGCTGACGCCGGTGATCGGTTCACGGCGGGTCGCCAGGTCACGGGACCGGCGCTCCCAGGTCGCCGCGAGCCGGTCGGCGATCAGCCCGGAGCGGAGCGCGGCGGCCTGGCCGCCCGCGCCCTCGATCTCCTGGAACCACGCCCAGGCCGCGCGGGCCAGCTCGTCCGTCAGCCGCTCGACGTACCAGGAGCCACCGGCCGGGTCGATCACCTTCGACAGATGCGACTCCTCCAGCAGCACCGCCTGGGTGTTGCGGGCGATACGGCGGGCGAACGCGTCCGGCAGGCCGAGGGCCGCGTCGAACGGCAGCACCGTCACCGCGTCCGCGCCGCCGACCCCGGCCGACAGCCCGGCGACGGTGGTGCGCAGCATGTTCACCCACGGGTCGCGGCGGGCCATCATCACCGGCGACGTCACCGCGTGCTGCCGCTGCGCCCGCGCCTCGGGCGAGGCGCCGCACACCTCGGCGACCCGCGCCCACAGGCGGCGCGCGGCGCGCAGCGTGGCGATGGTCAGGAACTGGTCGGCGGTGGCGGCGTAGCGGAACTCCAGCTGCCCGCAGGCGGTGTCGATGTCCAGGCCCGCGGCGGTCAGCGCCCGCAGCTGGGCGACGCCGGTGGCCAGCGAGCACCCCAGCTCCTCGGCGGCCGAACCGCCGGCCTCGTGGTACGGCAGCGCATCGACAGTCAGGGCCCGCAGCCCCGGCGCCTCGGCGGCGCACCGCGCGGCCAGCGACGCGGCGGCCGCCAGGTGAGCGTCGAGCGCTGTGTCGTCGCCGCCGCGGGCGACGAGCGCCAGCGGGTCGGCGCCGAGCGTGCCGGTCAGGGCGGCCGGGGCCACGCCGCTGGCGGCGGCCAGCGCGAACAGCGCCTCGGCGGCCGCGGCGAACTCCGGGCCTGCGTCGAGTGCGACGGCGGCGAGGTCCAGATGGACGCCCGCGAGGGCCCGCGGCAGCGCGTCGAGGGGCATCCCGCCCTCGCCCACGGCCAGCCACAGCGAGGTGACGCCGTTCTCCAGGTCGGCGAGGGCCGCCTCGTTGACCCGGTCCGGGTCGGTGTACGCCTGGCGCTGGCGTACGTCCCATCCGGCGACGGTGGCGCCCTCGGGGCGGCCACCCCGGACGAACGGCGGGAAGCCGGGGAGCCCCGCGTCGGGGTGCCCGTCGTCGGCGGTGTAGAGGGGACGGACGCGGATGCCGTCGGGGAGATCGGTGGCGAGCGCGTCCTCGGGGGCGTCCGCCGTCGGGGTGGCGCCCAACTTGCGCAGCACCCCCGCGACAAGGTGCTGCCACTGCGCGCGGTCGGCGTCCGGGAACGCGGCGGCCAGGGGGAGTTCGGGGGACTCGGCGGTCATGGCAGCAGGCTAGGCGAACGACCATGAGCTGGAGCAGGGGCTCTCGCTGTGACCTTGAACTCGTTGATCCGTGCGGGTGCCAGGCCCTGCCGTCACACTCCCGTCGTCGCCCGGAGGGCGGCCTCGCGGCGTCCGGTGCGTGCCCTCGCAAGGCGGAGGGTCGCCCCGATACCGGGTGTATCGGGGTGATCCGACAACGCGGCAAGGGGGTACCTCCCTGCTTGAGCGGAGCCGAGAGCTTGGGGGAGGGCGTGCCGGGCGTCGCGGGGCAGACGGGGGTGTGACGACAGGGCCTGGGCGCGGCACGGGGCGGCCGGAGCACGGTACGACGCGTCCGGCCGCCTGCCGCCGCGGCTCAGCGGGCGTGATTCCGACGCCACTGGTGGGCCCGTTCCTCGATGTCGAACGGGGTGAGGCCCAGCGGCGGCCCGTCGAACGGGACACGCAGGGCCGCACGGATCTTCTCGTTGACGGCGGTCAGGATGCGGCGCAGCGCCGCCTCGCTCGGCGCGGCGGCCGCGGCCTGCGCCGCCTCCTCGGCCTCCTTGCGCAGCGCCAGCGACGGCGGCAGAAAGGAAAGGTCCTCGCGGGCCATCTTGTCCTTGACCCACCACAGTTCGTCGTACGGCTTGTCCAGACCGGGCAGCGGTTTGCCGACGCCGGGCAGCCCGGCGAAGTCACCCCGCTCCTGCGCCTCGCGGATCTGCTTGTCGATCCAGGACTCGAAGTCGACGCCGGGGGGTTTGCGCTCGGTCATCGGATGCCTCTCGCGGGATTCGGCCCTGACGGAACCGTGCCGCCCCGCGCGCGGGGCTGCTGCGCGCGGGGCGCTTCTCCACGGTAGCCCGCCCGGCGCGGGTGGCGGCGGACTCAGCGTGACGACGGCACCGCGGACGGCTGGACCACCGGGAACGCGGTGTCGCCGCCGCAGATCATCGGGCCGACGCGGGAGCCGGAGCCGGTCAGGGTGACCCGTACCGAGCCCGGCGGGTGGCCGCCGGGCACCTCGGCGTTGGCCGCCGTGCACACCAGCTGGCTCAGGGCGGCGGTGTCCAGTTTCCGCGGCGGGACGGGCAGCCCGATGTCGACCCGACCGTCGCTCGCGCGGGCCCGCAGCCGGCCGGACAACTTGGGTAGCGCGCTGGAGAGCCCGCGCTGCCGTTCGGCGTGGTCGGGGCCGTCGAGCAGGAGATCGAGGGCGAACTGCGGGTCGGCCGGCGCCTTCGCCGGGCGGGTCGCGGAGCGCAGTCCGGCCGGTCCGTAGAAGAACAGCTGGACGCCGGTCTCCGGGCGGCCCGGGGCCTTCACCCCGGACGCCGGGGCGCCCGCGTCGATCACATCGCTGGGCTCGATACCGCAGCCGACCGGCGCGGTCACGGCGGCGCAGGCCAGAGCGGTGGTGGCCAGGATCCGGGCGGTGCGGGGGCGGGG
>NZ_VKJP01000459.1 GCF_007280575.1 Streptomyces benahoarensis
GACGGGGCCTGGGGGGACGGCGATGGCGGGCAGTGGGCGCGTGGCATGGGGCGTGCGCCCCTGCCGTGCGCCGCGCGCCGCCACGGCGCGCTCCCGGGTGCCGGTGGGCACACCGCGCGGGGAGCCGTTTCCCGGGCGTCCGGCCCCGGGGTCCCCGGCCCCCGCGCCGCCGCCGCGGGCCTCTCGCCCGGGCGGCCGGTCCGATGGCGTCCCGAGTTTTCCGCGGCACGCGCCTCGGCCGTGCCGCCTTCCGACCTGGAGGTCATGTTGAGCGAGCACCGCACCAGCCGCCGGAACGTGCTGAAGGCCGTCGGCGGGGTCTCCGCCGCGCTGGCGCTCGGCGGGGCGGGGGTCCTGTCGGCCGCCGCCCCGGCCGGTGCGGCGCCGGGCGACGGTTCCGGGCTGCGTATCGTCCAGCGCGACGAGCACGACGCCCGGATGTGGTTCTACACATTCGCGACCGACGCGATCGGCTGGCAGCCCGCCGTCAACGTCCTGCTGCCCGACGACTACCACACCGGCGACCGCACCTACCCCGTCCTCTACCTCTTCCACGGCGGCGGCACCGACCAGGACTTCATGACCTGGGACCGGCTGCCGGAGGGCGGCATCCGCGCCTGGACCGCCGGGAAGCCGCTGATCGTCGTGATGCCCGACGGCGGCCACGCCGGCTGGTACTCCGACCCGGTCACCTCCAACTCCGGGCCCCGCAACTGGGAGACGTTCCACATGGCCCAGCTGATGCCGTGGGTCGAGGCGAACTTCCGGACGTACGCGGAGCACGACGGCCGGGCCGTCAGCGGGTTCTCCATGGGCGGCTTCGGCGCGCTCAAGTACGCGGCGAAGTACCCGGACCGCTTCGCGTCGGTCAGCGCGCACTCCGGCCCGCCGAGCCTCCGCCGCGACCTGGGTGCCGTCGCCAACTGGGCGAACGTCTCCGCCGCCGCGCTGGACCTGGCGGGCGGCACCATCTACGGCGCGCCGCTGTGGGACGAGGCGAAGGTCAGCGCCGACAACCCGATGGAGCACCTGGACAGCTACCGCGACAAGCGGGTCTTCCTGGTAGCCGGGACGAGCCCCAACCCCGTCGACCCGTTCGACCTGCTCAACGAGACCGAAGTCCTGCGCGGCCAGCAGGAGTTCCGGGCCGCTCTGGACGGCGCCGGAATCGCGTACGAGGCGCACGAGGAGCCCGGCGGGCACTTCATCCGCCCCGAGCGCGCGCGGAACGACATCGACGGCATCATCGCCCGGCTCAAGAAGGCGTAAGCCGTCGGCGACCTCCGCTCCCGGGCCGCCCAGCCGGGCCCGGGAGCGGACCGTCGCGCCTCACGCCGCGCCGTCGCCCGGCCCGGTCGACGCGGTGAAGTAGCCGCTGGGGGTGGTGCCGAGGGTGCGGCGGAACATCGCGGTGAAGGCGCTGGGGGTGGCGTAGCCGAGGGCTCCGGCGACGGCGGTGACGGGGGTGCCGGCAGCCAGCAGGGTGACGGCGTGGAGCAGGCGGGCCTGCTGGACCCAGCGGGCGGGGCTCATGCCCGTCGCGGCGGTGAAGCGGCGGTGCAGTCCGCGGGGGCTGAGGTGGGCGCGGGCAGCGAGGTCGGCGGTGGACCAGCGGGCGCCCGGGTCGCGGCGGACGGCCGCGCAGACCTCGTCCAGCTGGGCGTCGCCGGGCGCCGGGAGGTGCAGCGCGGGGAGCGGTTCGGGGGCGAGCTGGAGGAGGAGCAGCCGCATCAGGGCGCCGTCCCGGCCGTCGGGGTCGTAGGCGACGGGGATGCGGGTCGCCTCGTCGATGAGTTCGCGCAGCAGCGGGGAGACGGGCACCACGGCCGGGGCGGCGGTGAGGTGTCCGGCGGCCGCGGGGTCGACGTAGAGGGTGCGCAGGGCGACCGCCCCGGCGCAGGTCATCGCGTGGGCGAGCCCGGCCGGGAGCCAGGCGGCGCGGGTGGCGGGGACCACCCAGGTGCCGTGCGGGGTGGTGACGGTGATCGCGCCGGTCGTGCCGTAGAGGAGTTGGTGGCGGCGGTGGCGGTGCGGCGGGATGTGGTGGCCGTCGGGGAGGTCGCGGGCCATCGCGGCCAGTGGCCGGGGGACGTGCTGGTAGTCGTCCCGGTCCTCGCTCTTGCCGTACACCGTGCCCGCTCCTTATCCGCCCGGCGGGTGGCGGCCCGCCGTCCCGGCCGCTTCTCGACAGGGGACGGCCGGGGCTCGAAAGTATGCCGTGCGGCGGCGCCCTAGCGTCGGGGGCTGTGAGCCATTCTCTTCCTTCTGCCCAGGTCAGCGACGGTGTGCCGGGCGGCCGTACAGTGCGCGGCGGCCGGTCGCCGGTGCCGCTGCTCGCGGTCGCCGCCGCCGTCACGGCCGCCAATGTCTATCTCAACCAACCGCTCCTGGACGCCATCGCCCGGTCGCTGGGCGCCGACGCCGGGACGCTCGGGGCGCTGCCGACCGTCACACAGGCGGGGTACGCGGCGGGCATTCTGCTGCTGGTACCGGCGGGCGACAGTCACGACCGGCGGCGGCTGATCCTCACGCTGGGGTGGGGGTCGGCGGCGGCGCTCGCGGTGTGCGCGGTGGCGCCGTCGGTGTGGTGCCTGCTCGTGGCGGGCTTCGCGCTCGGGGTGCTGTCGCCGGTGCCGCAGCTGCTCACGCCGCTCGCCGTGGCGCTGGCGGACGCGTCGGGCGGCGTGGCGGCGGGCCGGGGCCGGATCGTCGGCACGGTGCAGGGCGGGCTGCTCGTCGGGGTGCTGGCCTCGCGCGCGTACGCCGGGGCGCTGGCGGAGCTGGCGGGCTGGCGGACCGTGTACGGCGTCTCGTGCCTGGCCACGCTGGGGCTGATGGCCGTACTGCGGCGGGCGCTGCCGCCGCTCCCGGCGGCCGGGGGTCCCGGCTACCGCGCCACCCTCGCCTCGCTGCCCCGGCTGTGGTGGCGGCCGGTGGTGCGGGTGGTGACGGTGTCGGGTGCGCTGGTGGGCGTGGCGTTCGGCGCCTTCTGGACGACGCTGACGTTCCTGCTGGCGCACGAGCACCGGCTCGCCCCGGCGCGGATCGGGCTGTTCGGGCTGGTGGCGGCGGCCAGCGCGGCCGCGTCGCCGTACGCGGGGCGGCTGGCGGAGCGGTGGGGGCGGCGCGGTGCGATGGCGGCGCTGACCGGTCTGGTGGTCGCCGGGTGGCTGGTGCTGCTGCCCGGCACCGGCTCGCTGTGGTGGGTGATCGCGGGCGTGATCGTGCTGGACGTGGGGGTGTGGGGCGGGCAGGCCACCACCCAGACGGTGCTGTTCCGCCTCGATGCGGCGCAGCACAACCGCCTCAACACCCTCTATTTCACGCTGCGTTTCCTGGGGATCGCGGCCGGTTCGCTGTGCGGTGCGCTGGCCTGGACGGCGGGCGGCTGGCCCGCGGTGGTGGCCACCGGGTGCGCCGCCGCACTCGCCGGGCTCCTCGTCGGGCTGCTGCCGGTCGGTGACGCGGGCCGGTGAAGGTGCCGCCGGAGCCCAGGGACTCCGGCGGCAACACCGTCTCCGGCACCGCCGACGGCGCCGCCCGCCGTGGTGGACCGCGCCCGGCTGATCGCCTCCTACGGCCTCGACTTCGCGCTACAGCACGTACTGGTCAGCCACGTACCGGTCAGCAGGGAGAACGTGGCGCTCGCCCTGCGTAACACCGCGCGCCGGGAGGATGCCGTGCTGGACGAGCACCTGGCCACGCTCTGCACGCTCCGCGGCGGGAGGATCGCGCGGATCGAGACCTACCTCTCCGATGTGCCCGGGATGAACGCCTTCTTCGTCTGACACCGGGGGCGCACGGTACGTCCGCGAGGCCCGGTCCGCCGCCCGGCTTGCGGCCCGTGGCGGCGCCGGGCAGACAATGGTCCCGGCAGGGACGAAGAGGGACGGAACGGAACAGAACGAAGGGGGCCCGCCCCGTGAGCCGTTCCGCCCCCGTGCCTGGCTCTTATACACATCTCCGAGCCCACGAGACGCTCATGAA
>NZ_VKJP01000045.1 GCF_007280575.1 Streptomyces benahoarensis
TGATTCATGAGCGTCTCGTGGGCTCGGAGATGTGTATAGGAGACAGGTACCGTTCCGTACCGGGCCGCCGCAGCCCGGGCCGAGCCCGTCCGCGTGCCGGTCGGCACCACGGCGGGCATCCATGTGGGCGCCAAGGGTGACACGTCCCCGGCCGTTCCGCACCGGTTCGCGCAATTCCTCATCCCGCACCCGCCCCGCCCGGAAGCCGCCACGGCCCGGGGCGCCCCCTCTGCGCAGCTCAGGGCGGTGAAACGGTCAAGAGAGGAAATCCGCGGAGGAAACGCAGGCCCGGCCCGGGGCCGCGGGGCTGCCCGCGCCCTGCGCTTCGTACGGCGGCCGCCGGGCGGCAAGGCCGGGCGGCGGCGACGGGCGGACGCCCCGGAACCACGTCGCGACGGCGGCCCGGCAGGGGCAAGGCGGCGATCATCCACACCACGCGGCAACGGCCCAGGCGCCAGACAGCGGGGCGCCAGGGCAGCGGCCGTCAGCCCCTGCGACAACGGCCCGGCCGTCAGCCCTGCAACAACGACCCGGGCGCCCGCACCGGTGCGGCAACGCCCCCGTACGAAGGCACGGGCGGGGCGCCGGGCACCGGCCATCAGCCGCACGCGGCGGCCACACACACCGGCGACCCGCGCTCCACAGCACGGGGCGCAAGGCATCGGCCGGACGCGCCGGTACCCCCGGCGCCCGACGCGGTGGGTCAGCGCTTCGCGACGAAGACGTGGGCGGCGATCTCCGACTCCAGCTCGGCCGCCTCGCCGCTGCTGCCGACGAGGACTCCGGCGGGGGCCTCGGTCACGCTGACGACCGCGCCGGGCTGGACCCCGGCGCGCCGGAGCGTGTACATCAGCTGGGCGTCCGCCTGGATGGGCTCGCCGATGCGGCGGACCACGACGGTCTTGCCGTCCGGACCGGCGTCCAGCTCGGTGAGGCTGACCATGCCGGTCTCCAGGAACGGATCGGCCTCCGCCTTCTCGCCCAGCTCCTCCAGGCCCGGGATCGGGTTGCCGTACGGCGACTCCGTCGGGTGGCGCAGCAGCTCGACGACGCGGCGCTCGACCGCCTCGCTCATCACGTGCTCCCAGCGGCACGCCTCGGCGTGCACCTGCTCCCACTCCAGCCCGATGACGTCGACGAGCAGGCATTCGGCGAGGCGGTGCTTGCGCATCACGCGCGTCGCCAGCCGACGGCCCTCCTCCGTCAGCTCCAGGTGCCGGTCGCCCGCGACGGACAGCAGGCCGTCCCGCTCCATGCGCGCCACGGTCTGGCTGACCGTGGGGCCACTCTGTTCGAGCCGCTCCGCGATCCGGGCGCGCATCGGGACCACACCTTCCTCTTCGAGTTCGAGGATGGTGCGGAGATACATCTCCGTGGTGTCGATCAGTCCGGACATGCGTGCCCCTAGCTGTGTCGTGCGGGTGGCCCTGGATTCAATTCTGACGCATCCCACCGACAACGGCGCCGCCTCCGCCCGCGGCGGCTGCCGCCCGGGGCCGCACACAAGCCGTCCGGGGGCTGTCGCGTCAGCCGTATTGACAGCGCACTGGTCCAGACCGCAACGTGATCCGCGCCACGGCCGCCCACCGTCCGGCGCGCTCGTGCCCGGACCGGGGCGAGGGGAATCCATGAGCAGCGATGAGGGAGACCGCGGAATGGCTGAGAGCGACCGGCTTGCCGGGCAGTACTTCGATGCCGCGATCGAGCTGCTGCGGCAGGCGCGTGACGACGGGGGTCCCGCCATCGCCACCGCCGGGCGGCTGATCGCCGACACCGTCGAGGCGGGCGGACGGGTCTTCTCCTTCGGCGCCGGGCACTCCTCGCTGCCCGCGCAGGACACCGTCTACCGGGCGGGCGGCCTCGCGATCATGAACCTGCTGTCCGTGCCGGGGGTGGTGGGCGTGGACGTCCGGCCCGCGACGCTCGGCAGTGCGCTGGAGCGGGTCGACGGGCTGGCCGCCGCGGTGCTGGACACCAGCCCGCTGCGGGCCGGTGACGTGCTGGTGATCATCTCGCTCTCCGGGCGGAACGCGCTGCCCGTCGAGATGGCGATGAACGCGCGGGCGCTCGGCATAAAGGTCATCGGCCTGACGTCGGTCGCCTACGCGGACGCCACCTCCTCCCGGCACGTCTCGGGCACCTTCCTCAAGGACCACTGCGACCTGGTGCTCGACAGCCGTATCCCGGTGGGCGACGCGGAGCTGCGGCTCCCGGGGATCGACGCGCCGTTCGCGCCCGCCTCCACCGTCGTCACCAGCGCGATCATGCAGGCGGTGGTGGCGACGGCCGCCGGTGCGCTGGCCGAGCGGGGTGTCGAACCGCCGCTGCTGCGGTCGGGCAACGTCGACGGCGGCCACGAGTGGAACGGCCGGGTGATGCGGGAGTACGCGGACCGGATCTTCTACCGGCAGTGACCCGGATCCGGCGGCGGTGACCCGGATACGCCGGAAGCGGACCGTTCCCGGCGGCGGTGACCCTGCGGCCCCGGGGAGCACCGGCCCGCCACCGGGTGCCGACCCCCGTTCAGCCGTCGGACGACGACGCCAGGTCCAGGGCCGCCGCGATCCGGGCGGCGACCTCCTCCGCGTAGGCGGCGTCGGCGCGGTCGAAGGGGCGGCGGGCCGGGGTGCGCAGGAAGGTCGCGACGCCGAGGGTGCGGGCGCGGCTGCGCAGCACCACGCACAGCCCGTGAACCGTGCCGTCCGGCCATCGGCGGGCGGCCGCCCAGCCGTCGTCGCCGGTCGCGCCCACGCTCGTCCGCACCGAGCCGCCGCGCGCGTACGCCTGGAGGGCCGGGTGCCCGGCGGCGTACGCGACGGGGACCGCGGACGGCTGCGGCACCGTGCAGGGGCCGGGGGACCCCGCGGGTGAGGCGAGGGCCCGCCGCAGCCGGACGGAGGCGGTGCCGTCCCCGCCCGCTCGCCCGTCGTCACCGTCCCGGCCGGGCGGGGGCGCGACGACATCGACCAGGGCGTGGTCGGCGAAGCCCGCCAAGGCGTAGTCGAGGTGGACGGCGGCCGCCTCCCGCGGGTCGGGGCAGTCGGCGGCGGCGCGGCCCGCGCGGTGCAGCTGCTGGGTGCGGAAGCGGAGCAGCGCGCCGTCCTGTTCGGCCTGTTTGGCATCGGTGACGTCCTGGAAGAGCCAGGCGACGCCGAGCGGTACCGGTTCCTCGGAGAGCGGGGAGGCGAGGCGGACGAAGCCGCTCCGCCAGCAGCGGCGGGGGCGTACGGCGTCGGGGGCGCGCAACGTCACCCACAGATCGCTCAGTCCGGGCGGCTCGCCCTCCGCCAGGACGTGCTGGAGCACCGCCTCCACCTCCTCGGCGCCCTGGTCCAGCAGATCGCCGAGGGTGCGGCCGAGGAGCGCGTCCCGGCCGGATTCCAGTGCGCGGGCGGCGGGGGTGTTGACGACGGCGGGCCGCAGGTCGGCGTCGACGAGGACCACGCCCCAGGGCGCGTCGTCGCCGAGCGCCTCGCTCAGGGCGAGGGAGCGTTCCAGGCCGATCTGGGCGTGTACGGCGGTGAAGACGCAGTACACCCCGGTGGCCCGGCCGTCGGGGCCGGGGACGACGGAGGTCTGGCCGCGGACCAGGACGCGGCGGCCGTCCTTGGTGAGCAGGGCGTAGTCGTGCACCTGACGGCCGGGGGCGCGCAGCGCGGCGAGGAGGGCGGACTCGGTGGCGCCCGCGTCCTCGTCGCGGACCGCCCAGCCGGTCAGCCCGCGGCGGCCGACGGCCTCGGCGGCGGGCCAGCCCAGGAGCTGTTCGGCCTCGTGGTTCCAGTGGGTGACCGTGCCGTCCGCGGCGAGGGCGAGGAGCGCGGTGTCCATGCCGCCGAGGAGGGCGGCGAGCAGCCCGGTGTCGTCGGCGGGCCCGAGCGGGCCGGGCGGCGCGGCAGCCGGGGCCGGGGTGTGTTCCGCCGAGGAACCGTACGAAGCGGCCACTGGAACCCCCTACGGACGCGGTGGCGCGTGCTGGACCTGGGCACATTCAACTCGAACGTGACGCAGCACACACCCCCTTCGCGGAAATCCCGGGGCCGTTCGCGCGGTCGGGCCGCCCCGGGACGACGCGGGTGTCCCGGGGGCCGCAGCCGTCCCGGGCGTCGCGGAAATTAATTCGCTTGTACGGGGCGGGGCGCGTTCCTAGGCTGGGTGCACACGAGAAGGGAGGTGGTTCGGCAGATGATTTCGTACCGGACGCGTGAGGTGACTGCGGCCTAGGCCGCCGCTTCACACCCAGTGCAGCGCCGGCCCGCGCATACTGCAGATGCGCCGTCGGCCAATCCCAGCAGTCACCCGACCCGTGGGCCCCCGGTTCGTCCGACCGGTCGCCGCGCCACCCGGCGCGACGGAAGCGGCCCACGGGTCGTCTGCGTTCTCCGGCCCCACGCGGGGCCTTTTCCTTGCACGCGGGCCCTTCCCCCTTGTACGCGGGCCCTTTTCCTTGTCCGAGGAAGCTCGCGATCCTCGTACAAGGAAGCTCGCGGCCCTGCCGCGCCTCCGGCCCTTCGTGGGCCGCTCCCTGACCCCCGGGCCCCACGCGGGCCCGTTCGTCGTTTCCGGGCGGTCCCCGGGGATCAGGTCATCCGGCTCACGGTGCGAGGCGTTCCACGGTCCAGCCGGTGGTGGCGCGGACATAGCGGAGGCGGTCGTGGAGGCGGTTCTCGCGGCCCTGCCAGAACTCGACGGTTTCGGCGGTGACGCGGTAACCGCCCCAGTGGGGTGGTGCCGGGACCTGCTCGCCCTCGGGGTACCGGGCCGCCAACGCGTCGTAGGCGCCCTCCAGTTCGGCGCGGGAGGCGATCGGCGCGGACTGGTCGCTGGCCCAGGCACCGAGTTGGGAGCCGTGCGGGCGGGAGCGGAAGTAGGCGGCGGTCTCGTCGCGGCCGATGCGGGCGCCGGTGCCGGTGACGATGACCTGACGGGCCAGCGGATGCCAGGGGAAGAGCAGCGCCAGGTGCGGGTTCTCGGCGAGGTCACGGCCCTTGCGGCTGGTGTAGTTGGTGAAGAACACGAAGCCGCGGTCGTCGAACGCCTTCAGCAGCACCGTCCGTGAGCTGGGGCGGCCCGCGGCGTCGGCGGTCGAGACGACCATGGCGTTGGGCTCGTGGATCCCGGCCGCGGAGGCTTCCTTGAACCAGCGCGCGAACTGTGCGTACGGCTCGGCCGCCAGCTCGGTCTCGGTCAGCCCCTCGGCACGGTAATGGGCGCGCATCGACGAGGGATCGAGGGTTTCGTGGGCATCGGGGGAAGGCGCGTCGGCGGAGTGCACGGCCTCATCTTGCAGCATCGGCCCGCGCGGTGGCAGGGCGCGGGCCGGGAAGTCTGCCCGCCGTCGCCCGGACGTAACCCTCTCGTAGGCGAATCGACCAGTGTGCCGGACGTCACGCTTCCTTGCAGGTGGGGAAAGCACCAAACTTGCGGGTCGGTGCAGTGTGGGGTTCGCACATCGGCGACCATCGTGTCCGGACCGCCGGACCGGCGGGCCCCCGCCGTCCATCGCCGGGGCCGCGCGTCCCGTGGACCGCGCAGCGCACCACCCGTACCGCGCCCGAGGGCCGTCCACCCCGGGCGGGAAACCGCGTCACCATGCCCGCGAGGCATCCGGTGACCGGCGCGGACCGCGAGCTGCCGGGCGCAGCCGCGGAACCGTTCCGGCGCCGCACACCGAGCCGACCGCACGGCAACCGGTCACCGACCGTGGGCCGTCCGCACCTTGAGGAGTCGCCAGATGTCCGCATTCGTACCCGGACTTGAGGGTGTCATCGCGTTCGAGACGGAGATCGCCGAACCGGACAAGGAGGGCGGCGCGCTGCGCTACCGCGGCGTCGACATCGAAGACCTTGTCGGCAGCGTGTCGTTCGGGAAGGTGTGGGGTCTGCTGGTGGACGGGGCGTTCGACCCCGGGCTGCCGCCGGCCGAGCCGTTCCCGATCCCGGTGCACTCCGGGGACATCCGCGTCGATGTGCAGTCGGCGCTGTCGATGCTGGCGCCGGTGTGGGGCCTCAAACCGCTGCTGGACATCGACGAGCGGACGGCGCGCGACGATCTGGCGCGCGCCGCGGTGATGGCGCTGTCGTACGTGGCGCAGTCGGCGCGCGGGCAGGGGCTGCCGATGGTGCCGCAGCGGGAGATCGACAAGGCGGAGACCGTCGTGGAGCGGTTCATGCGGCGCTGGCGCGGGGAGCCGGACCCCAAGCATGTCGCGGCGGTCGACGCGTACTGGACGTCGGCGGCGGAGCACGGCATGAACGCGTCGACGTTCACCGCCCGGGTCATCGCGTCGACCGGCGCGGATGTGGCGGCGGCGCTGTCGGGGGCGGTCGGCGCGATGTCGGGGCCGCTGCACGGCGGGGCGCCGTCGCGGGTGCTCGGCATGATCGAGGAGATCGAGCGGACCGGCGACGCGGCGGCGTACGTCCGCAAGACCCTGGACAAGGGGGAGCGACTGATGGGCTTCGGGCACCGCGTCTACCGGGCCGAGGACCCGCGGGCGCGGGTGCTGCGGCGGACCGCGAAGGAGCTGGGCGCGCCCCGCTTCGAAGTGGCCGAGGCGCTGGAGAAGGCGGCGCTGGAGGAGCTGCACAACCGGCGTCCGGACCGGGTGCTGGCGACGAATGTGGAGTTCTGGGCGGCGATCACGCTGGACTTCGCGGAGGTCCCGGCGCACATGTTCACCTCGATGTTCACCTGCGCCCGCACGGCCGGGTGGAGCGCGCACATCCTGGAGCAGAAGCGCACCGGACGGCTGGTGCGGCCGTCGGCCCGGTACGTGGGGCCCGCGGCGCGGGATCCGCGGGAGATCTCGGGGTTCGACACGGCGGCGCACGGAGAAAGTCCGTAGGGGCAGGCCCTGGGGCACGTCCCGTAGGGCGATCCCTTGGGGCCGCGTCCCGTAGGGGCCTGCCCCGAGGGCCGCGTCCCGTACGGGCGCCCCCTACGGCTCCGCGGCGGGCCGCACCCGGGGACGGCTCCGGGTGCGGCCCGCCGCGTGGCATCGGCTCAGTCCAGCGCCTCGTCCAGCAGCTCGGCCCACTGGTCGACGACCCGTTCCCGCCGCACCGTGTCATCGCTGAGCAGGGTCGCCAGGCCCAGACCGCGGGCCATGTCCAGCAGGCCCTGGACGGTTTCGCGGACGCCGGGGACGGATTCGTCGACGCCGAGCAGGTCGACGGCGGTGCGGTGGGACTCCCGGCCGACCCGTGCCTCCAACTCCGTGACGCGGGCGCGGAGTTGGTCCTCGTAGGAGGCGGCGACCCACAGGTGGAGGGCGGCGCGGAAGAGCGGGCCGGTGTAGAGGTCGACGACGGCGGCGACGACGGCGCGGCGGTCGGTGGCGACGCCGGTGCCCGCCGGGAAGAGGTCACGCAGCGCCTGCGAGCGTTCCTCGGCGACGTGCTCGACGGCGGCGGTGAACAGGTCCTCGCGGGTGGGGAAGTGGTGCTGGGCGGCGCCGCGGGAGACCCCGGCGCGTTCGGCGACGACGGCGACGGTGGAGCCCGCCCAGCCGTGATCGGCCAGGCAGGCCACCGCCGCCTCCAGCAGGCCGCGGCGGGTGGCCCGGCTGCGTTCCTGCTGGGGGGCCTTGGCGGTGCGGGCGGCGTTCACCGTGCCCATCGCGGGGCCCTTCGCTCCAGGAAGGCGGTCATGCCCTCGCGCGCCTCGGCGGAGGCGAAGAGCCGCGCGGACTCGGCGGCCAGCGCCTCGGTGTCGCGGTCGAAGGTACGCAGCACCTCTGCGGTGACCAGCGCCTTCGAGGCGGCGAGGCCCTGCGGGGAGCCCTGGCGCAGGCCGTCGAGCAGGGGTACGAGGGCGCCGTCGACGTCGTCGGCGGCGAGGGTGACCAGGCCGATGCGGGCGGCCTCGGCGGCGTCGAACCGTTCGCCGGTGAGGTAGTAGCGCCCGGCGGCGCGGGCGTCGAGGCGGGGCAGCAGCGGCATCGAGATGACGGCCGGGGCGAGTCCGAGGCGCGCCTCGGTGAAGGCGAAGGTGGCGCCGGGCCCGGCCACCGCTATGTCGCAGGCGCCGAGCAGCCCGGTGCCCCCGGCGCGGACATGCCCGGTGACGCGGGCGACGACCGGTTTGGGCAGCTCCACGACCGTGCGCAGCAGCCGGGTCAGGTCCAGCGGCGCGTCGGTCGGGGCGCCGTCGGTCGCCTCGGTGAGGTCGGCTCCGGCGCAGAAGGTGGTGCCGGTGTGGGTGAGGACGACGGCGCGGACGGCGTCGTCGGCGGCGGCCTCGGCGAGGGCGGCGTGCAGCTCGCCGACGAGGCGGGCGGAGAGCGCGTTGCGGTTGCGGGGAGAGTCCAGGGTGAGGGTGGTGACGCCCAGGTCGTGTGCGGTGCGGACGAGCGGGCCGTCCTTGACGCCCAGGTCGTGTGCGGTGCGGGCGAGCGGGCCGGCGCCGTCCAGCGGTGCGGCGCCGTGGGTGGTGCCTGGCGTGGTGTCGGTCATCGGGCCGTGGAACTCCTTTCCCTGGCGCGCAGTTCGCGCCGCAGGATCTTGCCGGTCACCGCGCGCGGCACCGTATCGGTGAACTCCACGCGGCGCACCCGCTTGTACGGGGCGACTCGTCCGGCAACGTACGTGAGAACGTCGTCCGCACCGAGGGCGGCCCCCGGGCGGCGGACGACGTACGCCTTGGGGATCTCGTTGCCGTCGGTGTCCGTGACGCCGATGACGGCGGCGTCGGCGATGTCGTCGTGGGCGAGCAGCAGCGCCTCCAGATCGGCGGGGGCGACCTGGTAACCCTTGTACTTGATCAGCTCCTTGACGCGGTCGACGACGTAGAGCCAGCCGTCGGCGTCGATCCGGCCGATGTCGCCGGTGTGCAGCCAGCCGTCGGCGTCGATCAGGGCGTCGGTGGCCTCGGGGCGGCCGAGGTACCCCTTCATCACCTGCGGGCCGCGCAGCACGATCTCGCCGTCCTCGCCGGGCGGCAGGTCCGCGCCGGTGGTGAGCGACACCAGCCGCATCTCCGTGCCGGGCAGCAGACGCCCGACGGTGCCGGGCGGGGCGTCGGCGCCGGGCGGTACGAGGTGGCTGGCGGGCGAGAGTTCGGTCATGCCGTACGCCTGGAGGACGGCCTTGAGGCCCAGGCGGCGGGCGCAGGCGTCGGCGAGCGCGGCGTCCAGCGGCGCGGCGGCGCAGACCAGGTACTTCAGGGAGGAGAGGTCGTAGCGGTCCACCAGGGGGTGTTTGGCGAGGGCGAGGACCATCGGCGGCGCGGCGTAGACGGCGGTGACGCGGTATCGCTGGAGCGCGTCGAGGAACTGTTCCAGGTCGAAGCGGGGCAGCACGACGACGGTGGCGCCGGTGCGCAGCGGGGCGTTCATCAGGGCGGTGAGGCCGTACATGTGGAAGAACGGCAGCACGGCGAGGACGCGGTCGTCGGGTCCGCCGCTGAGGAACGCGTCGAGCTGGGCGAGGTTGGTGGCGACGGAACGGTGGGTGAGCATCACGCCCTTGGGGGTGCCGGTGGTGCCGGAGGAGTACGGCAGGACGGCGAGGTCGGCGGCGGGGTCGAGGTCGACGTCCGGTTCCGGGGCGGTGGTGTCGGCGAGGTCGAGGACGGAGCGGTGGCCGTCGGCGCGGTCGCCGACCAGGATCTCGGTGATGCCTCCGGCCCGTCGGGCGGCGTCCCGGGCGGTGTCGAGGAGGGCGGCGACGGTGACGATGCGGCGGGCCCCGGAGTCGGCGAGCTGGGTGGCGAACTCCTCGGCGGTGGCGAGTGGGTGGACGGTGGTGACGGCCGCGCCACAGCGCCAGGCGGCGTAGCAGACGACGGGGAAGAGGGCGCTGTTCGGGCTGTGCAGGGCGAGGACGTCGCCCTTGCCGAGACCGGCCGCGGCGAGTCCGGCGGCGAGGCGGCGGCTGAGGTGGTCGAGGCGGGCGTAGCCGAAGGTGGTGCCGTCGGTGGCGTCGATCAGTGCGGGGTGGTCGCCCCGGGCGGCGGCACCGGCCAGGACGTAGGAGTGAACCGGCTCGGTGACGGGGGCGAGCGGGGGGTGGTCGCTGTGGAACACGTGGGATGCCATGCCGGGGATTCCTTCCGTGGCGGAGCGCGGCGCGGGCGTGCGGGGGCGCCTGCGCGCCGCGCTCGGGGAGGGTTGGTCCTGCGGTCCCCCGGTGGCGCTGGCCAGGGCCTGTCTTTCCGGTCTGCGTGGATCACGCCTGCGGCGTCCGGTGCCGTGCCTCGCAAGGCGGAGCCCCTCCCGCGGACCGGGTTGTCCGTGGGAGGGGCGACAACGCCGCGAGGTGCGCTGCCGGGCGTCACAGGCCCACGAGGACCGGGAAGACACGCCCTAGTAGGACTTGGGGAGGCCCAGCGTCTGATGGGAGACGTAGTTCAGGATCATCTCTCGGCTGACGGGGGCGATTCGCGCGACGCGGGCGGCGGTGATGAGGGACGCGAGGCCGTATTCGTGGGTGAGGCCGTTGCCGCCGAGGGTGTGCACGGCCTGGTCGACGGCGCGGACGGCGGCCTCCCCGGCGGCGTACTTGGCCATGTTGGCGGCTTCCCCGGCGCCGAGGTCGTCCCCGGCGTCGTAGAGGTGGGCGGCCTTCTGCATCATCAGGCGGGCGCATTCCAGGTCGATATGGGCCTGGGCGAGGGGGTGGGCGATGGCCTGGTGGGCGCCGATGGGGTCCTTCCAGACCTGCCGGGTGCGGGCGTAGTCGACGGCGCGGTCGAGGGCGTAGCGGCCCATGCCGAGGGCGAACGCGGCGGTCATGATGCGTTCCGGGTTGAGCCCGGCGAAGAGCTGGAGGAGTCCGGCGTCCTCGTCGCCGACAAGCGCGTCGGCGGGCAGCCGCACGTCATCGAGGACCAGCTCGAACTGCTTCTCCGGGGCGGCGAGTTCCATCGGGATGGGGCTGCGGCCGAAGCCGGGTGCGTCGCGCGGGACGAGGAAGAGGCAGGGCTTGAGGCGGCCGGTACGGGCGTCCTCGGTGCGGCCGACGATCAGGGTGGCCTCGGCGATGTCGACACCGGAGACGAAGACCTTACGGCCGGTGAGTATCCAGTCCGAGCCCTCCCGACGGGCGGTGGTGGTGATGCGGTGGGAGTTGGATCCGGCGTCCGGTTCGGTGATGCCGAAGGCCATGGTGCGGCTGCCGTCGGCGAGCCCCGGCAGCCAGGCACGTTTCTGCTCGTCGGTGCCGAAGCGGGCGATGACGGTGCCGCAGATGGCCGGGGAGACGACCATCATCAGCAGCGGGCAGCCCGCGGCACCCAACTCTTCGAGTACGAGGGAGAGTTCCACGATTCCGCCGCCCCCGCCGCCGTACTCCTCGGGGAGGTTCACGCCGAGGTAGCCGAGCCCGGCGGCCTCCGCCCAGAGTTCATCGGAGTGACGGCCCTCGGCGACGACGCGGGTGAAGTACTCCCGGCCGTACCGCTTGCCGAGCGCGGCGACGGCGGCGCGCAGGTCGCGCTGTTCCTCGGTCTCGATCACGGAGTTGCGCAGGGCGGTGCTCATAGCGGCTCCCTCTGTGCGGTGGGTGAAGTGCGTGAGACGTGCGAGATACGTGAGATACGTGAGATACGTGAGGTGTACGGGGTGCGGGGCCCGGCCGGGCGCGAGCCCGTCCGCTGGCGGCCCGGCCGGGTGCGGGTACGGCCCCAGCCGGTCGTGATCGCGCACCTCACTCCCCCACGACCGCCAGCAACGCACCGACCTCGACCTGCATGCCGACGCTCACCGGCAGGCTGGTCAGCGTCCCGGCGGCGGGGGCGGCGACGGTGTGTTCCATCTTCATCGCCTCCAGCCAGAGCAGCGGCGTTCCGGCCTCGACCCGGTCGCCCTCGGCCAGGCCAGGGGCGAGGCGGACGACGGTGCCGGGCATCGGTGCGAGCAGGGAGCCGGGTTCGGTGCGGTCGGCGGGGTCGGGGAAGCGGGGCAGCGCGGTGAAGGCGTGGCCGCCGGTGGCGGTGTCGACGTGGACCCGGTCGCCGTAGCGGGCCACGGCGAACTCCCGCCGCAGCCCGTCCACGTCGAGGACCGCGCCCTCCGCCGTGTGCTCCAGCAGCCGTACGCCGGGGAAGCCCTCGGCGTGCAGCGCGCCGCGCACCAGGCGGTAGCGGATCTCGTACGTCCCGCCGCCCGACCCGTCGGCCGCGTACGTCTTGACCTGCGGCTGTGAGGGGACGTTGCGGAAGCCGCCGAAGCGGGAGCGGCCGTGGGAATCGGCGAGCGCGGCGGCGAGCGCGGCGAGGCGGGCGCGGGCCTCGTACGTCGCGTCGTGGGCGGTCAGTTCGGCCAGGTGGCGGTCGTAGAAACCGGTGTCGAGGCCGTCGGTGGTGGCGAAGGCGGGGTGGCGCAGGGAGCGGACCAGCAGGTCGCGGTTGGTGACCGGGCCGTGGACCTGGGCGCGTTCGAGGGCGTGGGCGAGGCGGCGGACGGCCTCGGCGCGGGTCGGGGCCCAGGCGATGACCTTGGCGAGCATCGGGTCGTAGTGCGCGGTGATCGTGGAGCCGTCGGCAACGCCGGAGTCGAGGCGGACGGCGCCGGGCACGGCGAGACGGTGCAGCGGGCCGGTGCCGGGCCGCCAGCCGGCCGCCGGGTCCTCGGCGTAGAGGCGGGCCTCGACGGCGTGGCCGCGGGGCAGCGGCGGTGCGGCGTCCAGCGGGCTGCCCTCGGCGACGGCGAGTTGGAGGGCGACGAGGTCGAGGCGGTAGATCTCCTCGGTGACGGGGTGTTCGACCTGGAGGCGGGTGTTCATCTCCAGGAAGTGGGCGCGGCCGTCGGCGGAGACCAGGAATTCGACGGTGCCGGCGCCGCGGTAGCCGATGGCGCGGGCGGCGCGGGCGGCGGCCTCGTGCAGCGTGGTGCGCAGCCCGTCGGAGAGCCCGGGGGCGGGCGCCTCCTCGATGACCTTCTGGTGGCGGCGCTGGAGGGAGCAGTCGCGGGTGCCGAGGGTCCAGACGCCGCCGTACGCGTCGGCCAGGATCTGCACCTCGACGTGACGGCCCCCGGTGACATACGGCTCGACGAACACCTCACCGTCCCCGAACGCAGCGGCGGCCTCGGCCCGCGCTGCCGCCAACTCTCCTTCGAGTGCGGAGAGTTCCGTGACCAGCCGCATCCCGCGACCGCCGCCGCCGGACGCCGCCTTGACCAGCAGCGGCAGGTCGGCGGCGGTGGCGGAGGCCGGATCCACGGGTTCCAGCAGCGGGACCCCGGCCGCCGCCATCAGCTCCTTGGCGCGGGTCTTGGAGGCCATCGCCTCGATCGCCTCGGGCGGCGGGCCGATCCAGGTCAGCCCGGCGTCGGTGACGGCGGCGGCGAACGCGGCGTTCTCGGAGAGGAAGCCGTAGCCGGGGTGAACGGCGTCCGCACCCGCGTCGAGGGCGGCTTTCACGATCAGGTCGCCGCGCAGATAGGTGTCGGCGGGGGCGTCGCCCGGCAGCCGGACGGCGGTGTCGGCCTCGCGGACGTGCGGGGCGCGGGCGTCGGCGTCGGAGTGCACGGCGACGGTGGCCAGGCCCAGTTCCCGGCAGGTGCGGAAGACCCGGCGCGCGATCTCCCCGCGGTTGGCGACAAGAACACCCGAAAGAGTGAGGGACGAAGGGGGCGTTGGGGTCCGATCGGTCATTGCTGCCTCACATCCGGAAGATGCCGAAGCCGCCGCGCGCGCCCTCGACGGGCGCGGTGTGCACGGCGGACAGGCACAGGCCGAGAACGGTGCGGGTGTCGCGGGGGTCGATGACGCCGTCGTCGTAGAGCCGCCCGGAGAGGAAGAGCGGCAGCGACTCCGACTCGATCTGCTGCTCGACCATCGCCCGTAGCCCGGCGTCGGCCTCGTCGTCGTACGGCTGTCCCTTGGCGGCGGCGGAGGCGCGGGCGACAATCGACAGGACCCCTGCGAGTTGTTGCGGGCCCATGACGGCGGATTTGGCGGTCGGCCAGCTGAAGAGGAAGCGGGGGTCGTAGGCGCGTCCGCACATGCCGTAGTGACCGGCGCCGTACGAGGCGCCCATCAGGACGGAGAGGTGCGGCACCTTCGAATTGGAGACGGCGTTGATCATCATCGCGCCGTGCTTGATGATCCCGCCCTGTTCGTACTCCTTGCCGACCATGTAGCCGGTGGTGTTGTGGAGGAAGAGGAGCGGGATGTCGCGCTGGTTCGCGAGTTGGATGAAGTGGGCGGCCTTCTGGGACTCCTCGCTGAAGAGCACGCCGCGGGCGTTGGCGAGGATGCCGACGGGATAGCCGTGCAGTGTGGCCCAGCCGCAGGTCAGGCTGGTGCCGTAGAGCGGTTTGAAGGCGTCGAAGTCGGAGCCGTCGACGATCCGGGCGATGACCTCACCGGGGTCGAAGGGCGCCTTGAGGTCGCCGGGGACGATGCCGAGCAGTTCCTCGGCGTCGTACTTCGGGGGCGGCGCGGGCGCCGGATCGGGGTGCGCCTTGCGCCGGTTGAGGCGGGCGACGACCCGGCGGGCCTGGCGCAGCGCGTCCGGTTCGTCGAGCGCGAGGTGGTCGGCGAGTCCGGAGGTGCGGGCGTGCATCTCGGCGCCGCCCAGCGATTCGTCGTCGCTCTCCTCGCCGGTGGCCATCTTCACCAGCGGCGGCCCGCCGAGGAACACCTTGGCGCGCTCCTTGACCATGATCACGTGGTCGGACATACCGGGGACGTACGCGCCGCCCGCGGTGGAGTTGCCGAAGACCACGGCGACGGTCGGGATCCCGGCGGCGGAGAGCCGGGTGAGGTCCTTGAAGAGCGCCCCGCCCGGGATGAAGATCTCCTTCTGGCTCGGCAGATCGGCGCCGCCGGACTCGACGAGCGAGATCACCGGGAGCCGGTTGGCGTACGCGATCTCGTTGGCGCGCAGCGCCTTCTTCAGCGTCCAGGGGTTGGAGGCGCCGCCGCGCACCGTCGGGTCGTTGGCGGTGATCAGGCACTCCACGCCCTCGACCACGCCGATACCGGTGACCAGCGCGGCACCCACTGCGTACGTGGGGGATTCGCTGCCCCAGGCGGCGAGCGGCGAGAGTTCCAGGAACGGCGTGTCCGGGTCGAGCAGCAGCTCGATGCGTTCGCGGGCGGGCAACTTGCCGCGCCCCCGGTGGCGGGTGAGGTACTTCTCGCCGCCACCCGCCAGCGCCTGCCCGTGCGCCTCCTCGACCTCCGCGAGCTTCGCCAGCATCTCCGCACGCCGCTGCGCGTACGCGGCGCCGCCCGTGTCGAGTGCGGTCGCCAGGACGGTCACAGCAAAACCTCCGGTATCTCCAGGTGCCGGGAGCGCAGCCACTCCCCCACCGCCTTGGCCTGCGGATCGAAACGGGCCTGCGCGGCGACGCCCTCGCCCAGCAGTCCCTCAACCACGAAATTCAGCGACCAGAGCCCCGGCAGCAGATGCCGGTCGATAGCCAACTCACCTGTTTCCGGCAGGAGTTCACGGAACTTCTCGATGGTCAGCGTGTGGGCCAGCCACCGCCACGCCGTCTCCGTCCGGGCCCATACGCCGACGTTGGCGGAGCCGCCCTTGTCGCCGCTGCGGGCCCCGCAGACCGCGCCGAGCGGCGCCCGGCGGACCGGCAGCCCGGCAGCCGGCGGCGCGGGCGGCTCCGGATCGGGCAGCCGGGTCAGCTCCCGGGTGACGGCGGGCGGCGCCACCGCCTGCCGGGTTCCGTCGGGCAGCACGGCTGTGTGCGCCACCTCCGCGCGGTCCACGGCCACCGCCTCGAAGACGCCGTACGGGGTGCCCTTGCCGGGCGGCGCGGTGACGTGGAAGCCGGGGTAGCTGCCCAGCGCCAGTTCGACGGCGGCGCCGCTGACCGCCCGGCCGACGGCCGCCTCGTCCAGGTCGCGGACGACGAGTCGCAGCAGCGCGCTCGCCTCCTCCTGGACCGGCGCATCGGCGTGATCGGTGCGCGCCAGCGTCCACCGCACCTCGGCGGGCCGGACACCCGTCGCCTCGCACGCCGCCGCCAGCTGCCCGCGGACCAGCGCCGCCTTCGCCTCGACGTCCAGCCCGGTCAGGACGAAGGTGACCTCGTTGCGCCAGCCGCCGAGCCGGGTCAGCCCCGCCTTCAGCGCGGGCGGCGGCGCCTCGCCGCGCACCCCGTCGATCCGCACCCGGTCGGGCCCGGCACCGTGCAGCCGTACGGTGTCGAGCCGGGCGGTGACGTCCGGGCCGGCGTAGCGGGCGCCGTCGGTCTCGTAGAGGAGTTGGGCGGTGACGGTGCCGGTGGTGACGGCGCCGCCGGTGCCGGGGTGCTTGGTGATCACGGCGGTGCCGTCGGCGGCGATCTCGGCGAGCGGGAAGCCGGGGCGGCGCACATCGTGTTCGCCGAAGAAGCTGTAGTTGCCGCCGGTGGCCTGGGTGCCGCACTCCAGGACGTGCCCGGCGACAACCGCCCCGGCCAGCGCGTCCAGCTCGCCGGGCCCCCACCCGAAGTGGGCCGCCGCGGCCCCGCTGACCAGCGCGGCATCGGTGACCCGCCCGGTCACCACCACATCGGCACCGGCCCTCAGACACGCCGCGATGCCGTCGCCGCCGAGGTAGGCGTTGGCGGTGAGCACGCCGTCACCCCACCGGGTGCGGTCCCCGGCGGCCAGCAGATCGTCCCCCTCGACGTGCGCGACCCGTACGGGCACGCCGACCCGGTCCGCCAGCTCCCGTACGGCGTCGGCGAGTCCGGCCGGGTGGAGGCCCCCGGCGTTGGTGACGATCCTGACGCCGCGCTCGACGGCGAGCCCGAGACCGTCCTCCAGCTGCCGCAGGAAGGTCTTGGCGTAGCCGCGTTTCGGGTCCTTCAGCCGGTCACGGCCGAGGATCAGCATGGTCAGCTCGGCGAGATAGTCGCCGGTCAGGACATCGAGTGGGCCGCCGGTGAGCATCGTGCGCAGCGCGTCGAACCGGTCGCCGTAGAAGCCGGAGGCGTTGCCGATCCGCAGCACCTCCCCGCTCATCCGGCCGCTCCCCCACCCTTGCCGGACGGCGCCCGGCCCGGTCCCGGCGGGCCCGCGAACGCCTGGGCGATGTCCAGCCAGCGGTCGGCGTCGGCGCCCTCGGCGCGCAGGGTCGGCAGGTCGTCGCGGTGCGCCCGCTGTGTCACCAACAGGCAGAACTCCCACGCGTCGCCGGTGACCCGCTGCCCGGCGTCGACCGGTCCGTACGTCCACGACGTGCCGTCGGGCGCCCGCAGCTCTACGCGGAACTCCTCGGCGGGCGGCGGGAGTTGGCGTGCGGTGTAGGCGAAGTTCCGCGCCCGGACGCCGATCCGGGCGATATGCCGCAGCCGGGCGGTGGGCGTCCGGACGGCGCCGAGCGCATCGGCGACGTCCTGGCCGTGCGCCCAGGTCTCCATCAGCCGTCCGGTCGCCATCGACGCGACGCTCATCGGCGGCCCGAACCACGCCAGCTTCGTCCCGTCCGGCACCGCCCGCAGCGCCTCCAGCAGCGCCTCCCGCCCGGCCCGCCACCCGGCGAGCAGCGCGGCGGGCTCCTGCCGCGCGCCCTCCGCCGCGCCCTCGTCGACGAAGGTGTCCGGCGCCGCGAGGGCATGCGCGACGGCGCGCGCGAAGGCGTCCGGGTCGGTCGCGGCGGCGAGCGCCTGCCGGTCGGTCCAGGCGAGGTGGGCGATCTGGCGCGCGATGCTCCACCCGGCGGCGGGCGTCGGGTCCGCCCACCGCCCGGCGGGCAGATCGGCCACCAGCGCGTCCAACTCCTCGCTCTCGTCCCTGAGATCCACCAGTACGGCGCCGGGATCGGCCACGCGACACTCCCTCCCCGGCCCGCCCACGGACGGACCCGGATCAGCTGCCTTGCCTGTGGTGTGTGTGCCTTGCTGACGTGCTTCGCGTACGCACCCGGGGAGCGCCGGAGGCCGCTCGGTGCGGCGGCGGGCCCGTGGTGCGGTCCGAGCGTGGCAGCACCCGGAGAAACAATCAAGCACGCCTGCATGGTTTTTGGGCGCGGGTGGGCGGGGTCGTACGGCGCAAGGCGCGGGGCCGCGCTCGGGGGCGTGCGGGACCGCCCCGCGCGCCGGGCGTACGGCAACGGGCCGCGAGCCGTCCGGCCGGACACGGCAACGGGGCGCGAGCCGTCCGGCCCGCGCCCCGCGCTTCGTTGAAGACGACCAGGTCAGCCGTGCGGATCCCCCGCACTGCGCACCGCGCCCACGCTCGCGACAACGACCAGGCCGATGGCGACGATCTCCGCCCAGCCCAGCGCCTGGTGGAGGACGAGGAGCCCGGCGGTGGCCGCGGCGGCCGGTTCCAGGCTCATCATGACGGCGAAGCCGGACGCCGGGAGCTTGCGCAGGGCGAGGAGTTCGAGGGTGTACGGCAGCACCGACGACATCAGGGCGACGGCGGCGCCCAGCCCGAGGGTGACCGGGTCGAGCAGCGCGCGCCCGGCGGTCGCGATGCCCAGTGGCAGGCTGAGCAGCGCCGCGACGGTCATCGCCAGCGCCAGCCCGTCCGCCTGCGGGAAGCGCTGTCCGGCCCGCGCCGACAGCAGGATGTACGCGGCCCAGAACCCGCCCGCGGCCAGCGCGCACGCGGCTCCGGCGAGGTTCAGCCCGTCGAAACCCTCGCGCCCCAGCAGCACCACGCCACCGAGGGCCAGCATCGCCCACACCACGCTCAGCAGCCGCCGGGAGGTGGCGACCGACAGGATCAGCGGGCCCAGGAACTCCAGGGTGACCGCCGCACCCAGCGGGATGCGGTCGATCGCCTGGTAGAAGAGGGAGTTCATCCCGGCCAGGGCGATGCCGAAGCCGACGACGGTGGCCCAATCGCCGCGCCCGTAGCCGCGCAGCTTCGGGCGGCAGGCGATCAGCAGCACCAGGGACGCCACGACCAGCCGCAGCGTGACGACGCCCAGCGCCCCGGCGCGCGGGAAGAGCAGCACCGCGACCGACGAGCCGAACTGCAGCGAGACGATCCCGCCGATCACCAGTGCCACCGACACGAACCGGCCGCGCGCCCCGCCCGCGCCGCCGCCCGCCGCCTCGGCCGCGGCGACCTCCGGCGAGGGCGGGACGGGATGCGGGACGCCCGCCGGGTCCGGGGCCGCCGGATCGGGGCGCGACGCGACGGCGGACGGAGTGGGGGCGGGCGCGGCGGCCCCGTCGGGACGGGGGGACGAGGAGTTCACGCCACCACGCTAAGGCCCGCCGATCCGGTCCGTGAAATGCCGTTTTTCCTGTTGTTATGCTCCGCGCGTATGAGCATCGAGCTGCGTCACTTCCGCTGCTTTCTCGCCATCGCCGACACCCTCAGCGTCACCCGCGCCGCCGAGCGGCTGCATCTGACGCAGCCCGCCGTCTCCCGCACCCTGCGCCAGCTGGAGCAGGAGCTGGGCGTCCGCCTCGTCGACCGCTCCACCCACCATCTGGCGCTCACCTCCGAGGGCCTGCGCTTCCTCGATCAGGCCGCCCTCGCGATCGCCGCCTTCGACCGGGCGCTCCGCCTCGCCCGGGGAGCCGCCTGGCCGCTGCGGCTGGGCCACGCCTGGTCGGCGGCGGGCCCGTACACCCCGCGGCTGCTGCGCCGCTGGCACGAGGAGCATCCGGACACGCCGCTGGAGCTGCTGCGGATCGACGACCGTACGGCGGGGCTGGCGCGCGGCGACGTGGACGCGGCGCTGCTGCGCGGCGAGGTCCGCACCCCCGGGCTCGTCACCGAACTGCTGCTCACCGAGGAGCGGGTGGCCGGCCTCGCCGCCGACGACCCGCTCGCCGCCCGCCCGCACCTCTCCCTCACCGACCTCGCGGACCGCACCCTCGCCCTGAACACCGTCTCCGGCACCACCACCCTCGACCTGTGGCCCCCGCACGCCCGGCCCGCGTCCACGGTGACCATCGGCAACACCGACGACTGGCTGGCGGCGATCACCGGCGGCCGGGCGGTCGGCGTCACCACCACCGCGACCGCCCGGATGCACCCGCTGCCCACCATGGCGTACGTCCCGCTGACCGATGCCCCACCGGTCCCGGTCGTCCTCGCCTGGCGCGACGAGCCGGGGCATCCGGCCCTGGCGGATCTGCGGCGGCTGGCCCGGGAGGTGCTGCGGGAGGGGGACCGCTGAGAGCGCGCCCCCGCGCTCCCCGTGCGCCGGGTCACGTCCCATACGAAACCCGCCCGTTGGGCTTAATCTGACCGCAGGGCGCCGTCGGTGGCGTTCCGCGCGTACGGGGGTGGCGCAGGCCGCTTCCGCACGGCCCGACGTCCGGCCCACGGAGGCCCGGTGAGAGATCCCTCGGCGGACTGGAGCGTTCCCTACGACCCGCAGAGCCTGCCCGGCGGGGGCCTGGGCGCGGCGTTCGCCCGGCCCGGCGCACCCGACACCTGGCGGATCGTCGCCCTCACCCGGCAGCTCAGCGTGGAGAGCCCCGCCGCCCGACACGAGTACGGTGTCGCGCTGCTGCTGTCCGGGATGCCGTTCGCCGCCGCGGAGGCCCTCGGCGGCCTCTTCTCCGAGGAGCCCGGCGCCCCGCCGCCCGGCGCCGCGGCCCTGATGGACATGGCGACGGCGACGGTCCGCACCGGCTTCTGGGACGCCGGGTTCGGCCGGCTGATGGAGCTGGCCGACGAGCTGCACCGGGCGGACCGCGCCTCCGGCCCGCTGTGGGAGGAGCTGGCGCACCGCTGCCGCGCGCTGGACCGCTCGCTCTTCCTCCGCGACGAGGAGCGCACCCTCCAGCGGCTGCGCCTGGCGTGGTTCGAGGAGCTGGAGGTGTCCGGCGCGGCCACCCCCGAGCACCGTCTCGCCCGGGCCCGCGCGCATCTGGCGCTCGCCGACATCGACGTCGAGTTGGCGGAGTACGACGCCGCGGCCCGGGTGCTGCTCCCGCTCGCGGACGTCCCCGAGGTCGCCGTCACGGCGCTGGAGATGCTGGTGGAGGCGCAGCTGCGGGCCGGGCCCGAGCACCCGGAGGACGGCCCGCGGGCCCGCGCCCTGCTGCACCGCGTCCATCCGCACTCCCGGATCCTCACCGAGGGCGCCCACGGCGACGACGCCGCCCGTTGGCTGGCGGATCTGGAGGCGTATCACGCCGCCGGCTTCCTGCTCCAGGTCGCGCAGAGCTGCGGTGACCGCCCGCCCGGACCGTACTGCCGCCGGGTCCTGGTCCGCGCCGCCCGGTCCCGTCCGGAGCAGCCGCGGTACGTCGTCGCCGCCGCCCGGGCGTTGCTGGACGGCGGGGAGCCGGACGCGGCGTCGGCGGTGCTGGACCGCGCCACGGCGCCGGTCGGTGCGGAGGAGGGGCGTGCCCTCGCCGCCGCCTTCACCGAGGCCGGGCGGCCCGATCTGGCGGCCGCCCACCTCCACCGGGCACGTACCGCCCCCGGACGGACGGAGTGACGATGGACGACGCTTTCCGGATCTCCATGCTGCGGCTGCTCACCCTGCACTCCAACGGCATCGAGGCGGTGACGGAGGAACTGCACCGCGCCCCGGCCTTCCTCCGGGACGACCTGCGGGAGACCCTGGAGAACGGCGCGCGCACCGCCGCGGCGGCGGGCCGGCCCGCCGAGGCCCGGCTGCTGGAGCACCTCGGTGCCCTCGCCCGGCGCATGTACACCGAGGACGCGGAGGATCCGGCGGCGTCCGGGGACGCCGACGGCCCGGCCGGTGCGGACGGCCCGGCCGCGGCCGGTGCCCCGCGCAGGCCGGACTTCGCTGCCCTCCTGCTGGCCGCCGGACGACTCGACGGCCTGTTCGCCCAGTTCCTCCAGCTGCGGGCGCACCGCTCCGTCCTGCCCGCGGACCCGGTCACCGCTGCGCAGCAGATCCTGGCGCAGCAGCCCGGCTGGGGGACGGACGAGTACGCCACGGCGCTCGCCGCGGTCGCGATGGCGGCGGGCGGCCCGCTCGCCGCCGTCCATGCCCGTACCTGGTGGGCGTACGCCCTGCTGGATCAGGCCACGCAGGCCGAGAAGCTCGGCTTCGGCGCGGGCACCGGGGCGCGGGAGCACCGGCAGCGGGCGCTCTTCCACGCCACCCGGGCGGTGACCGCTTTGCCCGAGGAGGCGTTCACCACCGACACCGAGGTGGCGTTCCAGGCGTACAACGTGCTGGCGCGGGCGCACCGGGCGCTGGGCGAGTACCGCTACGGGCTGGACGTGCTGCTCGCCTGCCGGGAGCGGATGCCGGACCCCGCAGCCGGGTCCGCGCCCCGGCTGCGCACGCTGTGGATGCACCTGGACTGGATCGTCGCCGCGGAGCTGTCCGCCCTCGGGCGGAGCCACGACGGGCTGCGCTGTTTCGGCAATGCGCTGGCCCTGCACGCCGAGCTGACCGGCGCCACCGCCGACGCCGACCTCGTCGAACTGCTCACCGAGCGCGGCAAGACCCTGCTGCACGCCGGGCGCCCGGCGGCCGCCACCGCCGACTTCGAACAGGCCGCGGAGGCGGCGGAGCGGCTCGGCCGGACACTGCCGGCCTTCCGGGCGCGGGCGCTGGCGGCCAACGCGCTGGCGATGCGGGGCCGTTCGCGGGAGGCGCTGCGGAGGCTGGAGGAGAACCTCGCGGCGGCCCGCCGCGGCGGCGATCAGATGCTGCACGGCCACCGCGCCGCGCTCGCCACGCACCTGCGCCAGATGGGAGATCTTGCGGGCGCCGAGGAGCAGTACCTGCTGGCGCTGCGGGAGATCGGGACGATGCCGGGCGGCTCCGGCAGCCGCAACGAGATCGGCTGCCTCTTCGGCCTCGGGCAGCTCGCCGACGCCCTCGGCAACCACGACTGGGCGCGCGAGTGGTACGCCCGCGGTATGCAGGCCGGGCGACGCTACGGCCAGGAGCGGGATGCGGCGGCGCAGCTCGCCGTCGCGCTGCGCGAGTCCCTGGAGCGCGACCCCACCCCGGCGACCGCCGCCCGGCTGCTGCCGCAACTGGAGGAGTTGCGGCGCCAGGCATGGCGGGACGGCGCCCCCGTCCCGCGGTCGGTGGCCGGACGGGCCGTGGTCCACGCGCTGCTGCGGCTGGGCCGGGACGCCGAGGCGGCGGCGCTGGCACGGGAGTTGATCGCCGTCGCGGACGCCACCGGCGACGAGGACACCGGCCGGCAGGAGCGCTGGCACTTCGTCACCGCGTTCACGGAGCGGGACGGCTTCCGCCAGGAGTGCTTCGACCAGCTGTGGTGGACCCGGGAAAAGACCCTGCGGCAGCTCGCCGGGACCCCTCAGGCGCGGATCCGCGCGGAGATCGCGGGCGCCGCCCTCGACACCCACGAACGGCTGCTGGGGACGGTGCTGGACCACCACGGCGCGCTGACGGTGCCGGACGACGCGCCGCTGCCGCAGCTGTGCTTCACCCTCCAGGAGGAGGTACGGGCCCGCGACCTGCTCGCCGACCTCGCCCACGGCCCGCTGCCGGTGCCCGCCGCCGTCCCGCCCGCGCTCGCCGAGGAGGAGGCGTCGCTGCTGTCGGCGCTGCATCCGGTGCGGACCAGGTCGGCGCTGGCGAGCGGCGACGCGGCCACCTCCCGCGTCGCCTCGATGCTGTACGAGCGGCTGGCCGGGGTACGCGAGCAGATCCGGCCGCACGCCCCCGGCCACGCCCGGCTGCGGGACGGCGAGCCACTCGACGTCGCCGGTGCCCAGGACCTGCTGGCGCGGCACGCACCGCCCGGCGGCATGGTCCTCGCCTCGTACTTCTGCGGCGCGGACGCCCTGTACTGCACGGTGCTGACGTCGGACGGGGCACCGTCGCGGGTCCGGCGGGTGCCGCTGGGCCGGGCGCGGCTGGCGGAGTTGGCCGCGCGGCTGCGCCACGACATCAACGGCGATCCGCACGCCGCGCCGCCCACCCCGGCGATCCGGGCCCGCCGCCCCTGGAAGCGCGATCTGGCGTATCTGGCCGAACTGACGCCGCTGATGGCGCCGTTCGAGGATCTGCTGGACGGGTATCCGCTGCTGGCGGTGGCGGGGCACGGTCCGCTCGCGGGGCTGCCGTTCGTGGCGGTGCCGCGCGCCGACGGCCGGCGGCTGGGCGAGACGACGGCGGTGGTGTCGGTCCCGGGCGCCAGCGCGCTGTCGTACCTGCTGGCGGAGGAGGCGACGACCGCGGCGACGGCAGTGACGGTGGGCTGCGGGGCGCGGGAGAACCCCGACATGGCGCTGTTCGAGGAGGACGACGCGCTGCTGCGGTCCGGCCCGTGGACGACCGCCGCGCCGCTGACCGGCACCGGGGCCACCCCCGGTACGGTGCTCGACGCCCTGGGCGGTGCGGAGCTGGCCCATGTGACGGCCCACGGCTACGCCGACGGTGACGATCCACTGGACGCGGCGCTGTTGCTCTCCGACGGCCGGGAGCGGCCCAGCGAACGGTGGGTGGCGCACGATCTGCCGGCCCGCGCGCCGTTCCTGCTGCGCGCCCGGGACGTGGCGGCGGCGCACGCGGCGCCGCGTCGTCTGGTGCTCCGTGCCTGTTCGGCGGGGTGGAGCGACCCGGACCATCCTGGCGAGGAGTTGACGGGGATGACCTGGGCGTTCCTGCGCGCCGGCACCCGTTCGGTGCTCGCGCCGCGCTGGAACGTCGACGGCGCCGGCTCCCGGCAGCTGCTCGGCGCGTTCTACCGTGCGCTCGGCGCAGGCGAACCGGCCTGGCGGGCCCTCTGGCTCGCCCAGCGGGAGACCGCCACCGACCCGGACCGCCCCTGGCTCGCCCACCCGTACCACTGGAGCGCCTTCACCTTGACCGGGGACTGGCGCTGAGCGCACGGCCGGACGGAGCGGGGCCTGGCCGAGCCCAGGCCGTGCGGGGCTGCGGCCGGGCAGCCCGGGTCCGGTGGGACCCACCGGACCGTGCGGCACCTCGACCGGGCCCTCCGCCCGCCGCCCGGCCCCGCCCGCAACGCCCGGGACACCGCACCGGACCCGAGACACCCGAGCCCCGACACACCCGAGGAGACCGATGACCATCCCCGCCCCCGTCCCCGACGCCCTTCCTGACCGCTCCGTGGTGCTGGCACTCCAGGAGATCACCGACGATCTGCTGGACGGCGCGCCCTCCCCCGCCCGGTCCGCCGAGGAGGCCGCCCAGATCCTCGGGGAGCTGCTCGGCGGACGCCCCGGCGGCGGCCCGGCCGCCGCCGCGCGGCTGCTGCGGGACGGCGCCGATGCCCCAGCAGCCGCCCGGCGGCTGCTGGCGCTGCTCGCGGCCGACGAGGACACCGCGGCGACCGCCGCGCCGGTCCTCGACGATCCGCCGGTGGACGAGCAGTTGGCGGTGGTCGAGGTGGCCGGCGGGGCCGTGGTGTTGTTCGCGCTGGTCACGTGGTTGCAGACGAAGGTGCACATCAAGGTCCACCGGCAGAACCGGAAGAACACCATCGACTTCGAGCTGACCAAGGAGGCGATCCGGGGCCGGGAGCTGACCGAACTGGCGGCGACCGCCGAGCAGATCCTCGGCGACGGTGCACCTCAGCCGTGACGCACCCCGGCCCCTGACCCGCCTCAGCCGCCCGCCCCGTCCAGCCCCTCGGCCAGCACCTCCGCGAGGTGACGGCCGGGGCGCGGCCCCAGCTGGGCGAGCTGCGTGCGACAGGAGAAGCCGTCCGCGACGACCTCCGCGCCGTCCGGTGCGTCCCGCACGGCGGGCAGCAGTTGTTCCTCGGCGCAGGCGACGGAGACGTCCCAGTGGCCGTTCTCGAAGCCGAAGTTCCCGGCCAGGCCGCAGCAGCCGCCGCTGAGCGTCCCGGTCAGGCCCGCCTTCTCGTGCAGCCGCCGGTCGGCCGCGTCACCGAGGACGGCGTGCTGGTGGCAGTGGGTCTGCCCGACGACCGGCCGGTCCAGCCGCGGCGGCCGCCAGTCGGGCGCCCGTTCCTCCAGCGCCTCCGCGAAGGTCCGTACGGACGCGGCGAGCGCGGCGGCCCGCGGATCGTCCGGCAGCAGCTCCGGCAGGTCGGTGCGGAGGGTGGCGGCGCAGCTCGGTTCGAGGACGACGAGCGGGTGGCCGTCGGCCCGTTCCATCCGGTCCAGGGTGCGGCGCATGACCTTCCGCGCGGTGTCGAGCTGGCCGGTCGAGACGTACGTCAGTCCGCAGCAGACGCCGGGCCCCGGCATCGCGATCTGCTGCCCGGCGGCCTCCAGGACCCGGACGGCGGCCCGGCCGACCTGCGGGGCGAGGTAGGTGGTGAAGGTGTCGGGCCACAGCACGACGGTCCGCGCGGCGTCCAGCGGCGCCGTCCGCTCCCGGCTGCGCCGGGCGAACCACCGGGTGAACGGTTCCGCCGCCAGCTCCGGGATCTCCCGCTGCGGCGCGATCCCGCCGAGCCGTTTGCCGAGGGCGCCGAGCGGGGTGCGGGCCGCGGCGTTGAACAGCGGCGCGAGCGGGGCGGCTCCCCGCAGCCACTGGGGCAGCCGCCCCATGCTGTAGTGCGCGGCGGGCCGCACCCGCCCCGCGTAGTGGTGGTGCAGGAACTCCGCCTTGTACGTGGCCATGTCGACGCCGACCGGACAGTCGCTGCGGCACCCCTTGCACGACAGACACAGATCGAGCGCGTCACGGACCTCCGGGGACCGCCAGCCGTCGGTCACGACCTCCCCGGCCAGCATCTCGTGCAGCAACCGCGCCCGCCCCCGGGTGGAGTGCTGCTCCTCACCGGTCGCCCGGAACGACGGACACATCACCTCCGACGAGCCCGGGACGACCCGCTCCGTACGGCACCGGGCGACGCCCACGCACCGCCGCACGGCGGCGGAGAAGTCGCCACCGTCCTGCGGATACCCGAACTCCACCGGCACCGGCCCGCGCGGCAGCACCTCGAACCGCAGGTTCTCGTCGAGCCGCGCGGGCCGCACCAGCATCCCCGGATTCAGCCCGCCCGCCGGATCCCACAGCGCCTTGAACTCCTCGAAGACCGAGACGAGTTCGCTCCCGTACATCCGCGGCAGCAGCTCGGCGCGGGCCTGCCCGTCACCGTGCTCCCCGGAGAGGGACCCGCCATGCGCGACGACGAGATCCGCGAGGTCGACGGAGAACTCCCGGAAGCGGCCGATGCCAGCCCTGCTGAGCAGGTCGAAATCAATCCGGACATGGATGCAGCCGTCACCGAAGTGGCCGTAGGGCGTACCTCGTAGCCCGTGCTGGCCGAGGAGGGCGCGGAAGTCCCGCAGATACGGGCCGAGCCGGGCGGGCGGCACCGCACAGTCCTCCCAGCCGGGCCACGCCTCTCCCCCAAGCCCTCGGCTTCGCTCGGGCAGGGAGGCGCCCCCTCCGTCGGGCCTCAACCGCGTCGCCGTACCGGAGGCGTCCTCCCGCACCCGCCACAGCGCGCGCTGCCCCGCCGGATCGGCGACGACGGTGTGCCCGGTGGTCTCCCCGCCCGCCGCCCGGCAGATCTCCTCGGCCCGCGCGACGGCCTCGGCGGCGCTCCCCCCACCGGTCTCGACGAACAGCCAGGCGCCGCCCTTGGGCAGCCCGGTGGCGTCCCTGACCAGGTCGGCGGCCATGCCCTCGACGGTCAACGGCCCGTACGGCAACAGCGTGTGGGCGGCCTCCGCGGCCCCGGACTCATCCGCGTACCCGAGCACGGCCAGCGCCCGCGCGGCGGGCGCCTCGACCAGCCGCACGGTCGCCTCGGTCAGCACCCCGAGGGTGCCCTCGCTGCCGGTCAGCGCCCGTGCCAGATCCGTCCCGTTCTCGGGCAGCAGCGCGTCCAGCGCGTAGCCGGAGATCCGCCGCGGAAGCTCCGGGAAGCCGGTCCGCAGCAGCGCCAACTCCCGTCCGATCAGGGCCCGTACGCCGTCGGCGAGGTGAGGCGGCAGCCCGGTCGGCGCGCCCGTCGCGTCCGTGCCGCGTCCGGCACGCACCTCCTCCCCCGCGTACGTCAGCAGTCGCAGCTCCTCGACGTTGTCGGCGGTGGTGCCCCAGGCGACCGAATGCGACCCGCACGAGTTGTTCCCGATCATGCCGCCGAGCGTGCAGCGGCTGTGGGTGGACGGGTCCGGACCGAAGGTCAGCCCGTGTCGCGCGGCGGCGGCCCGCAGGTCGTCGCAGATCACACCGGGCTGAACGGTGGCGGTCCGCGCCTCCGGGTCGATGTCGCCGATACCCCGCAGATGCCGGGTGAAGTCGAGAACGACGCCGACACCGGTCGCCTGCCCGGCGATGCTGGTCCCCCCACCCCGCGGAACGACCGGCACCCCCCGCTC
>NZ_VKJP01000460.1 GCF_007280575.1 Streptomyces benahoarensis
GGCCAGGGCGTCGCGGGCCCGCCCTCGGCCGGTGGCCCGCAGGGCGCCCCCGGCCCCGTCGGCGCGCCGGTACCGCCGCCCGCCCACACCGCGCCGCCCGGTTTCCCGATGCTGCGCCCGCAGGAGCCCGCGGACGCGCCCCAGGGCGCGCCGTCGGCGGAGGCCCCGGCACCCGCGCCCGCCGCCGACACCCCGGCGGGCGGCGGCAACGTCCGCTCCGGTACGGGCGCCGACCCGTCCGCCTCGCTGTGGGACGACGACGAGGACGACGCCGCACCGGCCGAGGAGACGGCACCGGCGGCGCCGCAGCCGGACGAGGCGCCGGTGGCCGAGGCCGCACCGGCCCCAGCCCCCGCGCCGGCCCCGCAGGCGCCGGAACAGCCGGGCCCGGAGGCACCGCAGGCCGCCGCACAGCCGGTGCCGCAGCAGGCCCCGCAGCCCGAGCAGGCGCAGGCCGCCCAGCCGGAGCAGGCACCGCAGGCTGCCGTGCAGCCACAGCAGGCCCCGCCCCAGGCGCCGCAGCAGGGTGGCGCCCCGCAGGACGCTCCGCAGCAGGGCGGGGCGCAGCCGGGCGTGCCGCCGCAGGGCGCCCCGTGGCCCGCACAGCCGGACGCCGCCGTGCAGGGTGTGCCCGGTCAGGGCGGGCTGCCGCCGCTGCCGCCGGAGTACCAGCCCGCCGATCCGCGCACGGCGCAGGCCCAGCAGGCCCAGGCCCAGGCCCAGGCCCAGCAGCAGCCGCAGCAGGCCCAACAGCCGCAGCCAGGCCAGGAGTTGCCCCCGCAGCAGGCCCGACCCCAGGCCGCGCCGCAGGCCGGTTTCCCGCAGCAGGCCGCGCCGCCTCAGGGCTACCCCCCGCAGGGCGGGTACCCGCAGCAGGCGCCCCAGCAGCAGGGCGCGTACGGCTATCCGCAGCCCGCGTACGGCTACCCGCAGCAGCCCCAACAGCAGGCACCCGCACAGCAGTCGGCGTACGGCTATCCGCAACAGCCCCAACAGCAGGCGCCCGCACAGCAGTCGGCGTACGGCTATCCGCAGCCCGCCGCGCAGGGGTACCCGCAGCAGTCGCCGCAGGCGCACCCGCAGCAGACGACCCCGCAGGCCGCACAGCAGCAGGCCCAGGCCGGGTACCCCCCGCAGGGCCAGCCCGCGCAGACCGGCTACGACCCGCAGGCTCAGGCCGCCCAGCAGGCCGCGCAGCAACAGGCCCAAGCGGCACAGCAGGCACAGGCAGCCCAGCAGGCGCAGCAGGCCCAGGCAGCCCAGCAGGCGCAGCAGGCCCAGGCAGCCCAGCAAGGGCAGGTTCCGCATCAGCCGCTTCCGGGGCAGCAGGCCGGTGGTGCCGCGAACTACGCCTCGTACTCGCAGCCGGGTCAGCAGCAGCCGCAGCAGCGGGCCACCCCGGGCGCGCCGCTGGGCTACAGCGCCGCGGTCGAGTTGACCTCCGACCGCCTCCTGCGCAACCAGCCCAAGCGACGCAAGCCGGGCGCCAACGCGCAGCCGTCCAAGTTCAAGCTGGGTGCGAAGAAGGAGGAGGCGGAGCGTCAGCGCAAGCTGGAGCTGATCCGTACGCCCGTGACGTCCTGCTACCGGATCGCGGTGATCAGCCTCAAGGGCGGCGTCGGCAAGACGACGACCACCACTGCGCTCGGCGCCACGCTCGCCTCCGAGCGGCAGGACAAGATCCTGGCGATCGACGCGAACCCGGACGCGGGCACCCTCGGCCGACGTGTCCGCCGCGAGACCGGCGCGACCATCCGTGACCTGGTGCACGCGATCCCGCATCTGCACAGCTACATGGACATCCGCCGGTTCACCTCACAGGCGCCGTCGGGCCTGGAGATCCTCGCCAACGACGTCGACCCCGCGGTCTCCACGACGTTCAACGACGACGACTACCGCCGCGCGATCGACGTCCTGGGCCGCCAGTACCCGGTCATCCTCACCGACTCCGGCACGGGCCTGCTCTACAGCGCCATGCGGGGCGTCCTGGACCTCGCCGACCAGTTGATCATCATCTCCACGCCGTCCGTCGACGGCGCGAGCAGCGCCAGCACCACGCTGGACTGGCTCTCCGCGCACGGCTACGCCGACCTGGTGCAGCGCGGTATCACGGTGATCTCCGGGGTCCGTGAGACCGGCAAGATGATCAAGATCGACGACATCGTGTCGCACTTCGAGACGCGCTGCCGCGGTGTGGTCGTCGTGCCGTTCGACGAGCATCTGGCCGCCGGTGCCGAGGTCGACCTCGACATGATGCGGCCCAAGACCCGCGAGGCCTACTTCCACCTGTCCGCCCTGGTCGCCGAGGACTTCTCGCGCGCCCAGCAGGCCCAGGGGATGTACCCGCAGCAGGGCCAGCAGATGGGCCAGGAACCGTACGCCCAGGAACCGTACGCCCAGGAACCGTACGCCCAGGAACCGTACGCCCAGGATCCGTACGCGCAGGACCCGTACGCGCAGCAGCAGTACCCGCAGCAGGGTCAGCCGCAGCAGCAGCCCCAGGCGCAGCCACCGGCCGGTTACCCGCCTCAGCAGGGCGGCTGGACCCAGCAGCCGCAGCAGCCGCCCGCCCACTGGCAACAGCAGCAGCCCGCCCCGGACGCGCCGCAGCCCGATCAGCAGGGATGGCAGCAGCAGCCTCCGCAGTGACGCGGCAGCCGTCGCACCATGCGGGCGGGGCCCGGCACTTCACGGTGCCGGGCCCCGCTCGCGTGGTGCGTGCCGCGCGGCCGCACGGGGCGGACGACGAAGGGCGCCCGGAGGCTTCCCCGGACGCCCTGTCGCGCGGCGTGGCCCACCCCGTCGGGCTCAGCCCGCGGCGGCGATCAGCTCACGTGCCTGCTTCACATCGATCGCCATCCGCTCCAACAGCGCGTCGAGCGTGGCGAACTTCTCCTGCCCCCGGATGTACGCGAGGAAGTCCACCGCGACGTGCAGCCCGTACAGATCCAGCCCCACCCGGTCGATCGCATACGCCTCGACCGTGCGGGTCTTCCCGTCGAACTGCGGGTTGGTGCCCACCGATACGGCCGCGGGCATCGCCTCGCCCTCGACGTGCAGCAGCCCCGCGTACACCCCGTCGGCCGGGATCGCGGTGTGCGGCAGCGTCTCCACATTGGCGGTGGGGAAGCCCAGTTCACGGCCCCGCTGCGCGCCGCGGACGACGATGCCCTCGACCCGGTGCGGCCGTCCCAGGACCTCCGCCGCGCCCGCGACGTCGCCCTCGGCGACCAGCCGACGGGTGAGCGTGGACGAGAACGGCACCCCGCCGCCCGCCGAACCCCGCTCCACGAGATCGACGACCTCGACGGTGAAGCCGTGGGCGACGCCCAGCTCGGCGAGGGTCTCGACGGTGCCCTTCGCCTTGTGCCCGAAGCGGAAGTTGGGGCCCTCGACGACGATCCGCGCGTGCAGCTTGTCGGCCAGCACCTTCGCCACGAAGTCGGCGGGCGCGAGCTGCGAGAACTCCCGGGTGAACGGCAGGACCAGGACGGCGTCGACGCCCAGCTCCCCCATCAGCTCCGCGCGCCGGTGGTGCGGGGCGAGCAGCGGCGGGTGGGTACCGGGGCGGACGACCTCGCTGGGGTGCGGGTCGAAGGTGACGACCACCGCGGGGATGCCCAGCTCCCGGGCGCGCGCGACGGTCTCACCGATGATCAATTGGTGGCCGCGGTGCACTCCGTCGTACGAGCCGATGGTGACGACGCTGCGCCCCCAGCCCTCGGGGATGTCCTCCAAGCCACGCCAGCGCTGCACTGTGCCCGCTCCTCGCCCGAACTCTTGTCCGTCCACTGCGTCAATTCGGCATGACGCAGGTCTAAGACTGCCATGCCGGGCCCCCCGCCACCCGAGAAGGGTGACCTCACCGCCCTGAAGGGCCCGGGACGGGCCCCATGGGGCGGCGCATGGGGCGCGGGTGGCAGGGCCCCGCTCCTCGCGTGGGGCGGGGC
>NZ_VKJP01000461.1 GCF_007280575.1 Streptomyces benahoarensis
CTGTTGCTCGGGGCCGGGGAGTCCGCGCTGCGCCTCGCGGTGTCCGTGGTCGCGGGCCTCTTCATCTGGGGCCTGTTCGAATGGCGCAACGCCACCGTCCGGCGGGAGTTGTCGCAGCTGCGGGGCGCTCCGGGGGCGGCGTGAGCGGCGATGCGGGCCCCGGCGCGTCCGGGGCTCCGCAACTGGACGCGGCGATCCACCAGCCGACGCGGCTGGCGGTGGTGGCCTTCCTCTCGGCCTGTGACGAGGCGGAGTTCGCTGCCGTACGCGACTGCTGTCAGGTGTCCGACTCGGTGCTCAGCAAGGCCGCGTCGGCGCTGGAGGCGGTCGGTTACGTCGCCATCCGCAAGGGGTACGCGGGCAAGCGCGCCCGCACCTGGCTCTCCCTCACCGATGCCGGGCACCTGGCGCTCACCGGTCACCTGGCGGCGCTCCAGGGGATCGCGGATACGGCCCGGAGTGCGGGCACGCGGGCGCGCGCCGGTGGGGTGGGGGAGTAGCTGGGGTGAGTGTCCTGGGGCCGGTGTGACCACGCCTGGTGCGGCTCGGCCTTGTCCGGCCCGCTTCGGTGCGGCCCGGCCTCGTGCGAACTGGTCCGGTGCGGGCGGTAGGTCAGTCGGCCAGGCGCGCCACCGCGGAGACGACGACGGCGATGCCGTCCTCCGCCTCCATCCGGCGGGCGGCGCCGTTGGCGAGGGTGCGGTGTGTGGGCTCGGTGGTGGCCCTGATGAGTGCCGCGGTCAGTCGGTCGGCGGACTCGTCGTCGGAGAGGTCGGCGAACGGGATCGGGGGTGTGGCCGCCCCCAGTGTGGCCAGGCGGCCGGCCCAGAACGGCTGGTCGGCGGTGACCGGTACGGGCACGCTCGGGACGCCCGCGCGGAGCGCGGCGGCCGAGGTGCCGGCGCCCGCGTGGTGCACCACCGCCGCGGTGCGGGGGAAGAGTAGGGCGTGCGGGACCTCTCCGATGGTGAGGACGTCGGACGTGGTGTGCGTGGTGTGCGTGCGAGGCCCGGCGGTTGGGGCGGGCCCCGTACGGGTTCCCGTAAGGGGCTCCGTGATGCCCTTGACGGGCGTGGGGGAGAGCCCCGTAAGGGGAGCACCGCTGCCGCTGCCGGTGCTGGTGGCGGCGCCGGGCTCGGAGTAAGTGCCGGTGTGGGTAGGGGCGTCGCTGTAGGAGACGGGTTCGGCATCCGGGGACGTCAGGCCCGCGTTGCCCGACTGGAGGATGCCGCGGACCTTGGCGCGGCGTAGGGCCCGTACGGCGAGGGCGCCGAGGCGTTCGCCCCCGCCGGACGCCATGCTGCCGAAGCCGATGAAAACCGGGGGCGGGCCGTCGGCCAGGAAGTCTTCGAGGTCGGGTGGGAGTTGGGCGTCGGGGGCGTGCCAGGGCCACCAGTTGCCGACGACGTCGAGGCCGGGGCGCCAGTCGGCGGGCCGTGGCAGCAGGACCTCGCTGAAACCGTGCAGCACCCGCGGCCGGGCCGCCTCGGTGCGGCGGCGGACGGCGCCCGGGGTGGCGGGCGGCAGGCCGAGGCGGGCGCGGAGGGCGCGGGTCGCGTCGGCGTGGAGCCGGTCGACGATGCGTGGGGTGAGGCGACCCGCGAGGAGGTTGCCCCAGCGGCCCAGGTTCCGCCCGCCGGACACCACGGGGGCGAACTCCCTTGTGGGTGCGGTGGGTTGGAGGGAAAGGTCCAGCGCGGGGATGTCGTGCGCCTCGCAGAGGTGGCGGCCGAGCGGGGCGGTGGTCGTGGAGAGCAGCAGGAGTTCCGTGCCCGGGGCGACGGCGTCGGCCATGCCCGCCCCCAGTTCGTCGATGAACGCGGCGGCGGTGCGCATCAGGGCCCGTTGACCACCGCGCCCGGTACCGGGACCGGCGCCGCCCGGACGCCGGGCGTGTGGATCGGCGGGCAGCCGCCGGAACTCCGGCCCAGCGGCGCGGACGAGCGGGGCGAAGGTGTCGTGTGTGGCGATCGCCACGTCGTGACCTGCGGCGATGAGGGCGGCGCCGATACCGGTGTACGGGGCGACGTCGCCGTACGAACCGGCGGCGGTGATGAGGATCTTCATGGCGTGGGCCTTCCGTGAGGGCGCCGTCCGGAACGGGAGAAGCGGGGGAGAGGGCGGCGGAGAGCGCGTGAGGTGCGGTGCGGGCACTTGGCTCCGGCTCCGTAGGGGAGCGGTGGCCTGTCCGTAAGGGATGTCCGCCCGGCGACGTAAGGGGACTGCGGGGCCAGCCCGTCAGGGGCGCCTGTCCACCCGTAAGGGAGCCCCCGAGTCCGTTCGTAAAGGGAGCGCCCGTCCGCTGCGAGGTGGTCCCCATCCGCCCTCAAGGGGCGCCGGGCAGGCCGTAGGGAATGCGGGGCCGCTCCGCACGGAGGTGTGGCCGACGGAGCGTGCGCCCCGGTGTCCGGAAGAGGCGTGTGCCGGGTGGCCGGAAGGCGCGTGCCAGGCGTCAGGGCCCAGGCGTGGGGCCGGACGGTGGCGCGGACGCCGAGCCGGAGGACGCCGAGCCGGAGGACACCGGGCCGGAGGACACCGAGCGGGAGGACACCGAGCCGGAGGACGGTGGGCCCGACGGTCCGGGCGGCGGTGCTGACGCCGGACCGGAAGGTGGCGGCTTCGCCGGGCCGGACGTTGCCGGGGATGCCGAGTCGGAAGACGGCGGGTGCGTCGAGCCGGACGTCGTCGGCGACACCGGACCGGCAGACGACGGGCGACCCTGCCCAGACGCCTCCACCCGCACCGACGGCGAAGCCGTCCCCTCCCGCACCGACGGCGAAGCCGTCCCCGCTCCCCGCACCGCATTGGCGCACACAGCCGTATGCACATACAACGCCAGCCCCGGGCGCTGCTCCGACGGGGGAACAAGGAGGGCGAAGGCGCGGGGGTCGGTGAGGAAGTCGTCGGCGATGCGGGTGTGCATGTCGGTGGGGCAAGGGGTGAACCAGTGGCTGATGTGGGCGCGGTGCTCCTCGGCCAGGTCCATCGCCGTCGGGCCGTCCGGGGGTTCCTCGGCGTCGTAGGCGGCGAGCAGGCGGGCGCGCCAGGCGGCCGCCTCGGCCATGAGGCGGGCCCAGTCCTCCTTGGTGTGGGAGTCGGCGCGGGCCATCGCGCGTTGATGGCCCGCGCTGTGATGCCACTTGCGCTGGGCGTCGGTGGCGTAACTGAGGTCGAAGGCGACCTCGCCGAACACCTCGAACCGTTCGTCGGGCGTCAGCCGTACGCCGGTCTGCTGGACCTCCATGGCCCGCTCGGCGACCTCGACCAGGCGGCCGAGGCGGGCGATCTCCTTGGTGAGACGCCGGTGGCGGGCGCGCAGCCGGCCGAGGAGGTCGGCGTCCGGGTCCTGGAGGAGGGTGGCGATCTCATCGAGCGGGAAACCCAGCTCGCGGTAGAAGAGGATCTGCTGGAGCCGGGCGAGGTCGGCGTCGTTGTAGAGGCGGTACCCGGCCGGGCTGCGGTCGCCCGGGCTGAGCAGTCCGGCCTTGTCGTAGTGGTGCAGGGTGCGCACCGTGATGCCCGCGAAGCGGGACACCTGGCCGACCGTGTAGCTCATCGCGGCGCCTTCCGTCATGGCTCCTCGCGGCGGAGCCCCGGACCACCCGTAGGGGCCCGGGGCGAGCCGCCCCCGTTACCCGTACAGGGTGCGCCCTGACGTGACGTAAGGGTCAAGCGGGAGCGCCCTGGGGGAGCGGGAGCGGCCCGGAAACGGGCCACCGGGAAACGGGAACGCTTCGGGAAGCCGAACGCCCCCGGAGGCATCCCAGGGAAGCGGAACGCCCCTGAGAGCGGCGCGCTCTCAGGGGCGGTGCGACAGGGAGAGGACCCCGGTGGTGGGAGGCTCCAACGGCGCGAGGACCCCAACGGCGGGAGGCCCGGCGCCGGGATGTCCCACCCGGCCCGGTGCCCCACCC
>NZ_VKJP01000462.1 GCF_007280575.1 Streptomyces benahoarensis
GCGTGGGCGTGGGCGTCGGCGGAGGCGGCGGCGCCGGACGGGTGGCGGGCGTCGGCGTGGGCTCCGGCGCGGGCGGCGGGGGCGCGGGCGTCCGCGGCGCCACGGCGGGCGTCGGCTCCGTCCTCGCCTCCGGCTTCGGCGGCTCCTGCGCCCCGGTCATCGCCATCGCCAGCGCCGCCCCGGCCACGACCATCACCCCGGCGCCGATCGCGACCTTCACGGGCAGGCCCAGCGCCTCCCCGGCCGCGGCGCCGCCCGCCGCACCGCCCGAGGAGCCGCCACCGGCCGCTGCCGCCGCGGCGCCCGCCCCGGCCACCGCGCCGACCCCGGCCGCCCCGGCGACCACCGCCGCGGCCTTGACCGCGTACGAGGCGGCGAACCAGCCGATGACGGCGACCGGGAGCAGCGCGCCGATCCGCTGGTTGACATCGGCGACCTCGCGCGCCGCCAACCGGCACTGCGCACACGCGTCGAGATGCTTGCGCAGCCCGCGCTCCGCCCGCATCCGCAGCCCGCCACGGGCGTACGCGCCGAGCCGGTCGGCGTACCGCGCGCAGTCGCCACCCGCGGTCAGCGACTGGCTGACATGAGCCTGCAAATAGGCTTGCTTCAGCCCTTCCCGGGCGCGGTGCGCCAGCACCGCCGTGGCGTTGGCGGTCAGCCCGAGCAGCGGCGCGACCTGGCTCGGTGTCTCCTCCTCGACGGTGGTGTGCCACAGCACCGTCTGATAGCGCTCCGGCAGACTGCGGAACGCCCGCATGGCCAGCGTCCGTTCGGCCTCCTGCATCGCCCGGACGTCGGCGCCGAGATCGACCCCGCTGCCCGGACCGCCACCGGCGTCCATCGACGTCCCGGCCGCGGAGACCGCGAACACCGCGAAATCCTCGACCAGCTGCTCCCGCTTCGCGGTCTTCGCCCAGGCGGCCGCCACCCGCCGGACCGTCGTCAGCAGATACGCCCGCACCGCGGTGTCCGGGCCCGCACCGCCCCGCACCGCCTGCAGCGTGCGGGCGAACACCTCGCCGGTCAGGTCCTCCGCGGTGTGCGCGTCCCGGCAGCAGTTGCGTGCGTAGCGGCGTACGGCCTCGGCGTGGCGGCGGTACAGCTCCTCGTACGCGCCGTCGTCACCGGCCCGCATGGCGCTGATCAGCGCGGCATCGGACGGCGGGGCGCCCTCGGCGCCCTCCGCGTCCACGGGCGGCTCGGGCGCGGCGGCCGCCGCCTCGGTGCGGTCGCGCTGCGGCGGTACACCGGCGAGCGGCGGCGCCTCGGTGCGGTCGTGACGCGCCGTCGGCCCGGTGGCCGAGGGAGTGGCACCCAGCGGCCTCGTCTGTCCCGTGATCTGCCCGGCCCGTTCGTCCGGATCCGTGGTGGTGTGGTCGCCACCGCGTCGTTCGTCCCGCCCGTCAAGAGTCATCGCCAAGGCCCCCGAACACGCCGTCACACCGGAACACCGCGCAAGCGTGTCACAGGACACGCCCGGGCCGAGGAGTCCGTCCCCTCAACCACTCATCCGGGGCGCGCTGCCCGGAGAGGGCCCCTTCGGCCGCCGTTCCGGGGCACAATGTGCGCGCCCAGGCCCCGGCCACCACCGGAGTCCCGGCCGGGACGCGCCGCCCCGGCCGGAGCCCTCCGGACCGTCAGCCCTGCGGCCGCGACCGCAGCCCCTCCAGCAGGATGTCCAGCAGCCGCGCGGACGCCGCCTGCTGATGCCCCGGATCGGGCAGCGTCGGCGCGCTCGTGGCGATCACCAGCAGAACGTCGCCGACCATGACGTCCGGCCGCAGCGCCCCCGCCGACCTGGCGCGCTCCACGAGCCGCCCCACCACGTCCAGCAGCGCGGGCACACCCCCGGACCGCTCCTCGGCGCCGTACGCGTCCGCGGCAGGCTCCCCGCCCGCCACGGGCAGCCGTTGCTGCGGCACCCGGGCGCCGGCGGCCGCACCGGCGGAATCGGCCGCACTCTCGGGCGCCTCCGCCGCCTCCGCCGCCCGCTCCGTACCGGCGCCGACGCGCAGGACGTTCGGCGGCAGCAGCCGCCCGGCGCCCGAGGCGACCGACGTCCGCAGGAAGCGGGAGAGTGCCGACCAGGGGTCCTCCTCCTGGCCCAGCGCGGTGCGCGCCTGCTCGGTCAGCCGGGAGGTCTCCTCCTCCGCTATCCGCCGCACCAGCACGTCCTTGCTGGGGAAGCGGCGGTAGACCGTCCCGACGCCGACCCGCGCCCGCCGCGCGACGTCCTCCATGGGCGCGCCGTATCCCAGCTCGCCGAAGACCTCGCGCGCGGCGCGCAGCACGTGCTCCAGATTGCGCTGGGCGTCCACCCGCAGCGGTGCGCTGCGGGAGCCTCCTCCCGCGGGCCGCCCGGCAGGCCCGGTGCGGCCGTCGGCGTCGTTGCCGTGCGCCGTGGCGGCCCGGCCGCCGTTACCGGGCGCCGTGGTGACGGTGCCCGACCAGTGTGTGCCCTGAATATGCATCTGTGATCCCCCGGTCATGACGTCTCCCCCCGGAGACTCCCCGCCCTGACGGAAAGGGGCGCGCCGATGAGTGGGCCCGCCCCCATGAACTACCGAACATAGTTGAGCCCCGGTCAAGATTGAAGGGTCAGTTCCGGGCACACCGCACCCCCGATCGGCCTACACCGGCACCACCTTCTCCACGGCGTTCGCCCGCCGCACCGTCGCTGCCCGTCTGACCTGCGCGCCTCGTCCGCACAACGCGGAAGCCGACCCTCCGTCCGGGCCCGTGCGACCGCCCGCGCATTTCGTCGAGCCTGTGGACAAAGCGCGGCCGGGAAGGCGTCATGGAACAGTGCTGTGCCTTCCCGGGGGCACAGTGCCTCCTGGGGCTGCCGTGCCGTCGGCCGGCCGGCCCCGGGGGCCTGCCGGGACCGGTCCACCGCGAGGAGAAGCTCTGTGAAGGCTGTGTCTTCGAACGATGTGGCGCGCATCCTGATCGTCGGCGGCGGCTACGTGGGCATGTACACCGCCCTGCGGCTGCAGCGGAATCTCAAGGAGGAGCTGCGGCAGGGCTCTGCCCGGATCACCGTGGTCGACCCCGAGCCGTACATGACCTACCAGCCGTTCCTCCCCGAGGCCGCGGCCGGATCCATCTCCCCCCGCCATGTCGTCGTGCCGCTGCGCCGCGTGCTGCCGCAGTGCCAGGTCGTCATCGGCGAGGTCACCGCCCTCGACCACGACGCGCGCACCGCCACCGTCGAGACCCTCGCCACCGAGGCGGCGGGCGCCGCCGACACCGAGATCGCCTACGACGAGCTGATCCTCGCGCCCGGCTCCGTCTCCCGCACCCTCCCGATCCCCGGACTCGCCGACCACGGCATCGGCTTCAAGACCGTCGAGGAGGCCATCGGCCTGCGCAACCACGTCCTCGAACAGCTCGACATCGCCTCCTCCACCCGCGACCCGGCGGTCCGCGACGCCGCGCTCACCTTCGTCTTCGTCGGCGGCGGCTACGCGGGCGTCGAGGCCCTCGCCGAGCTGGAGGACATGGCCCGCTACGCCGTCCGCTACTACCACAACGTCGAGGCCACCGACCTGAAGTGGATCCTCGTCGAGGCGACCGGAAAGATCCTTCCCGAAGTGGGCCCCGAGATGGGTCGCTACGCCGTACGCGAGCTGCGCGCCCGCAACATCGACGTCCGCCTCGACACCCGCCTCGACTCCTGCGAGGACCGGATCGCCGTCCTCAGCGACGGCTCCCGCTTCCCCACCCGCACCCTGGTGTGGACCGCGGGCGTCAAACCGCACCCGGTACTCGCCGCCACCGGCCTCCCCCTCAACGGCCGCGGCCGCCTCAAGTGCACCGCAGCCCTCCAGGTGGACGGCGTCGACCACGCCTGGGCCGCCGGTGACGCCGCCGCCATCCCCGACCTCACGGCCCCCGAA
>NZ_VKJP01000463.1 GCF_007280575.1 Streptomyces benahoarensis
GTGGCCTCGGAGTTGTGTATAAGAGACGGCCAGCAGATAGCCCGCGAGCCGGTCGCCGCTCTCGGCGACGAAACAGGTCGCCGGGGAGACGCGGGCCCGGGACTGGAGGGCGGCGCGGTCCTCGGAGAGGCCGAGGGGGGCGTAGGTGGCCGCCTCCAGGGCGGTGAGGGCGTCCCAGTCGCCGTCGGCGAGCTGCCGTATCCGCAGGTCAGGACTCATCTGCCGGATGCCTTTCGGGATGCGGTGGCGCCGTCGTCGGTGACGCAGCTGTACGGGAGCGGGGCGAAGCCGTTGAACTCGCGGGTCATGTAGCTGAGGGCGTAGGCGCCGCTGGAGAGGATCCAGACGGGGTCGCCGGAGGCGGCGTCCGTGGGGACGGGGACGAGGTGGTCGGGCGAGAACGCGTCGTCGCTGTCGCAGGTCGGCCCGGCGACGACGGCGGGCACGGTGCGGCTGCCCGGCCGGGTGGGGAAGACCAGGCGGTACTGCACGGCGTCCATCTCGTAGAGGCCGTTGAACTTGCCGCAGCTGAGATAGAGCCAGGGGCGGGGCGTGCCGTCGGGGGCGCGGCGGACGGCGAGGCGGCTGACGTGGGCGCGGATGGCGCCGTGGTCGGCGACGAGGTGGCGGCCCGGTTCGATACGGAAGTCCAGCGGGTGACCGGCGTCGTCGGCGAGGCGCCGCATGCCTTCGCGGAGGACCGCGAAGATCTTGTCGAGCGGCGGGTCGAGGTCCCTGCCGTCCCGGTCGCGGTAGCCGAGGGCGGGCAGTCCGCCGCCGAGGTTGAGGTGGTCGAGGGTGATACCGCGCCGTCGCAGGGCGGCGAGGACGGTGCCGAGGCGGTCGAGGGCGGTGCGCCAGGCGTCGGCGGTCATCTGCTGCGAGCCGACGTGGACGGAGAGTCCGGCGGGGGTCAGTCCGGTGTGCCGGGCGGTTTCCAGGATGTGGACGGCGTCGTCGGCGGAGCAGCCGTTCTTGCCGGTGAGGCCCCAGAGGGCGCCGTCGCCGTCGGTGGCCAGGCGGCAGAAGACGCGGGCGCCGGGGGCGTGCGCGGCGAGGGCCGCGACGTCCTCGGTGCTGTCGGTGGCGTAGTCGGTGATGCCCAGCCGGTGGGCGTGGGCGATGTCCCGGTCGGATTTGACGGTGTTGCCGTAGTGGATACGGGCGGGCGGGACACCGGCGGCGAGGGCCTGGGTGATCTCGCGGGGGCTCGCCGCGTCGACGCCCGCGCCGCGCCGGGCGAGCCGGGTGAGGACCTCGTCGGCGGGGCACGCCTTCATGGCGAACCGGACGTGGATGCCCGGGAGTTCGCGCTCCAGCGCGTCGTAGCTCTCCTCGATGCCGGTGAGGTCGAGGAGGAGGCGGTCGTCGTCGGTGGCGGCGAGGGCGGTACGCAGCCGGGTGCCGGGGCGGCTCATCGGCGCCCTCGGTCCGGGCGGCGGGCGGCGGGGTGCACGGCGGTCGCCGCGCTCGCCGTGATGAGGCGCTGCCATGCCTCGGTGAGCAGGGCGAAGTCCTCGATGTCGCGCCGGGCTTCGTCGAGCAAGCGGGCGCGCTGTGTGGCGAGGCGGTCGGCGAAGGCCGCGTACCGGCCGCCGAGGCGGCGGTAGGAGCGGTCGAGGACGGTGAGCCGTCGCAGGTTCTCCGCCGGGTCGAGGTGGGCGCTCTCCCGGGCGAAGAGGGCGATGTCGGCGGCGCGTACCCGGTCGTCGCCGTCGAGCAGGGCGGGCCCGGCGTGGGCCATCCGGTCGTAGAGGTGGTGGAGGTGGAGCATGGAGAGGAGGAATTTCACGAACCGGGTCTGGTAGGCCAGGAATCCGGCGTCGGTGCGGCGTTCCCCGGTGTAGTAGTTGACGATATGGCGGTTGTGCAGCACGCCGGGGAGGGTGGCGCTGCGGGCGAGGTGGAAGAGGAAATAGTCGCTGCCGATGGTGTCGGTGGCCGGGGGCAGCGGGACGTCTTCCTGAATGCGGTGGAATCCGATGTTGCACATGTCGACGTGCATGGGGTCGACGAGGGTAAGTGTCGAATGGTCGCCGGTGAAGGGATCGGTTCCGGCGCCGAGGAAGGAGATGTCCGCCAGTTCCCTTTTCTCTTCCGCTGACCAGTTTTCGGGCGCCCACAGTCCGACGATGTCCCGGTAGATGTCCGGGGCGGCCGCGCGGATTTCCCCGATATCGACGGAGAGTTCGCCGACGAAGGAGGCGCCGGCCATGACCACGGGTTTGTCGGCGTGGTGGGCATCGAGGGAATTTTCGGTGACGGCGTCGGCGGCGTCGCGGGCACGCTTTCCGAGGGAGAGCAGTTCGTGGTGGATCGGGTAAACGGGTTCGCCGTGGTGGGTCCGGTAGCGGCTGTCGGAGTCGCGGCGGTGGACGGAGCGGCAGCCGAGGGCGGCGGCGAGGAGGAAGGCGCGGTTGGTGCAGGCGCCGTAGGAGAGCCGCTCCGGGAGCATCAGGTCGAGCATCAGCTCGGGTTTGGGCAGCCCGGCGCGGTCGATGACGCGGCGCAGGAAGTCGCGTTGGGCGGCTTCGTCGAGGTGGTGGACGGTGACGTGTTCCCCCGCGGCGGCGTGTGCCGCGCGGGCGTGGCGGGCGCGGTCCGGGGCGGCGGCGGAGTCGAGGATCAGCAGATCGACCTCGACGCCGAAGTGGTCGGCCGCGTAGGCGGCTTCCTCGCCGAGGGCGGTGAGGGTGGCGGTGCATTCCCGGTTGGTGGGAAGGGTCAGACAGATGCGGTCCATGCCCCGTCTCCGGTCGGCTGTGCGGTGGGGTTTCCATGCCAGGATTCGAGGCCCAGCAGTCTGGCGCCGAGCGAAGTGAGCGTGGCCCGGCCGTAACGGAGGGATTCGTGCCGCACGGCGTCGCCGAGCAGCGTCGCGTTCCATTCCGGGGTACGCAGATGGCGCCAGGAGGCGATACGGGAGCGGCGCAATTCCTCGTGGGATTCGAGGGCGGGCATCATCGAGAGGTACTGCACCGCGCGGACGCCGTCGGCGGAGGCGTTCGGGGCGACGCCATGGGCGAGTGCGCCGTTCCAGATCAGCAGGTCACCGGCGCGTAATGCGGGGCGGACGACCGGGATTTCGGCGGGATCGATGCGGGGCCGGATCGGGTCGCGGCCCGGTGGCTGGAGGGCATTCCAGCGGTCGAAGTCGCGGAAGAGTTCCGGGGCGCACTGGAATCCGCCGGTTGCGGGGTCGGTGTCGTTGAGGGCGATGATTCCCTGGACGCGCTGCGGCAGGACGCCGAGGGAGGTGTCGATGTCCCAGTGGAGTGTGATGTCGAATCCGCGGTCGGTGGTGGGGATCAGCGCGCGGTCGCGGTTTTTGACATTGGGCGGGTTGAGGTTGAGGCGGTCCAGCGTCACCCAGAGCTCTTCGCAGTCCCAGACGTCGACGAACGCGTCGTAGACCCGCTGCGCCTGTCGGCTGTCCCAGAGGAGCTGGTGGTGGTACGCCTCGACGAAGCCGTAGATGTGCAGTTCCCGGTCGAGGTCCGAGCGGTAGGGGCGGTCGCGGTACCAGGTGTCGGGGCGGGCGGGGTCGAGGCCCTGGAACTCCCAGGCGAAGGCGAGGAGTTCGGCTGCCGATGCGGCGGGGATCGCCTCTTTGACGACGACGTAACCGTAGGTCTGCCAGTGGGCGAAGTCCGCTTCGGACAGGACCCGCAGCGAGCGGGTCCTGGCGAGGTCGCGCAGCGGGGTGCGGGCCAGGTAGGTGTCGGCGTCCGCGCTGAAGTAGGGGACGCCGGAGGGTGCTCGGTACAGGTGGTCGGGGGCCGGCATATGTGCACTCCAAGGCTCGAAGGTCCGGTGGCCGGGGCCGTTTCCCGGGTGCGCCGCGCCGGGCCCGGTGGGGCGGGCGGCGGGTGCGGGAGGGTCCGGA
>NZ_VKJP01000464.1 GCF_007280575.1 Streptomyces benahoarensis
GCGGTGCTGGTCGGCACCGACGCGCCCGAGGGTCTGCGGTTCGCCGGGGCGGTCGGGTCGGGGCTGTCGTTGCGGGAGCGGCGGGAGCTGGCCGGGTATCTGGAGGTGCTGGCCCGCGCGGATCCTCCGTTCGCGGGACCGGTCGAGGTGGCGGGCGCCCGCTGGGTCGAGCCGCGACTGGTCGCCGAGGTCACGGCGTCGTCGTGGACGGACGCCGGGCGGCTGCGGCACCCGGTGTGGCAGCGGCTGCGACCGGACCTGACGCGGCTGGGGTGAGGGCGCGCCGACCGGGCGGGGTCACGCGGTACGGGGCAGCGGATGCGCGTGGTGGGGGTTGAGCAGCGGGGCGAACAGATCGCCGTGGCGGGCGCGGCGGCCGGCGATCTCGCCGAAGAGGAAGGTGAGTTGGGTGGGGTCGGTGCAGGTGGCGACCTCGTCCCAGGTGACGGGCGTGGAGACGGTGGGGGTGGCGCGGGCCCGCAGGGTGTACGCGCAGGCGGTGGTCTTGGCGGCGGCGTTCTGCGAGAAGTCGAGGAAGACCTTGCCGGGGCGCAGGTCCTTGCGCATCTTGGCGGTGACGAGCCCGGGGAGCGCGGCGGCGGCTTCGGTGGCGAGGGTCCGGGCGTAGGCGGTGGCGTGCTCCGACGGGGCGGGTTCGATGGGGGCGAGCAGGTGCAGGCCCTTGGATCCGCTGGTCTTGACGCAGGCGTACAGGCCGTCGGCGGCCAGCCGGTCGCGCAGCCACAGGGCGACGGCGCAGCATTCGACGAGGGTGGCGGGGGCGCCCGGGTCGAGGTCGAGGACGAGGCGGTCGGCGGTGCCCGGGGTGTCGCGGGTCCACTGGGGTGCGTGCAGTTCGACGACGAGGTTGGCGGCCCACACCAGGGAGGCGAGGTCCTGGAGCACCACCTGTCGGCGCGATGTCGCGGCGCGGGACGGGACCTCGCAGGTCTTCACCCATGCGGGGGTACCGGGCGGCACGTTCTTGGTGAAGAAACGCTCGCCGCCGGGCCCGTCGGGGTAGCGCAGAAAGGAGACCGGCCGGTCGTGGAGGTGCGCGAGGAGGGCGCCCGCCGTGGTGGTGACGTAGTGCAGCACCTCGCCCTTGGTGGTGCCGGTCTCCGGATAGAGGACCTTGTCGAGGCGGGTCAGCGAGAGGCGCCGCCCCTCCACGACGGTTATCGGCGACATACGATGAGAATCCCACACAAGGGATGAATGATGCGATCTGTATGGAACGGTGCCATTTCGTTCGGCCTGGTCAGCATCCCCGTGAAGACCTACAGCGCGACGGACCGCAGCGCCTCGGTGCCCTTCGTCCGCATCCATGAGAAGGACGGCGGACGCATCCAGTACCGCAAGGTCTGCGAGCTGGACGGCGAGGAGGTCCCCAACGAGGAGATCGGCCGGGGCTACCGGGCCACCGACGACACGATCGTGCCGGTCACCGATGAGGATCTGTCCCATCTGCCGCTGCCCACCACGAAGACGCTGACCATCCTGGCGTTTCTGGACGCCGGTGAGATCGACCCGCTCCAGATGGACCGGGCGTACTACCTGGGCCCCAACGGCCCCACCGCCACCAAGCCGTACACGCTGCTGCGGGAGGCGCTGGAGCACCACGGCAAGGTCGCCATCGGGAAGGTGGCGATGCACGGGCGGGAGACGCTGGCGATGCTGCGGGCGCACGACGGGGCGATCGTGATGCACGCCCTGCTGTGGCCGGACCAGATCCGCTCGACGGCCGGGGTGGCGCCGGACGACGTGGAGATCCGCGACAGCGAACTGACGCTCGCCGAGACGCTGATGGACTCCCTGGGAGACCTCGACCCGGACGAGCTGCACGACGACTACCGCGAGGCGGTGGAGAGCCTGGTCGCCGCGAAGCTGGAGGGCGGCGAACCGGCCGCACCGAAGACCGCGGGCACCTCGGGCGGCCAGGTCATCGACCTGATGGCCGCGCTGGAGAGCAGCGTACGGGCGGCACGGGAGGGCCGCGGCGAGGAGACGGAGGCGAGCGAGGGGGCCGGGGACGAGAAGGACGCGACCGTCACCCCGATCCAGGGCCGGAAGAGCACGAAGAGCGGCACGGGCACGAAGAAATCCGCGTCCTCGGGCGGCACCTCCGGCCGGAAGAGCGCCGCGGGCTCCTCGGGTACGTCCGGCCGGAAGCGGACGGCGGCGAAGACGTCGAGCAGCCGGACGAAGTCGGCTTCCGGTACCGGCAGTTCGGACTCGGGGGCGAAGAAGAGCACCGCGAAGAAGACCGCCACGAAGCGTACGGCGAAGGGGACCGCGTCGAAGAAGACCGCCGGGACCGCCACGTCGGGCGGCTCGAAACCGGCGGCCGGGGGAACGTCGAAGCGCACGTCGGCATGAGTGGCGGGGCGGGCGGGGCCGGGCAGCGGGCGCGGAACGGCCCTCGACCTCGGACGGGGCTCCGGTGCCCCGTTGTCACCCCGGCGTTCTAGAGTCGGAACATGGCTTCAGACGAGGGGAACACCCGCATCGACAGCTGGATCTGGTCGGTCCGGCTCACCAAGACCCGGTCGCTGGCCGCGGCCGCCTGCCGGGCGGGCCATGTCCGGGTCAACGGCGAGCGGGTGAAGCCCGCCTACACCGTGCGCACCGGCGACGAGGTGCGGCTGCGGTACGCCGGGCGGGAGCGGATCGTGGTGGTCTCGCGGCTGGTGCACAAGCGGGTGGGCGCGCCCGTCGCCGTGGAGTGCTACGTCGACAACACCCCGCCCGAGCCGCCGCGCGCCCAGGCACCGGTCGCCGCGGTCCGCGACCGGGGCACGGGCCGCCCGACCAAGCGTGACCGCCGCGAGATCGAGCAGCTGCGCGGCCGCTGAGCGAGGGCCGGACGCGCCCGGCGGGTCACGGACCGCCGAGCGCGTCCACGTACACCCAGGCGCCGTCCTCGCGGACGAAGCGGCTGTTCTCGTGCTGGCTGTCGGCCTGGCCGCGCCAGGTGGAGTGTGCACGGAACTCCACGGTGCCCTCGGCGTGGAAGGCGCTGCCGCCGGTGGTACCGAGGATGTCCAGGCCGGTCCACCGCCGCTCGGCGTCGAGGTCGAGCGTGGCGGGGCGGGTCGAGGAGTGCCAGGTGCGCAGCAGGTACGCGGTGTCCCCGGCGGCGAAGGCGGCGTAGCGCGAGCGCATCAGCCGCTCGGCGGTCGGGGCGGCGGCGTCGCCCCGGTGGAACGGCGCGCAGCAGTCGCCGTAGACCGCGTCCCGGCCACAGGGGCACGGGTCCGCGGAGGCGAGGACGGGGCGGGCGGCGGGGCGACGGGGCGCCCTCTTCGGCTTCTTCGGCTTCTTCGACACGCTTCGATTGTGCAGGTCCGGCGCCTGGGCCCGGCGGCGGGGCCGTGCCGCGCCCGGTCCGCCCGGACCGAGGGCGGGCCGACGCCCGCGGAACCGGGCCCGATCACCAGGCCGATTCCCCGTGCGCCCATATGGACGGATTCCACGACAAATCACCCTTTTGCGGCTTTTGTTGGCTTGGTACGTCCTGTGAGGTTGGAAGAACTCATGGTGACCGTCCCCACCTCCCAGGAGAGAACCCTCATGATTCTGTCCATTTCCGGCGTGATCCTGCTCGGCGTCATCGTCTTCCTGTTCTTCCGCAAGGACGGCCTCAAGGCTTCGCACGCCCTGGTGTGCGCGCTCTTCGGCTTCTACCTGGCGGGCTCCGCCATCGCCCCGAGCATCAAGGCGGGCGGCGCGAGCCTCGCCAGCCTTCTGGGAGGGATCCGGATCTAGAGGGGGTCCGGCCAGGACCCGGCGGACGGCGCTCCCCAGGGCGTGTCCGCCCGCCGGACCCGGCCCGGTGTCCGTAAGGTCGCGTCCGGCCCATGCCCCGCGGG
>NZ_VKJP01000465.1 GCF_007280575.1 Streptomyces benahoarensis
CCCCTCCCCGTTCGGCGGGGCCGGGCGGCGGCCCGCCCCCTCCCCCGCACAGTGTCAAGGAAAGGTAATGCCCTTCACGGCATGGGGCGTTCCGGTGCCGTGGCGTCCGGGGCGCACGGGGCCGCGCAGGCTGGGGCGGGGCCGGGCGGAGGCGCTCCGTCCGGTCCGTCCCGTGGGTTCCGGGCCGGGGCTCCTACGTGCGGCGTTCCCATGCAATGATGTCGGCGCCACGTGCACTCCTGTGTTCCGCCGTGCACGGTCAACTCCATACCGGCCGCTTGAATCCGCGCGGGAGAGTCCCCGGCCGCACGCCGGGGCGCCGAAGGAGCAAGTCCTCCCTTGAATCTCTCAGGCCCCTATACCGCGCGGGCGAGGCAGATCTGAAAAGCGAGCCGCGGCCCGGTCCGGGAGCGGCTCCACCCAAGGTGCAAACCGGCCCGTTCGCGGGATTCCGGTGAACCTCTCAGGTTCCGATGACAGATGGGGAGACATGTCCTCTCATCCTGTCCGGGAGCCCACCATGACCGATGCCCCCCGCCGCACCGCGCTCGACGCCGTCCACCGCGCGCTGGGCGCGACCATGACCGACTTCGCCGGCTGGGACATGCCGCTGCGCTACGCCAGCGAGCGTGACGAGCACGTCGCCGTCCGCACCCGCGCCGGTCTCTTCGACCTCTCCCACATGGGCGAGATCACCATCACCGGCCCGCGCGCGGCCGACCTCCTCGACCATGCGCTGGTCGGCAACATCGGCTCCGTGAAGCCGGGCCGCGCCCGCTACACCATGATCTGCCAGGAGGACGGCGGCATCCTCGACGACCTGATCGTCTACCGCCTGGGCGAGCAGGAGTACCTGGTCGTCGCCAACGCCTCCAACGCGCAGACCGTCCTGGACGCGCTGACCGCCCGGGCCGGCGGCTTCGACGCCGCGATCCGCGACGACCGCAACGCCTACGCGCTCCTGGCCGTGCAGGGCCCGGAGTCCCCCGGCATCCTCAAGGCCGTCACCGACGCCGACCTGGACGGGCTGAAGTACTACGCCGGGCTGCCCGGCACGGTCGCCGGGGTGCCCGCGCTCATCGCCCGTACGGGATACACCGGCGAGGACGGCTTCGAGCTGTTCGTACGGCCGAAGGACGCGGCCGCGCTCTGGGAGGCGCTGCTGGCGGCGGGCAAGGACGTGGGTCTGGTGCCGTGCGGTCTGTCCTGCCGCGACACGCTGCGCCTGGAGGCGGGCATGCCGCTCTACGGCCATGAGCTGACAACGGCGACCACGCCGTTCGACGCGGGTCTGGGCCGGGTCGTGAAGTTCGAGAAGACGTCCAACGGCGGCGCCTTCGTCGGCCGCGCCGCGCTGGAGGCGGCCGCCGCGCGCGCCGAGGAGCAGCCGCCGCGCACGCTCGTCGGCCTGATCGCCGAGGGCCGCCGGGTGCCGCGGGCGGGCTACGCGGTGGTCGATGCCGCGGGCACCGTCATCGGCGAGGTGACCTCCGGGGCGCCGTCGCCCACCCTCGGCAAGCCAGTCGCGATGGCGTACGTCGACGCCGCGCACGCCGCCCCCGGCACCGAAGGCGTCAAGGTCGACATCCGTGGCAGCCACGAGCCGTACGAGGTCGTCGCGCTGCCCTTCTACAAGCGGGAGAAGTAGCCCCGTATCCGCATGTGGGCGACGTAGCCCGTAGCGGGACACCTCACCCCGGGTGGGGCCGCCGCGCCGGGCCGGTGCGGCCCGGCCGCCACCGGTGTGTCTCACTGTGCAAGACCCCTTTCACCACCACACCCTCGCGTACAGGAGAATCGACCCATGAGCAACCCCCAGCACCTGCGCTACAGCAAGGAGCACGAGTGGCTGTCGGACGCCGAGGGCGGCGTCTCGACGGTCGGCATCACCGAGCACGCGGCGAACGCGCTCGGCGATGTCGTCTACGTGGAGCTCCCGGCGGTCGGCACCACGATCACGGCAGGCGAGACCTGCGGTGAGCTGGAGTCGACCAAGTCGGTCAGCGATCTCTACGCGCCGGTCGACGGCGAGATCACCGAGGTCAACGAGGGTGTCACCGACGACCCCTCGCTGGTGAACACCGCCCCGTTCGAGGGCGGCTGGCTGTTCAAGGTGAAGGTCACCGCGGAGCCGGGCGACCTGCTCTCCGCGGACGAATACACCGCCTTCACCGCCGGCTGAGTCCGCCACTCGGCCGCCGCCCGTACCGGAAGCGCTCCGCGCCCCCCCCCTGACCCTCCAGGAGAAGACCCATGTCGCTTCTCGACAGCTCCCTCCACGAGCTCGACCCCGACGTCGCCGCCGCCGTCGACGCCGAGCTGCACCGTCAGCAGTCCACCCTCGAAATGATCGCCTCGGAGAACTTCGCTCCGGTCGCCGTCATGGAGGCGCAGGGCTCGGTTCTCACCAACAAGTACGCCGAGGGCTACCCCGGCCGTCGTTACTACGGCGGCTGCGAGCACGTCGATGTGGTCGAGCGGATCGCCATCGACCGCATCAAGGAGCTCTTCGGCGCGGAGGCGGCCAACGTCCAGCCGCACTCCGGTGCGCAGGCCAACGCCGCCGCGATGTTCGCGCTGATCAAGCCGGGCGACACCATCCTGGGCCTGAACCTCGCCCACGGTGGTCACCTCACCCACGGCATGAAGATCAACTTCTCCGGCAAGCTCTACCACGTGGTGCCCTACCACGTCGACGAGAAGACCAGCCTGGTCGACATGGACGAGGTCGAGCGCCTCGCCCGTGAGCACCGCCCGAAGCTGATCGTCGCGGGCTGGTCCGCCTACCCGCGTCAGCTGGACTTCGCCGCCTTCCGCCGGATCGCGGACGAGGTCGGCGCGTACCTGATGGTGGACATGGCGCACTTCGCCGGTCTGGTCGCCACGGGCCTGCACCCCAACCCGGTGCCGTACGCCCACGTCGTCACCACCACCACCCACAAGACCCTGGGCGGTCCGCGCGGCGGCGTGATCCTCTCCACCCAGGAGTTGGCCAAGAAGATCAACTCCGCGGTCTTCCCGGGTCAACAGGGCGGTCCGCTGGAGCACGTCATCGCGGCGAAGGCGGTCTCCTTCAAGATCGCGGCGTCCGCCGAGTTCAAGGAGCGCCAGCAGCGCACCCTGGACGGCGCCCGCATCCTGGCCGAGCGCCTGGTGCAGCCGGACGTCACCGAGGCGGGCGTCTCGGTCCTGTCCGGCGGCACGGACGTCCACCTCGTCCTGGTCGACCTGCGCAACAGCGAGCTGGACGGCCAGCAGGCCGAGGACCGCCTCCACGAGGTCGGCATCACGGTCAACCGCAACGCCGTCCCGAACGACCCGCGGCCCCCGATGGTCACCTCGGGTCTGCGGATCGGCACCCCGGCGCTGGCCACCCGCGGTTTCGACGCCGACGACTTCCGCGAGGTCGCCGACGTCATCGCCGAGGCGCTGAAGCCGGTCTACGACGCCGAGTCGCTGAAGGCGCGGGTCGCCGCCCTCACCGCGAAGCACCCGCTCTACCCCACTCTCTGAGAGGGGGCGCGCGGCGCACCGCCGCGCGCCGTTTCCTCCGGGCGCCGCACCGCCGGCGCCCGGAGGCGGTACGGGCCACGAGCCCGGGGCCCCGGTCCCGGGCTCGCCGTCTGCCTGCCCGAAGATGCGGAACGATCCGGCGCACAGACCGTGAAACGGGTGCGGACGGCGGCCGCGTACGCCGGTCGGGCCGTCCCTCGATCGTTCCGTACGACCCTCGGCGCGGGGAGTCCCGACCGCCCCGGCACCCGCCGTTCCCCGGGCCGACGGCCGCCCGTAGGACCGCGTCCGGCGACCCGCACCGTGTCCGGGTTACGCTCGTCAGTCGGCACCGATACGCCCCGAAACCCGCACCAACC
>NZ_VKJP01000466.1 GCF_007280575.1 Streptomyces benahoarensis
GGGTGGCCGGGGTGGCCGGGGTGGCCGACCACGGCGGCTACCCGCTTCTCCCCCGCCGATGCGCACCATGACGCAGATCACACCCCCTGTGCGTGCACGACCGGGGCCCGTCGTTCGTCCTAAGGGGTGAGTGATGCTGTGAACCGACAGTTGTGAGGAGCCGCCGCGATGCCCGCCGCCATCGACCACGCCGTCCAGGTCCGCCTCCTCGCGACGACCCCCGGACCGCACACGGTCCCCGCCGTGCTCCGCTACCACCCCTCCGATCCGCTGGCGGTGCGGATGTCGTTCCCGCCGGAGATCTCGCTCGACGGGGCCGCGGTGGACTGGGCGTTCGCGCGCGAGCTGCTGGCCGAGGGGCTGCACGCTCCCGCGGGCCGGGGCGATGTACGGGTGCGTCCGGCCGGTCCGGAGCGCACGGTCATGGAGTTCCACGCCGACGAGGGCGTGGCGATGGTGCAGCTGCGGACGGCTGACGTGCGGCGCTTCCTCGCCCGGTCGTACGCGGCGGTCCCGGCCGGTCAGGAGCCGGCCCACCTCGATGTCGACCGCGGCCTCGCCGCCCTGTTCGGCGCGGCGTGACCGCCCGGCGCCCGCTCCCCACCGTGTCCCCGGCGGGCGCCGCTCCGTGCCCGCCGGGGACGCGGCCTCAGTGCTGCGGGAAGCCGAACCCGTAGCCCTGCTGCCGCAGCGACGGCAGCAGGCGGTCCAGCGCCTCGACGGTGCGGGAGCGGTCGCCGCCGCCGTCGTGGAAGAGGACGGTCGGACCGTTCGTCAGCTCGCTTCGGACGGTCGCCTCGATCGTGGCGACGGAGCCGCCCTCGAAGTCCTTGCTGTCGATGTTCCAGCCCAGCGGCCGCATCCCGTGCCGGGCCGCGAGGGCGCGGCTGTACGGCGTGAACGCGCCGCCGGGCGCCCGGTAGTAGCGCACCGGCGCGCCCCCGGCCTTCTCGATCATCCGCTGTGCGGGGAGGATCTGGTCCGACTGGTAGCGCTCCGGCCGGTGGTCCATGCCGGTGTCGTGGCTGATCGTGTGGTCGCAGAGCCGGTGCCCGGCGGCGACCACCCGGCGTACGAGGTCGGGGTGGGCCGCGGCCTGCGGTCCGATCATGCAGAACACCGCCTTGACGTGGTGCCGTTCCAGCACCTCCAGGACCTTCGGGGTCCACACCGGGTCCGGGCCGTCGTCGATGGTGACGTTGAGGCTGCGGCCGGGGCGGTCCGAGGCGTGCACGATCGACGGGTCCACGGGGCGGACGGTCGGGCGGTGGGTGGCCGTGTGGGTGGCCTCGGGGGTGTCCGCCTCCGCGCTCGTGGGGCCGCCGGGCCATGCCAGGGCCAGCGCCCCGGCGGCGCCGAGCGCCACCACCGTCGCGGTGACCGTCTTGAGGATGCCGCGCCCGTTCCCGAAGCGCCCCGCCGTGTTCATGCCGTCCCTCACACCGTGTTGGAGTTCTGTCGTCTCGTACGGTCCGGGCGTTTTCCGACATCCGGCCGCACCCCCACAGATGCGAAGGAAACCGATCAGGATGCCTCTGTTACCGATCCATCATGAAAGTTCTCGATACTGAACCCATGCCACGTGTACTTCTGATCGAGGACGACGCCGCCGTACGCGACGGGGTGACCCTCGCCCTGCGGCGGCGCGGCCACGATGTCGCGGCGGCGGGCAGCGGCGAGGAAGGGCTCGGTCTGCTGCCCGGTTTCCGGCCGGACATCGTGCTGCTCGACCTCATGCTGCCGGGCAAGGACGGCTTCGAGGTCTGCCGCCTGATCCGCGCCGAGCGGCAACTGCCGATCATCATGCTCACCGCGCGCGGCGACGACCTCGACGTGGTCCTCGGCCTGGAGGCGGGCGCCGACGACTACATCGTCAAACCGGCCCGCGGCGAGGTACTGGAAGCACGCATACGCGCGGTGCTGCGCCGCACCGCGCCGCCCGCCGACGGTGCGGCCGCCGCCGAACCCGGCCCCGCGCCCGTCGAGTCGTACGGCACGCTCGCCATCGACCGCGCCGGACTCGTCGTCGCCAAGGGCGGCCGGGACCTCGCGCTCGCGCCCTCCGAGATGAAGCTGCTGCTGTTCCTGTCGGCCACCCCAGGGCAGGTCTTCAGCCGCCAGCAGCTGCTGGAACACGTCTGGGAGCACAGCTACCACGGTGACGCCCGGCTGGTGGACGCCTGTGTGATGCGGCTGCGCACGAAGATAGAGGACACCCCGCGCAGCCCCCGCTTCGTCCAGACCGTGCGCGGTTTCGGCTACCGCTTCGGTCCCCTGTGAGGCGCCGCCGCCTGCTGCCCCCGGGGCTGCTGCGGGGCCTGCGGGCCCGGCTGGTCGTGGCGTTTTTGCTGGTCGCCGCGGTCAGCGCGCTGACCACCGCCGGGCTGACGTACCGCGAGGCCCGCAACGCCATCCTGCAGCGCTCCCAGGACATGGCCGTCAACGACCTGCGCACCCAGATCAATTCGCTCGCCCCCGAGCTGACCGTGCCGCCCACCCGCACCGATCTGGAGGCCCTCCGCCTCCAGCTGGAGCGCTCCGGCACCTCCCGCGACTGGGACATCCGCGTCCGCTACCGCGGCGTCCCGGGCGGCGACGACGCCCCGCCCAGCAGCCCGGCCCGTCTCCCCGCCGATCTGGAGAAGTCCGTCGAGCAGCGCCATGTCCCGGCGTTCCAGCGGGTGGTGCGCAACGGCGATCCCTGGCTGCTGATCGGCATGCCGGTACGCCAGTCCGACGGCGCGCCGTCCGCCCTGTCCGTCTACGCCCAGCTCCCCTTGAACGCCGAGGAGGCCAACGTCGAGGCCCTGGTCAGCGCGGCGCAACGGGGCGCGCTGCCGGTGCTGGCGCTGTCGGTGCTGCCCGCGCTGCTCGCCGCCCGGGGGGTGCTGCGGCCGGTGCGGCGGCTGCGGCAGGCGGCCGGGCGGCTCGCCGAGGGGAAGCTCGACACCCGGCTGGAGGTCAAGGGCACCGACGAACTCGCCGGGCTGTCCCGGTCGTTCAACGACATGGCGGAGGAGCTGGAGGCCAGCGTCGCGGAGCTGCGGCGCCTGGAGGCCAACGCCCACCGGTTCGCCGCGGACGTCTCGCACGAGCTGCGCACCCCGCTCGCCGCGATGACCGCGGTCACCGACGTACTGGACGAGGACGCCGCGACGCTCGACCCGGACACCGCGTCCGCGGTCCGGCTGATCAGTCAGGAAACCGGAAAGTTGACGCGCATGGTGGAGGACCTGATGGAGGTCTCCCGGTTCGACGCGGGCGCCGCCGCGCTCCACCTGGACGAGGTGGACGTCGCCGAGACCGTCCGCAAGACGCTCCAGGCCCGCGCCTGGCAGGACGAGGTCGGCGCGGAGCTGCCCGACGGCGTCCGCGCCCGCGTCGACCCGCGGCGGCTGGACGTCGTCGTCGCCAACCTCGTCGGCAACGCCCTGCACCACGGCGGCAGCCCGGTCCACGTCCGGCTGCGGGCCCCCGGACCCGGCGCGGACCGGCTGCTCCTGGAGGTCCGCGACAGCGGCCCCGGCATCGATCCGCAGGTACTGCCGCACGTCTTCGACCGTTTCTACAAGGCGGACTCGGCACGCGCCCGCTCCGAGGGCAGCGGCCTGGGCCTGGCCATCGCCCGGGAGAACGTCCTGTTGCACGGCGGCACCGTCCGCGCCGCCAACGCGCCCGGCGGCGGCGCAGTGTTCACCGTGGAGCTGCCGGTGCGGCCGCCGGGCGCGGCGGCGACGCGGACGGGCCCCGGGCCGGACGGTTCCGACGGCCCGGCACCGGACGGCCCGGCCGAACCGGCACCGGACCGTCCCACCGGACCCGCCCCGCTCACCCCCGGCA
>NZ_VKJP01000467.1 GCF_007280575.1 Streptomyces benahoarensis
CCCCCTGCACCGCCCCCGACCCCGAAGGGGTTCCCGCTCATGCGGATGTACCTGCTCGCCCGCAACCCCACCGACTCGGTCACCGACGGCTTCGTCCCCGCCGCCGCCGGACTCGGCCTGGACCTCACCGTCCTGACCGACCAGCCGGACGACCACCGGGCCGCCTGCCCGGGCACCGAGGTCCTGGCGTGCGATGTCACCGATGTCGCCGCCGTCATCGGCCGGATCGCCACCCACCACCCGGCCGACGCCGTCTTCACCAACAGCGACCACCTCCAGACGCAGACCGCGCTGGCCGCCGCCTACTTCGGGCTGCCCGGCAAGGACTGGCGCGCCACGCTGCGCACCAAGAACAAGGCCGAGCTGCGCCGCCACCTCGCGGCCTGCGGCGCCGACACCGTCCGCGCCGCCGAACTCCCCGCCGGGCAGGACCCGTCCACCCTCGCCGACGCCGCGCTCCCCTACCCCTGCGTCGTCAAACCGCGCGAGGGCGTGGCCAGCGAGGACGTGGTGCTGGCCCGGGACGCGGCCGAGTTGGTGGCGCACGCCACCGCGATCCGCGGCCGCCGCCCGGACGCCGCGCTGCTCGCCGAGGAGTACCTGCCCGGCGACCTGTACACGCTGGAGACGCTGGGCGACGGCCACCGCCGCCACGTCCTGGGCGGCTTCCGCACCACCGTCTCGGCGCCGCCGACGTTCATCGAGGAGCGGCACGACTTCACCGCCGCCCACCCGGAGCCGGTCACCGCGCAGGTGCTGGCCCAGCTCGACGCGCTGGGCGTCGGGTTCGGCGCCTGCCACACCGAGTTCGTGGTGCACGAGGGCCGGGCCCGGCTCATCGAGGTGAACTACCGCGCCATCGGTGACCAGTGCGACCGGACGCTCGCCGACGTCCTGGGCATTTCGCTGTTCACCCACATCCTCCGCACCCACCTCGGCGAGCCGCTCCCCGCCGGCCTCGGCGCCCGCACGGGCGGCGCCGCCCGCGTCGCGTACGCGCTCGCCGACCGCGCCGGGACCCTGACCGCCGCACCCGCCGCCACCGACCGCACCGCCGACGGCGTCCGCCTGGCCTACCGCCCGCTGCGCGCCGTCGGCACCACGCGGCCGCACCACCGCACCAACCGCGACTACCTCGGCGTGGTCCGGGCCACCGGCGACGACCGGGCGGCCGTGGAGCGGGCCGTGGACGCCTTCCTCGCCGACGGACGCTGGGAGATCACCGCGTGACCACCACACCCGCCACCGAGACCCTCCCCGACGCCACCGGGGACGACGAAGGCGCGCTGCTGCTGCGGGTGCTGAGCGCCCTGCTGCGCGAGGACGTCGCCGGGTTGCGCACCCGCACCACGCCGCTGCGGCGGCCCGACGGCCGGTGGCTGCGGCTGCCCGCCGACGGGGCGGCCGGGGCGCTGCTGCTGCCGGTGACCCACGACGGCTACCAGAGCGCGGACGCCGCCCGACTGCCGCTGCTGGTCCGGGAGGCCGACGGCGCCCGGCTGGACACCCTCGGCGCGGTGCTCGCCGCGCTGCGCGCCCACGCCGACCCGGCCGACCACGACGGCCACGACGCCTTCGCCGAGGAGTGCCGCCAGACGCTCGCCACGATGCGGCTGCACACCCGCACCCGGCAGACCGCCGAGGCGGCGCTCACCGCGCGGTACGGCGCCGATCCGGCGCACTGGACCGGTCCGGCCGCGAGCCCCGCGTACGACACCCTCGCCGCCCGCCTGGACCACCCCGTCTACCCCACCTCCCGCGGCCGCTCCGGCCTGAGCGATGGCCAACTGCGCGCCTACGCACCGGAGTTCCACCCGCGCTTCGCGCTGCGCTGGCTGGCGCTGCCCCGCGAGGAGGTGGCCGTCGCCGGTGGCCCGGGCGCGCTGCCCGCGCTGCTGCCGACGCCCGCCGCCATGGGCCTGGACGGCCTGGAGGCCACCCATGTGGCGCTGCCCGTCCACCCGTTGAGCCTGGGCGCCCCGCTGGAGGCGGCGCTGCGCGAACGGGGCCTGACGGGGCGGGCGGCGCTCGCGGACCGGCCGCTGCTGGACGTCGTCCCGACGCTGTCGATGCGGACGGTGGCGGTGGCCGCCGATCCGCTGCTCCACCTGAAGCTGCCGCTGGCCACCGCCACCCTGGGGCTGCGCAACCGGCGCACCATCAAGCCCCGCACCCTCGTCGACGGCGCCGCCGGACAGCACCTCCTCGACCAGGTCATCGCCCGCGAACCCCGCTTCGCCGGGCGCGTCCTCCAGGCCGACGAGACGGTGTACGCGCACGCCGGGCACGAGATGCTGGCGGTGCTCTGTCGCCGCTACCCGGCCGGGTTGGACGACAGCTGCGTGGTGCCGCTGGCCACGCTGCTCGCCCCGGCACCCGGCGGCGGACTCGTCCTCGACCGGCTCGCCGACCGCTTCCACGACGGCGACCCGCTCGCCCTGCTGGACGCGCTGTTCGCCCTGCTCCTGGACTGGCAGGCCACGCTCTTCGGGTACGGCGTCGCGCTGGAGTCGCATCAGCAGAACGTCTCGGTGGTGCTGGACCGGCCCGGCGGCGGGCCGACCCGGCTGCGGCTGCTGTTCAAGGACAACGACGCGCCGCGGCTGCACCTCGCCCGGATGCGGGAGCGGCTGGGCGACGACGCGCCCGGCGCCGCGGACTTCGACGACCCGCGGATCTTCACCGACGACGACTCCGCGCTCGCCGCCGTCTTCGCCACCATCACCGTCCATCTCTGCGCCGCCTCCTGCGCGTTCGGGCTCGCCCGCGCCGGTCGCGCCCCGCTGCCGCGCCTGCTGGACCTGGTACGCGACCGGCTGGCCGAGGCCGCCGACCGGCAGGGCACCGCGCCCGGCACGCCCGGGGCGGTACTGCGGCAGCGGGTGCTGGACGCCCCGGCGCTGCCGGTGAAGGCGATGGTCAGCGCCGGGACGCTGCTCTCCAAGGAACGCTCGGGCGCCGCCGACATCAACAAGCACTACACCGACGGGCCCAACTACCTGCTGGCCGGCGGTGGTGCGTCGTGACGCTGTCCGCACCGGCGACCGGCGCCCCGGCGCCCGCGCCCGCCCGGCCGGGCCGCCGTCAGGTCCACGCCGTGGCCGGATGCTACTTCGTGGCGTCCTTCGCGGCGCTGGGCCTGCCGCCGTACCTCACCTCGATCCTGCCGGAGCTGGGCGAGGGCGCCGCCCGCTGGGCCGGGCTGCTCTATGTCGTGCCCACCGTCTTCGGCGCGCTGGGCGCCCCCCTGTGGGGCCGCCTCGCCGACCGGTACGGCCGTAAACGGCTGCTGCTGCGGGCGCAGTTGGGGCTGGCCGCATCGTTCCTCCTCGCCGGGTTCGCCGACTCCCTGGAGCTGTTCGCCGCGGCGCTCGTCCTCCAGGGCGTGCTGGGCGGCACCTTCGCCGCGTCCAACGGCTATCTCGGCGCGACGCTTCAGGGCGCGGAGCTGTCCCGGGCGCTGACGCTGATGCAGGGCAGCGCCCGCGCCGCGCTGGTGTGCGCGCCCATCGTCGTCGGCGCGCTGACGCCGTGGCTGTCACCGCACCGGCAGTACGCCCTGCTGGCCGTGCTGCCGCTGACCGCCGCCGGAATGCTGGCGGTGCTGCCGGAGCCGCCGCGCCGCACCGCACCGGCCGGGACTCCCGACGAGGCCGGTGCGACGGCCTCGTCGGGAGTCCCCGGTGCCGCGGAGACCGCCACCGACGCGCACCCCCACTCCCCCGCCG
>NZ_VKJP01000468.1 GCF_007280575.1 Streptomyces benahoarensis
CAGTTAAACGAAAAATCCGCAGGTCTATTTATCAACTGAAAGAACAAATTCTTTCTGAATATGATTTCATCAGTATAGCTAGACCGGGGGTTCAAAATTTAACTGCAGAAGAAGTTAGAATAAATTTAATTCTTTTTTTTTTTTTTTATTAAGTCGTCGGCAGCGTCAGATGCGTATAAGAGACAGGGGTGGGGGTGGTGCTCCGCCCGGGTGTCGGTGGTCATGCGGCACGCCCAACGGGGCCGTCGAGGCGGGCCTCGTCCGCGATCAGGTTGGGCGCCTGCGGCGACCGCAGATACGCCAGCAGCACCTCCTCCAGGCCCGGCGCCTGCTGGTCCCAACTGTCGGAGAGCGGCCCGCCGGGGCGGATCAGGGCGGTGAACTGCCGCCCGGTGACGCGGGATTCGACGACGGTGTGGTGGCGCGACAGCTCGTCCGGGACGCCGTTGTCGGCGGCCATGCCCGTCACCAGGGAGTGTGCGGGGACCAGTTCGTCGGTCGGGCCGCCCATCCGGAGCCGGCCTTCCGAGAGGACGAGGAGGAAGTCACACATGTCCTCCATCTCGGAGAGCATGTGGGACGACATCAGGACGGTCGTGCCGTGCTCGGCGGCCTCGGACATCAGTAGCCCGGCCATCTCGTGGCGGGCCAGCGGGTCCAGGTCGGCCATCGGCTCGTCGAGCATCAGCAGGTCGGGCCGCTTGCCGAAGGCCAGCGCGAAGGCGACGCGGGTGCGCTGGCCGCCGGAGAGGGTGCCGACCTTGGCGGTGAACGGGACGTTGCCCGACTTCACGATCCGCTCGGCCAGGGACTGGTCCCAGTCGGGGTTCAGCTCGCGGCCCATCCGCAGCGTCTCGGCCACCGTGAAGCGCGGGTAGAGCGGCTTGTCCTGGGCGAGGAACGCGATCCGCTTCAGAACGGCCGGGTCGGAGACCGGCACCCCGAAAAGCCGCAGCGAGCCGGTGGACGGCTGCACCAGCCGCGTCGCGGTCCCCAGGAAGGTGCTCTTGCCGGCGCCGTTGGGCCCGACCAGCGCGCAGATACGCCCTGCCGGGAGCCGGAACGAGCAGTCCTGCAGCGCCCAGCCGCGGCGGTACTTCTTCCCCAGGCCGTCGGCCTCGATCGCCCATGGGCTCTGGTCGCTCACCCGGCTCACCCCTTTAGCTAGTTGATTAGTGGAATGAGTATGGGGAGGTGGGCGGAGACCTGTCAAACAGGAGGTGACGAGTGGGGGTGATGCGTGACCGACGTGCGTGGGGGCGGCGAGCCGAGGCGCCCGGCCGAGGTGCCGGGCCGAGGGCGCACGCGCCGAACGGGCGCACGCGGAAACACCGCCCCGGGCGGCGCGGGACGGCGGAGGAAGGAAGGGGAATAGGGGGAGAAGGCGGGCGGCGGGTGGCCCTACACCAGCGCCTTTGTCATGCACCGGCTGTCGTCGTACGTCCGGAACTCCCCGAACTTCTCCGGCTCGGGGACCATCAGATACCCGCAGGACGCGTACAGACTCAGCGCTTCCGGCTGTTCGGTGCCGGTCTCCAGCACCATCCGGGTGCGGCCCGCCGCCCGTGCGTCGGCCTCCAGGGCGGCCAGGATCCGCCGGGCCAGCCCGCGTCCCCGGGCCTCCTCGATCACGAACATCCGCTTGATCTCGGCGTCCCCGGCGGCGTACCCCTTGGCGATGTCCTCCTCGGTCCGCCAGCCGCCGGTGGCCACCGGCCGGCCGCCGTCGTACGCGAGCAGATACCTGCCGCGCGGCGGGACGAACATCGCGGCGTCGAGCGGTGTGAAGTCCGTCTCGCCGTAGCGGCGGACGTACTCCTGCTGCACCAGCGCGTCGAGGACCACCGCGTCGGGGTGGTCGTAGCGCGCGTGCCGTATCTCCACACCGGTCTCCATTCCGGAAAGGGTACGGCGCACCCGCCGGACCGGGCGAGCGGCTTTGCGGTCGGGCCCCGCGGGCTGGGTATCGTGCCGGGATGCTCACCGTGACGACCGGGAACGCGTGGGACTGCCGCCGCTGCTTGTGAACCTGAGGAGCCCGCCTTGCTCACCGTGACCACCGTGAACGTGAACGGCCTGCGCGCCGCTGCCAAGAAGGGCTTCGTGCCGTGGCTGGCCGAAACCGCCGCGGACGTGCTCTGCCTCCAGGAGGTCCGCGCGGAGACCGCCCAGCTCCCCGCGGAGGTCCGCGAGCCCGAGGGCTGGCACGTCGTGCACGCCCCCGCCGAGGCGAAGGGGCGCGCGGGTGTGTCGCTCTACACGCGGCGGGAGCCGGACGCCGTACGGGTGGGCTTCGGCTCGACGGAGTTCGACGCCAGCGGCCGCTACGTGGAGGCCGATCTGCCCGGTGTGACGGTGGCCTCGCTCTACCTCCCGTCCGGCGAGGTCGGCACCGAGCGCCAGGACGAAAAGGAACGCTTCCTGAAGGAATTCCTGCCCTACCTGACCGGTCTGCGCGCCCGCGCGGCGGCCGATGGCCGTGAGGTGCTGGTCTGCGGCGACTGGAACATCGCCCATCAGGAAGCCGACCTGAAAAATTGGAAGGCCAACCAGAAGAAGTCCGGTTTCCTCCCCGAGGAGCGCGCCTGGCTGACCGAGGTGCTGTCCGGGACCTCCGGCGGCTACGTCGACGTCGTTCGCGCCCTGCACCCGGACACCGACGGTCCGTACTCCTGGTGGTCCTACCGCGGCCGTGCCTTCGACAACGACGCGGGCTGGCGCATCGACTACCACATGGCCACCTCCGGCCTGGCCAGCCGCGCGACCAAGGCGTTCGTGGAACGCGCGGAGAGTTATGACACCCGGTGGAGCGATCACGCACCGGTGACGGTGGCGTACGAGGGCTGAGGGGCGGCGGGGCCGGGTCAGGCGTTCTCTTTCGGGCTCTTTCGGATCACGCTCACGGGCGTGCGACAGGTTGCCCGCCATGGCTGAACTCGGACCCGTCGTCTGGCCACCCGCCCCGATCGGAACCGAGCGGCTCGTGCTCCGCGCGCCCGAGGCCCGGGACCGTGCGGCGTTCATCGAACTGCTCGCCTCGCCGGAGGTGCATACCCACCTCGGCGGCCCTCGACCGCGTGATGAGGTCGAGCGCGCGGTGCCCGAGATACCCGAACGGCGGCTCGGCCTCTTCGTGATCGATCTCGACGGAGCGATGATCGGCCAGATCATGCTCACCAGAAACACGGGGCATCTTCGTCAGGCCGCCGGGAAGGCCGAGCTCGGCTACCTGTTCCTGCCGGAGGCCTGGGGATACGGGTACGCCGCCGAGGCGTGCGCCGCGGCACTCGACTGGTTCGCCGACGCACTTCCCGGAGAACCAGTGGTACTCGCCACCCAGACCGCCAACGAGCGCTCGATGCGCCTCGCGGCAAAGCTGGGGTTCACCGAGGTGGAGCGGTTCGAGGCTTACGGCGCCGCGCAGTGGCTCGGAGTGTGGTCGTCGGTCACGTCGTGCGCTCACCGGCGATCGGATGATCCGAAGGAAACGGCCTAGGCCCCCCTTCGTCCCCCGCCCGTTCCTCGTCCCCTTCCCCCGTCTCCCGCCGCAACCAGCAGTCCAGCTCCGTACGCACGCGGCGGTCCATGGCCATGGTGATTTCCGCGTCGATGACGGCCTGGAAGACGGGGTGGAGTTCTTCGATGGTGTGGGTGAGGTGGTCGATGTCCTGGGGGGTGGGGGGTGTGCCCG
>NZ_VKJP01000469.1 GCF_007280575.1 Streptomyces benahoarensis
CGCCCCCACCCCGAAGCACTCCTGCGCCCGCTCCTCCAACAGCGCGATGAAGTCCGCGACGGCGGGCGTCGGCGTACGGGCCGTGACGCGGGTCAGGCCGACGGTGCGGTGCGCGGATGGTTCGTCCATCGGGAGGTCGACGAGGCCGGGGACGGGCACCGGGGACGGTGGCAGCACCGCGACGCCCAGGCCCGCCGCGACGAAGCCGCGGATGGTGGCGATCTCGGCGCCCTCGAACGCCACCCGGGGCGTGAACCCGGCGTCCGCGCAGAGGCCGTTGACCAGGCGGCGCAGGCCGTAGCCCGAGGTGGCCATGACGAAGTCCTCGTCGGCGGCGTCGGTGAGGCGGACCCGTTCGCGCGCGGCCAGGCGGTGACCGGCGGGGACGACCAGCCGGAGCGGTTCGCGGGCGACCGGGACGGTGGTGATGCCCGCCTCGTCGGGCAGCGGTGACGTCAGGCAGAGATCGACCTCCCCGGCCCGCAGCCGCGCCAGCAGCCCCTCGGCGTTGTCCTGCACCAGCTGGAACCGGGCCTGCGGATGCCGCTCCCGGAACCAGCTGACCAGCAGCGGAACGGGCGCGGCGCCGAGCGCGGGCAGGAAGCCGAGGGCGACGGTGCCGGGCACATCCGTGGCGAGCCGCAACTCCTCGCAGCCGGTGGCGATCTCCGCCAGGCCCCGCTGGACTCGGGCGAGGAACGCCCGGCCGTGCCGGGTCAGCCGCAGCCCGCGCCCCTCGCGGTCGAAGAGCGGGGTGCCGACGGCCGCCTCCAGCCGGGCGATGCCGCGACTGACCGTCGACTGCGGCGCGTCCAACTCGTCGGCGGCGGCCGAGAGATGTTCCAGCCGGGCGACCGCCACGAACCGCACGAGATCCGGGCAGACCGCCGCCAGCGGCCCGGCCGCCCCCAGGCCGGGCAGGCCCCGCAGCCCCGGCAACCCCTTCGGGCCGAGCACGCCCCACGGCTCCCGCGCACCACCGGCCACCGGCGCGGACCGCGGCTCCCGCGCACCACCGGCCACCGGCGCGGACCGCGGCTCCCGCGTACCACCGGCCACCGGCGCGGACCGCGGACCGTCGGCGGCCCGCCGCGCCCGCGCCGACGCCCCACCACCCCACTCGCTCACCTGTTCCATATTCGGAACATACCTCGCCGATCCATGCATTGGACGCATCATTTGCCCCGTGCCTACCGTCGCCGGGTGACCGACGCAGCCCCGATACCCGCCGCACACACCCGAGGCACCCCCGGCTTCCGGCGCGCCACCGGTGCGCTCTTCGCGGCCGGGCTGACCACCTTCATGACGCTCTACTGCGTCCAGGCGCTCCTGCCCGCCCTCTCCTTCGACCTGCACCTCTCCCCCGCCGCATCGTCGCTGACCGTCTCCGTCTCGACCGCGTCGATGGCGCTCGCCGTGGTGCCGCTGACCGCGGTCTCCGACGCCTGGAGCCGGACGGGCATGATGACGCTCGCGCTGAGCTGCGCCGCCCTCCTCGGTATCGCCGCCGCCTTCGCCCCCACCTTCCCGGCGCTGCTGGTGATCCGCGTCCTCCAGGGCCTCTCCCTCGCCGGACTCCAGGCCACCGCGATGTCGTACCTCGCCGAGGAGGTGCACCGCGCGTCGCTGGGCCAGGCGATGGGGCTGTACGTCGCGGGCAACGGCATCGGCGGTATGGCGGGGCGGCTGCTCGCCGACGGGGTGCTGGAGGTGACCGGCAGCTGGCGGTGGGCGATCGGCGCGGTCGGGGTGGCCGCGGCGGTCTGTGCGGTCGTCTTCCGGCTGACCATCCCGGCGTCGGTCCGCTTCGTCCGCCGTGAGCCGCGCCCGCGCGCACTGGCCGCCGGGATCGGCCGGGCGCTGCCGGACAGCGGGCTGCTGCGCCTGTACCTCATCGGCTTCGTCGCGATGGCCGCGTTCGTCACCGTCTACAACTACCTGGGCTTCCGCCTCATCGCGGCGCCGTTCCACCTCTCCCAGACCGCCGCCGGACTGCTCTTCGTGGCGTACGCGGCCGGGTCGTTCTCGTCGGCGGCGGCGGGCCGTCTCGTCGACCGGTTCGGCCGCCCGCGGGTGCTGATCCCGGCGCTGCTGACCACCGTCGCGGGGCTGGTGGTGATGCTCGTACCGCAACTGGGCGCGGTCGTCCCGGGGCTGGTGGTCTTCACCGTCGGGTTCTTCGCGGCGCACGCGGTGGCCAGCGGCTGGGTCGGCGGCCGGGCCACCGCCCTGGGCGCGCAGGGCGCCGCCGTCTACCTCTTCTTCTATTACATCGGCAGCGCCGTCGGCGGCACGGTCGGCGGCGTCGCCTACTCCGCCGCCGCCTGGCCGGGCGTCACCCTCTACTGCCTCGCCCTGATCGCCCTGGCCCTGATCAGCGCCGTCACGCTGCGGCACCTCCGCCCGGCCGCCGGGCCGGAGCCCGCCGGGGAGCGGGCGGCACCCGGGACGGCCGCGACGACGGAACCGGAGGCGGGGCGGGGCGCCTGAGGGGCCGCGCTTCGCGAAGCCGCGCGCCCGTCGAGGGAGGCGAGATGCGGACGGCGTTCAGCCATGGCGGGCGCGGGCGTCAGCGGTCGCACTTGAGGGGCGCGTACCGGTCGTCGCCGGTCCACGAGCCGCGCGCCCCGGCGCCCGCACCGCCCGCGCTCCCGCCGCCGCCCGCAGCGCCAGCGCCGCCAATGCCTCCGGGGCACCCGCCTGGCCGCGGACACCCGGGAAGGCGTTGATGTCAACGATGACCGGGGTGCCGTCGCCCGCGTCCAGGAGGTCGACTCCGTAGACGTCGAGGGCGAAGACCTCACCGACCCGGTGCACCAACTCGGCCCAACCGGCGGGCAGTTCAGCCAGATCGACGGTGGTGGTGCCACCACGGCCGCCAGGTGCCAGCTCGGAGCGGCGGACGGCGGCGAAGAGCTGCCCGTCGATCGCCCACAGCTTGTGGTCCCAGCCGCCGTTCGGCGTGAACTCCTGGACGACGACGGGCTCATCGGGCCAGGCCGCGGCGAGTGCACGCAGGTCGGCGGCGGTATCGGCGCGGGCGACGAGGTCACCGCGACGGCTGCGGCGGCTCTTGACGACCAGCGGGACGGACGGCTCCCCGGCCGCCGCCAGCGGCCCGAGCCGGTCCAGTGTCCGGGTCGCCGCGAACGGCAGCCCCGCCGCCCGCGCCACCGCCGCCATCTCCGTACGGTCCTGGCACAACGCGGTCGCCGCCGCGGAGTTGACCACCGCGGCGCCGCCCTTCGCCAGCCGCGCGGCGAGCGCCAGCGCACGGGGCGTGTGCGCCTTGAGGAGGTAGACGTCGGCGGCGGGCACCCCGGCCGCCACCGGGACCTCGCCGTTCACCTTCGCCCCCTCCGACGCCCCCGGCCTCGCGCCCCCCTCGTCCGGTACGAGTACGGGTGCGGGGACAGGTACCGGCGCGGGCGCGGGTACGGGCGCGGGGACAGGTACGGGTACGGCCTCCGCATCCGGGTCGTACGCCACCACCGTGCCCCGCTCGGCCAACAACGCCGACGCCGCCACCAACAACGGATGGCCCGGCTTATCCGTGAGCAGACAGACCCTCACCGGGCACCCCCTACGGGCGCGGACCCAGCCACCCGCCGCCACCTCCACAACCGGCCCGGCCGGACAGCCTCCCCCCGGCGGCGCCCCGCGCCCGATCGCCGCACCGCACCCCACGGCATGCCGTCACAC
>NZ_VKJP01000046.1 GCF_007280575.1 Streptomyces benahoarensis
CTCCCCCGACGAGTCCCGTCTCCCGCCACTGCCGGACGAGTCGAGCACGCCGGTGGATGATCCGTCGACCGAGGAATTGTGAGCGGGGGCCCTGCCCGTTCTCCCCCACCCGGCGTTCCCGAAGGGCATCGAACGGGGCATCACCGCTGCCCCCGTCCCCACCCGTCCGTACCTCCTCCCGGGTGCCGCGGCCACGTAAGGTCCGGTCCGCCTTGTGTCGCACCACCGGATCGGAGTCTTCGTGCACGCTTGGGAACAGCCCCGGCCCGCTGCCGCACGGGCGCAGGCCCCTGCGCAGCAGCGAGTGGTGCGACGGCCTACGGGCGACAGGGCGTCGGACGTGGCCTTCCTGCAACGGACGGCGGGGAACGCCGCGGTGGCACGGATGCTCGGGCGCCGCACGACGGTGCAGCGGGCCGAGGGGGCGAAGGACGGCGGATCCCAGAGGTTCGAGAAGGTCTCCGCGGGCGGGCATCTCGCGCTCCGCGGCCGCCAGGAGGCGTACGCGTCGGAGGAGATGTTCGCCGAGGCCAACGCCCGGCTGGCGGGGCTGGACCGGGTGGCGATCACGTTGCGGCGCGGGACGCCCGTGGAAGTCGCCGGGCAGAAGCTCTACCGCGTGCTGCCCGTGTTCAAGACCGCGGCCCACGCGGACGCGGTCGGGTCGGCGGAGCACGAGCCGGTGCACGGGGACGACGACGCGCAGCGCGACCGGAAACGCGCCGCCCACCAGCGGTCCCTGGGGCGGCGGCCACCGGAGTTCGAGCAGCTCAACGCCCTCGCGCTGCGCGTCAACAAGCTGCTCGACAGCCGGAAGGGGCCCGACAACAGGTCCGTCAACGGCGCGCGCGAGGAGGCCATGACGCTGGCCCTCAAGACGGTGGGCGGCGGCTGGATGGGCGAAAACCTCCCGCACCCGGAGCGGTTCGGGCGTGAGGGGCTGGAGGATGTGAAGACCTTCCTGCCGAAGCTGGCCGCCGCGTACGCCGAGCGCATCGCCGCCGCAACGGACCAGGAGGCGCGGGTCGACGAGTTGCTGATCACGCTGCCCAACGACTGCCAGGCCGCGGCCCAGCGACTCATCGGCCGCCCCGAGAACGGCCTCGGCCACCGCCGCGAGCGGCCGGAGGTGGGCGAGAACCACTACATCGACCTCAACGGCGCGGCGCCGGACGGATGGCAGAACCACTTCGCCGCCGTCATCATGCGCGACGGCCCCCACTCCCTCACCTACGAGGCCGCCGCCAACCGCGATGCCGTGCTCCAACAGGGCAAGTCCCTCGGCTATTTCGCCCTGTACGGCGCCGCACGTGCCGAGGACTCCTTCGACACGGTCATCGGCGCCCAGAACCAGGAGTACGCGGCGGCGTCCACCGCCCGCGCTTGACCGCCGGAAAGCGTGGTGTTCCCACGGCGGGCGGTTCGCCGGAAGGTCTTGGCACCTGGCGCTTCCGCCGCTCCGCCGCCTCGCGCAACGACGGCTTCGCCGGCTGGTATCCGCCCGACGGACGCCGCGCCCCCTCTGGACGGGCCGCGGTAGCGGCGCCCGATCGGGGGACCGGACGCCGCTACCGCTCACCTTCAGGCCGGTGAGGTGACCGTCCGACCAAGATGCCGGGCGAAGAACCGGACCGCGCTGTCGGCCTCGAACCTGGGCCATTCAAAGTGCTTGCCCGCGTTGGCGTGCAACGTCTTCTCCTTCGAGGCGAAGGCGTCGAACAGCGAGAGGCTGGCCTCGCGCGGGATGCGCTCGTTGTCCCACTGCATGCCGAACTCGATCGGGACAGTGATCTGCTTCGCCTTCTCGACCAGGGCATCGGGCCACATCAGGCCGAAGACCGCGGCCGTGATCCTGGGCTCGACCGCCACCAGCGGCACCCCGATCGCGGTGCCCATGCCGATGCCGACGTAGCCCACCGGCCCATCGGTGCCGATCTCCGGAAGTTCCTGAAGGGCGTCCAGGGTCGCCTGCCACTCGGGCACGGCGAGCTCCGCCAGGCGGGCGTGGTAACGGACGACGATCGGCCCTTCCGGCTCGCCCGTCGCCTGCGCCTTGCGCAGCGCGGCGATCTCCTGCTCGTCGTACGCGGTGCGCGGCCGGTCGCCGTGACCGGGCGCGTCGATGACGGCGACATGGAAGCCGCAGCCGTTCACGAGGAGGTGTGCCCGGCCCACCATCGCCAGATGCTTCTTGTGGGTGCCGCCGCCGTGGCCCATCAGGACCAGGGGCGCGCGATCGGCGCCGGAGGCCGGCGACCAGAGAACTCCGGGGACGCCGCCCACGGTGAAGTCGCGCTCGGCCATGCCGTTCGACGGTGACTCGGCGGTGAATGGCAGAGAGTGCATAGGTGTTGCCTTTCGGGAGTGCCTTGTTGTCGAGGCGCTCCCGGCGACACCTATGTCAATCGCCGGCCGTGACGGAAAGGGGGAGCACCCACGTCGATACAGCTTTCATGGGTCTCACCTCCTCGGGCGGCGTCACGGTCAACTGCAAGCTACAAGCCCGAGCATCATCCCGTCCAACCTTTTCCCCGCCGCCTGATCACGACTCCGGACAGGCCCCAAGGCACCGTCATTCGAAGAACTTGAGGCTGAATCCCTTATCGGTGTTCGGGCCGGGAACGTTGGCGCGCTTGCAGGTGGTGTTGCCCCACCAGACGAACGATCCGGTGTACCGGTAGCGGTGGGACCACGAGTACGGCATTCCCTCGGGGACCGCGTGGAACATCGAGGGAAGCTTCTTGCCCGCCGGCGGGCTCGCGTCGATGTCGCCGTGGAGCAGGACGAACGTGTGGTGACCGGGGCCGTCGACGTGCAGCGTCGGATCCCAGCCGGACATCATCGTGTCGCGGTGCGAGCCGAACAGGCAGCCGTTCGACTTGCGAGGTAGGGGTTCTGCTCATTGTTGCTGTCGCCCGCCCAGCCCGACCAGACGAACCAGCGCTTTCCCGCAAAAGTGAACAGGGTTCCGTCGATGGCCCATTTGTCGTCCGGCAAGGCCAGTTTCCTCTCGACGGCGTATCCGCCGTCCGCACGGGTGGAGCTGATGACGTACATCCGGTGGGCGGAACTGCGGTCGGCCGTGAAGGAGATGTGGTACCGGTCATTGCCCGCACGATTTCCGGGGCCCATACGTCCGGCAGGCCGTTCGGGTTCGACCAGATCTTCTTGGCGGGCGCCGAGGCGAGTCCGTCCGTCGACGACGCCTGTCGTACGACGATGCCCCCGGCGAGGCTTCCGTTCTGGTGGTCGTCGCAACACCCCAGCTCAAAGGGTGCGATGGACTTCGAGATCCGGAAGAACCGGGGGCCAGGGGGCGGTGGTCGTCTGCTGCGTGAGCGGGAGGTATATCTCCAGCTCATGCAGCAGGGCTGCACCCATCAAGGGGCCAGCCGGATCGTCGGCATCGGCCCGCGGACCGGTAAGCGTTGGCGCAACGGCTGGCACTCTCCGCCGCGAGGACGCGGAACGCCTTCCGCGACGTGATCACCGACTCCGGCTCCGGGGCGCCGATGTCGTCCAGGTGCGCGATTCACCGGAGCTCATCCGCGATCGGATCCGACCACGGCCGCGCCGCGACCGGCCGGATCCGTCCCGGCACGGCGGCGGGCCCCCGCCTACTGCGGCGGCAGCACGTCCCGCAGGGCCGCCCGCACACCGTCCCCCAGGACCACGCGGGTTGTCCCGCCCGGCAAGGTGGGCAGTTCGGCCCAGTGCGTCACGGTCTCCGCGCCACCATGGCCGTAGGGCAGGCGGACGACCCCGTCGGAGTCGACGAAGCAGTCCCGGTGTTCGGCCCCGTCCTCGCTCCGGTGCAGGGCCGTGAAGTGCATCGGCCGCACCAGCCAGAACTCCTCCCCCGCCGCCGCGCCGTCGGCCGGGTACCGGCCCGTGATCGCCGCCGCCACCGGCGTACCGCTCCCCGGCAGCCTCTCGCGTGCGTCCACCCACGTCACCACGGTGCTCAGCCGCGTCATTCGGGCCCTCCCTCGGGTACTCGGCAAGGGCTCCGCCGCCCCTGCTCCGGCGCCTCGACGGGACACGCCCCGGCCTCGGCACCCGGCAAGACCGCACGCGGCGCGCGGAGGTTGCCCGGTACCGCGCGGGGCCCGGGTGCGCTGCGTCAACTCCCGTGCGCTGAAAGAAGGTTGCCCAAACCGCGCGAGGCCCGGACGAGCCCGGCACCGCACGGCACTCCGCGAGATGGCCACGGCGCTGTCCGACCGGGCGCTGCACGCCTTCACCGGCGGCGCTCCGAGCACCCCGCGGGCGCTGCGCGCGCGGTACCGGCGGCTGGCCGCGGGCTCTCCCGACCCGGCGTCTCCTGGCTGAACCGGGTGATCCGGCCCCGCCTACGCGAAGTCGTACACGGCGAAGTCGGTCACCCGGACGTATCCGAGGCGCCGGTAGAGGGCGTTGCTGGTGGCGTTGGCCGGGTCCGTGAAGAGGACGACGTCCGTGGCGCCCGCGGCCAGCGCGGCGCGGCTCACCTCGACCGTCACGGCGCCCGCGTAGCCGCGTCCCCGCACATGGGACGGGGTGTGGACGGGGTCCACCCGGACCATGCCGCCGATCATCGCCGTCGAGCCAGCCAGGGAGACCGGGGTGCCGTCCGGCGTCTCCCAGAACGTGAAGCGTTTGTCGGCGAAGCGCGAGGCGGCCCAGGAGGCGGCGTCGATGGCCGGGGTCTCGCCGACGGCGGTGACGAACGCATCGCACCAGCGCAGGAGTGCGTCATGGTCCCGGGCTCCCAGGACGCGGCCCCGGCCCTCCGGGCGTGGCGTCGGCGGGGTGAGCGTGCCGAGCCGGTAGAGGTGGAGTCGCTGGCGGAGGGTCGGCGTCGCGCCGGTGTGCCGCTGCCAGGCGTCGGCGAACGCGGCGGCGGTGCGGTGGTGCGCGCTGACGTACGGGAGCGCGTACCCGAGGTCGGCGAGGTGGGCGGCGAGGGCGTCGGCGTCCTCGGGGGTGAGGGCGGTGGGGCTCAGGCCGCGGGACGGGAGCCGGTGGAAGGTGGCGCGGACCTCGCCCGCCCGCACCAGTCGGCCGAACACGCAGGATCCCGAACCGTACGCGTCCGGCCCGCGCGTCCGCAGCCGCTCGGTCACCGTCAGCGGCATGGTGTGCAGGGCGGGGCGCGAGCGCAGAAAGTCTCCGGCGCGGGCGAGGAAGCCGTCGACATCGTGGGTGAGGTGCCATCCGTCCGGGCGCATCCCGCATGGTCCCTCGGCGATACGCGACCGGGGAAGCCCTACGTCAACGGGGCGCCCCTTGCGGCGAATTGACGCGGACCGCCCTGGTGTCACAGCAGCCGACCCCCGCACCATGCGGGGCGTACCTGCACGACGTCGCGGCTCTTCCGGGAGACGCTTCCCGGGCCGCGATGGTGACCGCGCTCATGGATGGCCTGCGGCTTCCGGCGGGCGAGTTGGCCGGAATTGCGGGAGTCGGCAGGCCGACCGCGAGCGAACACCTCGGACGGCTGGTGGACGGCGGCCTCCTGGCCACCGAACGGTGCGGACGGCATACCTGTTACCGCATCGCCGATCCGGCGGCGGGGGCCCTCTCCGCCGCCGGGTCGGACCGGACCGTCGAGAGTCCGCGACGCCTCACCCGGCCGCCGCTCGAACTCCTCCGCAGAGATCCCGGCCGCATCGGGCTGGTCCGCCCGCCGCCCGCCGCCCGCGGATGCGGGTCAGCGCGAACTCCTCCAGCTCCGGGAGCGCGTCCAGGGCGAACCACGCCACGTCCAGCGACTCGTCGTCGTTGACACGCGCCTCGCCGTCGACCGCCCGGCAGCGCAGCGTGATGTCCATGAACTGGCAGACATCACCGTTCGGATACGTCAGCGGCCGCAGCGCCTCGACAAGGACGACGCGTTCGGGGACGACGCGGACCGCCGTCTCCTCGAAGACCTCGCGGACCGCGACTTCGGCCGGTTGCTCGCCGGGCTCGGCGATGCCGCCGATCACCGACCAGCCACCGGTGTCCGCACGGCGGCCCAGCAGCACCCGGCCGTCGTCGTCGAAGACCACGGCGGTCACCCCGGGCAGCCACAGCAGCTGATGGCCGAGGGTGGAGCGCAGGTCACGGATGAAGTCGGGGGTTGCCATGTCTGCACTGTAAAGGAACGGGCCACCGCCCCTAAGGAGTGACCGTACGAGCCGGGATGCGGCCACGGATGCAGCGGGCGGCGCCCTCGGCATCGTCGACGGTGACCGTGAAGGTCCGGCCGTCGCGGAGGGTGAGGACCACCGCCTCGCCGCGGCGGACCACGATGGCCATGCCCTGCTCGGGACGCCAGCGGTAGCCCCAGCCACCCCAGTGCCGCGGCGTGACCCAGGGGGCCGTCTCGACGTCAACGACACCCGAGAGCGGGATACGGCGGCGCGGCACCCCGATGTGCCCGCAGCGCACCTCCACGGACTCCCGGTCCACCCGGACCTCGACATGGACGAAGGCGAGCGTGCCGAAAAGGACCAGCAGACCGGCCGCGACGCAGCCGACCACGGCCATCACCAGCGGCACCACCGAGGACGTCCACCGGCTGTCGACGGCCAGCTGGACGCCCAGCGCCAGGCAGGCCACGCCGATCGCGGCCAGCAGCCACTGGATGCGGTTGGTGGCGCTGCCGTGCCACACCTCGGGGATCTGCTGGTGCGCACCGGAGAGGTGGGCGTCGTTGCCGGAGCCGGAGGGGTGGGGGTGCGCGTCGGGGGCGGCTGCCCCGTCGTGGGGGTGGTCCCTCATGCCACGCAGCGTACGCGCCTTCCCGTCCGGGAGCAGCGTGTCGCCCGCCACGTCAGCGGGTCCCGACGGCGGCTCCCCGGAGCGGTACGGTCAGCGGCGCCCGGCCGCCGCGGCGGCGCCGGGGGCCAGCAGCCGGCCCTCGGCGTACGCCAGGGCGAGGGACGGCAGCGCGCCGGGGCGGCCACTCTCGATCATGTACAGGCCGCCGGTCGGCGCGGCGTCCGGCGCGGGCTCGGCGCCGATCCGCCGCAGCGCCTGGGCGGCGACCGCGTCGGCCGAGCCGTACAGCACGAGGGCGGGCGCGCCGGGCTGCTGGAGGGCGTCGCGGATGGCGTCGGCGACCAGCTCGTAGTGGGTGCAGCCGAGGACAACGGCACGGATGTCGCGCGGGGTACGGGCGGCGGCCGCCGCGACCGCGTCGGCAATGGCACGCTCGTCGGCCGCCTCGACGGCGTCGGCGAGACCGGGGCAGGGCACGCCGGTGACGTCCACGCCCGCGGCGAACCGCTCGATCAGCCCGCGCTGGTACGGGCTGCCGGTGGTGGCCGGGGTCGCCCAGATGGCGACCGGGCCGCCGGAGGCCGCGGCGGGCTTGACCGCCGGGACGGTGCCGATGACCGGGATACCGGGCTCCAGCTCGGCGCGGAGCGCGGGGAGGGCGTGCACGGAGGCGGTGTTGCAGGCGACGATCAGCGCGTCCGGGCGGTGCGCGGCGGCGGCGCGGACGCAGGCCAGCGCGTGCGCGGTGACGTCGTCGGGGGTACGCGGACCCCAGGGCATGCCGTCGGGGTCGGTGGAGAGGACGAGATCGGCGTCCGGCCGGAGCCGTCGCACCGCGGCGGCCGCGGGAAGCAGGCCGGTACCGGAGTCCATCAGCGCGATCTTCACCCGGGCACCCTACTCGTCGGGTGCCCGACTTGTCATACCGGACCGGGTGCTCCGGCGGGCGCGCCGCCGCCCCGCCGGGCGCCCGGAGCACCCCGCCACCGCACCCGCCGTACGGCAGACTGCGGCGCGTGGGAGCGATGGAGTGGATCGGTGCCGGGTCGCTGGCGGCCTGGGTGTGGTTGCTGCTGGGGCAGGGCTTCTTCTGGCGGACGGACGTCCGGCTGCCCCCTCGCACGGAGCCGGAGCGGTGGCCGTCGGTGGCCGTGGTGGTACCGGCCCGCGACGAGGCGGCGGTGCTGCCGGTCAGCCTGCCGTCGCTGCTGGCGCAGAAGTACCCGGGCCGTGCCGAGATCTTCCTCGTCGACGACGGCAGCACGGACGGCACCGGCGCGCTGGCCCGCGCGCTCGCCGCCGAGCGGGACGGGCTGCCCCTGACCGTCGCCTCCCCGGGTGCGGTGGAGCCCGGGTGGACCGGCAAGCTCTGGGCCGTACGCCATGGGATCGCGCTGGCGCGGGAGCGGACGGACGCGGAGTATCTGCTGCTGACGGACGCCGACATCGCCCACGAGCCGGACAGTCTGCGGGAGTTGGTGGCCGCGGCGCGGTCGGCGCGGCTGGACCTGGTGTCGCAGATGGCACGGCTGCGGGTGGCCACGTTCTGGGAGCGGCTGATCGTCCCGGCGTTCGTGTACTTCTTCGCGCAGCTCTACCCGTTCCGGTGGGTGAACCGGCCGGGCGCCCGGACTGCGGCGGCAGCCGGTGGCTGCGTCCTGCTGCGCGCGCACGCGGCCGAACGGGCGGGCGTCCCGGAGTCCATCCGGGACGCGGTGATCGACGATGTGACCCTGGCCCGGGCGGTCAAGGCGTCCGGCGGGCGGATCTGGCTGGGGCTGGCGGAGCGGGTGGACAGCGTGCGGCCGTACCCGCGGCTGGCCGAGCTGTGGCAGATGGTCGCCCGCAGCGCCTACGCCCAGCTGCGCCACCAGCCGCTGCTGCTGCTCGGAACGGTGCTGGGGCTGGCGCTGGTGTATCTGGCGCCGCCCGCGACGCTGCTGGCGGGCGCGGTGGCGGGCAGCGCCGTGGCGGCGGTGTGCGGGGGCGCGGCATGGGCGGTGATGTGCGGGACGTTCCTGCCGATGGTGCGGTACTACCGGCAGCCGTGGTGGACGGCGCCGCTGCTGCCGTTCACCGCGCTGCTGTACCTGCTGATGACGGTGGACTCGGCGGTACGGCACCACCGGGGCCGCGGGGCGGCGTGGAAGGGCCGGACGTACGGCGCGCCGTGAGGGCCACGCCGCCGCCGGTCACTTCTTGGCGGGCGACCAGGTCAGGCCCCAGCCGTAGGCATGGTCGACGGTGCGCTGCGGGCTGACGCCGGGCTCCGGGACGAGGTAGCGGGCCTCGCGGTGGACGACGAGTTCGCTGCCGGTATGGGTGATCAGGGCGAGGGCGCAGACCGTCGAGGGCACGGTGCAGGCGTCGAGGGTGAACTCCACAGGTGCGCCGTGCTGCGGCTGGAGTGTGACGGAGGCGTGCAGCCCCTCGAAGCTGCGGGCACCGGCGTAGACGGTGACGAAGAGCAGGATGCGGCGGATATGGCTCTGGTGGTCGAGGTTGATGGTGAGGTTCTCGCCGGTCGCGACGGCGCCGGTGCGGTCGTCGCCGTCGAGCTGGAGGTAGGGCGGGGCGTGCAGCGCGCCGAAGCTGTTGCCGAGCGGGTGGACCACTCCGGCGCTGCCGTCGGTGAGTTCGTAGAGGGCGCACAGATCGAGATCGAGGTCGCCGCCCGGCGGCAGCAGCGCGCCACGCGCCCCGAGCGCCTCCATGGCCTTGCGGCCGAGCTTCTTGCCGAACCGCTTGGCCGCCCCGGCGCCGGTCCAGTCGAGGTTGACCCGCATCGCGCCGCCGGCGCCGCCCTGCTTGGTGAGCGATACGGACGGCGCCTCCTTCGTCAGGGTGACCTTGGTGAGGCTGACGCGGGCGGCGGGCGCCGGGGCCGCGGGCGCCGGGGCCGCGGGGGTTGCCGTCGGGGCCGTCGCCTCCGGCTCCGCCTCGACGCTGACGCCGAAGTCGGTGGCGAGTCCCGCGAGCCCGGTGGCGTACCCCTGGCCCACAGCGCGGAACTTCCACCCGCCCTGGCGGCGGTACAGCTCGCCGAGGACGTAGGCGGTCTCGGCGGTGGCGTCGGCGCTGTCGAAGCGGGCCAGTTCGGCGCCGCCCGCCGCGTCCAGCACCCGGATGTACAGGCCCGGTACCTGCCCGAAGGTGCCGCCGTCGGCGGAGGCCGCGAGCACCACGGTGTCCACCGCGCCGTCGACGGCCGTGAGGTCGACGACGAGGGTGTCGGTCCGCGCGGCACCGGAGCCGGTCCTGCCCTCGTACCGGACGGCGCCCGAGGCGTGGACCGGCTGGTTGCAGAAGACGAAATCGCCGTCGTCGCGCACCCGTCCGGAGACCAGGAGGAGGGCGGAGGCGTCCACGTCCGGCGCCCCGGGTGCGGCCCACCAGCCCAGCTCGACCCGCACGGCCCCCGCCGCCACCGGAACGTTCCCGCCCTTGAGCATCGCCATCTCGGCACCCTTCTTGCGCTTCCCGCATCCCACAGACCCCACAGGACGCTCCCACCCCGCCGAACGTCCCGTCAGCCACAGCCGTTCCCCACCTACTTGGCCGGAACGGGTGTGAACGTCCCCTGTTCACTTGCGAGAAGCGAGGTCTTTACGCATTTTCTACGGGTGATCTCGACCGATTTTCGCTATTTCATCCCCATTACGGGCGGGAGGTCACCACCGCCCCGTGAAACAACCCGCATTCCAGGCTCCCCAATCGGCACATCGTGGGCTTAACTTAAGAGGTATGACCTCCCCCCGCTCTACCTACGGCGGCGGCTACTACGCTTCGCCGTCCTTCCCGGACACCCCCATCTACGACAGTCTCGTCGCTGAGCGCGGGACGCCGCAGATCGCCCCGATCCGGGTCAACCCGGCGCCGTACGACTCCGGCTCGTCGTACCTTCCGGCGCTCCCGGCGGCGCTCCCCGCCGCCCCTTCGCATCCGTCGCCCGGGCAGGGCCACCCCGGTGCCGCGGCCCCGGTCGCCCCGCTCCAGCACACGCCGGCGCCGTACATCCCGCAGCAGGCGGTCACCCGCGGCTATCCGGCCGCCCCGCAGCCGCCGCGCCCGCCCATGGGCACCGGCTACGAGGCGATGCGCCCGGCCGCCCCTGTGGCACCCGCCCCGCAGCGCGGCCCGGCGCCGTACGACGACCCGTACGGCCGCTCGTACCAGCCCCGGGGCTACTGACCGGGAGCGGGGGCAGGGGACCGGCCTCCCGGGTCGGTTGTCGGTGGTGGCTGGCAGGATGGGGACATGCCCGAGCCAGCACTGCGTGACATTCGTCTGTACCCGGTCAAGTCCCTTGCGGGGGCCGGTCCCGCCGAAGCGGTCGTGGAACCCTGGGGGCTCGCCGGGGACCGGCGCTGGATGCTGGTCGATGCCGAGCGCCGGTTGGTGACCCAGCGGCCGCACCCGAAACTGGCGCTGGCCGCCGCCGAGGGTCTGCCGGGCGGCGGGGTGCGGCTCACCGCGCCCGGGATGGAGCCGCTGACCGTCGAGGTGCCCGAGCCCGGCAGGACGGTCACGGTCGGGATCTGGCGGGACGAGGTCGAAGCGGTACCGGCCGGCTCCACCGCGTCCGCGTGGTTCAGCCGGTATCTGGAGACGCCGGTGGAGCTGGTGCACCTCGACGCACCGGCCGAGCGGCGGCCCATCGATCCGCGGTACTCCCGGCCGGGCGACACCGTCTCCTTCGCCGACGGCTATCCGCTGCTGCTCACCACCACCGCGTCCCTGGACGCCCTCAACTCCCTCATCGCCCAAGGCGATCACGCCGACGAGGGCCCGCTGCCGATGAACCGCTTCCGTCCCAACGCGGTCGTCGACGGCACCACCCCGTGGGCCGAGGACACCTGGCGCACGGTGCGGATCGGCGCCGTGGTCTTCGACGTCGCGAAGCCCAGCAGCCGGTGCGTCGTCACCACCACCGACCAGCGCACCGCTGAGCGGGGCAAGGAGCCGCTGCGCACCCTGGCGCGCCACCACCGCATCTCCGAACGCCCGGTCTTCGGCCAGAACCTCATCCCGCGGAACACCGGCACGATCCGTGTCGGCGACCCCTTCGCGATACTCGGCTGACGCCCCGGGCCGGGCGGCGCGCGGGCGTCTCGCCGTACGGGCGCCCACCGGGGCGTACGGCCGACGGTCTCGCGGCGCTCCGGGGCGGAGGTCAGGAGGCGGTGCGCGCCCGCGCATACCACGGCCCCCGGCGCCCGGGCGGGCCGCGGGGATGAGCCGGGACGCCGGTCGTCGTGGGCGGAAGTCGCGCACAAGCGGTGCCGGATGGGGTATTCAAGGAGTCGGAGAGGGGATCCGGTGAAGCGAGTGAAGCCCGGTCTGCGTGCGCGGTGGCGCAATCCGCTGCGCCGCCGTACCGACCGCATCGAGTCCCTGCTGACCGTGCTCACCGTGCTGCTGATCGGCCTGGGAGCGCCGGTGGCGGGGGCGAAGGCGGGCGGCGCGGTGCACGACGCGTTGCTGGCGACGGTGCGCGCCCAGGCCGCCCACCGCCATCTGGTGTGGGCCACCGTCGACCGTCTGGCCACCCGCGCTCCGATGGACCCCGACCCGGAGACGTCCTCGCGGCACGACTCCCATCTACGGGTCATCGCCCGGTGGACGGCGTGGGACGGCAGCCCGCGCATGGGACGGATAGGCGCGCCCCGGCCCGTCGAGCCGGGCGACCGCTTCCGGATCTGGACCGACGACCGTGGTCTGGTCATCCCCCGCCCCATGGACGAGTCCACCGCCGCCACCCACGCGACGCTGGCGGGCCTCGGGGTCGCCGCCTGCGCCGGGGGGCTGGTCGAGGGCGCCCGTCGGCTGGCCGTACGGCAGCAGATGGTGCGCCGTTACCGCCGCTGGGACGAGGCATGGGCGCGCGCGGGTCAGACCTGGGGCCGCGCGGACGCCGGAAACTGACCGCGTTCCGGGCCCCGCGGCGCACGGCTCGGACGCCTGCGCCGGGCCTGTGCGTCCGTGCGTCCCCACGTCCGGCCGACGCTGTCCGACCACGTCAACCACCGCCCCCCGGGCGCGCTACGGTGGTGCAGCCAGCCACTCGGCTGGGGCCCGGGCACCCGTATGCGGACATCAGCGGACGGAACCTGCCGGGCCGTCAACAGCCGCACGAGGTGGGGGCACGACAGCGCCATGGCACAGGGCTCGGTCCAGGTGACGCACTCCGGAACATCCCGCTGGCGACGCCGCACGGGCGAGTACAGCTCGCTCTCCGCAGCGCTGGAGGCCGCGGGGGACGGTGATGTGCTGACCGTGCCGGCGGGAACGTACCGCGAGAATCTGGTGTTGCAGCGCGCGGTGACGCTGCGCGGTCCGGACGGGGCACGCGGCTCGGTGCGGATCGTCCCGGCCGACGGCGTCGCGCTGACGATACGGGCGTCCGCGATCATCCACGATCTGCACCTGGAGGCGACGGATTCGGCGTCGCCCGCCGTGCTGGTGGAGGACTGCGCGCCGGAGCTGGTGGGGCTGCGGGTGGTGACCCGTTCCGCCGCCGGTGTCGAGGTGCGCGGTGGGGCCCGGCCGACGGTGCGGCGCTGCACGGTCGACAACTCCGGGGGCGTCGGCATCAGCGTGCTGGACGGCGCGGGCGGCGTCTTCGAGGAGTGCGAGGTGGTGGCCGCGGGGCAGGCCGGGGTAGCGGTGCGCGGCGGCGCGCACCCGCGGCTGGAGAACTGCCGGATACACCACGCCTCCGGCGCCGGTCTGTCGCTGCACGGCGAGGGCAGCGGCGTGGAGGCGGTGGGCACCGAGATCTACGAGATCAAGGGCACCGGTGTGCAGGTGGCGTCGCGTGCGACCGGGCATCTGACGGACTGCACCGTGCACCGCACCTCGGCCGACGGTGTCACCCTCGACACCGACGCGGTGCTCACCCTCGCCGACTGCGCCATCCATGACATCCCGGAGAACGCCGTCGATCTGCGCTCCCGGTCGGTCCTCACCCTGACCCGCTCCACGGTGCGGCACTTCGGGCGCAACGGCCTGTCGGTGTGGGACCCGGGCACCCGCGTGGACGCCAACCAGTGCGAGATCCACGACAGTACGGGCGACTACCCCGCGGTGTGGGTGAGCGACGGCGCGACGGCCGTGCTGGACGCCACGCGGGTGCACGATGTGCCCGACGCGCTGTTCGTCCTCGACCGCGGCTCGCGCGCCGATGTCGTCGACTGCGATCTGTCGCAGGTGCGCAACACCGCGGTGTCGGTCAGCGACGGCGCGACGGTGCAGCTGGACGACTGCCGGATCCGGGAGGCTGCGACGGGCGCGTGGTTCCGGGACCACGGCAGCGGCGGCACCCTCGCCAACTGCGTCATCGAGGGTGCGCAGACCGGCGTCATCGTCACCAAGGGCGCCGACCCCACCGTCGAGGGCTGCACGGTCGGTTCGCCCACCGAGGCCGGTTTCTACGTCTCCGCCGAGGGGCGCGGTACGTTCCAGGGCTGCCGGGTCACCGGCAGCTCCGGCTTCGGCTTCCACATCATCGACGGCTGCCGGACGACGCTGACCCGCTGCCGTACGGAGCGGTGCGCGCGCGGTGGCTACGAGTTCGCCGACGGGGCGTCCGGGGACGGCACCGGCGGGCCGACCGTCACGGACTGCACCAGCGACGAGAGCCGGACCGCGGCACCCACGCCGTCCTCCGGGTCGGCACCGGCGGTGCAGCAGGCGACGCAGACCACCGGGCTGCTGAGCGGCGTTCCGGCGCAGGGCACCGCGCGCCCGGAGGCGACGCCCGCGGAGAGCGAGCCCGAGGCGGCGCGGCGCCCGTCGGAGGAGGTGCTCGGCGAACTCGACACCCTGGTGGGTCTGGAGAGCGTCAAGCACGAGGTCCGCAGCCTGATCAACATGATCGAGGTGGGGCGCAGGCGGCAGCGGGCGGGCCTGAAGGCCGCCTCCGCCCGCCGCCACCTGGTGTTCACCGGCTCCCCCGGTACGGGCAAGACGACTGTCGCCCGGCTGTACGGCGAGATCCTGGCCTCCTTGGGGGTGCTGGAGCGCGGGCATCTGGTCGAGGTGTCGCGGGTGGATCTGGTGGGCGAGCACATCGGCTCGACCGCGATCCGCACCCAGGAGGCGTTCGACCGGGCGCGCGGCGGGGTGCTGTTCATCGACGAGGCGTACGCCCTCTCCCCCGAGGATTCGGGTCGTGATTTCGGGCGGGAGGCCATCGACACGTTGGTGAAGCTGATGGAGGACCACCGGGAAGCAGTCGTGGTGATCGTCGCCGGTTACACCGCCGAGATGGAACGCTTCCTGGCCGTCAACCCTGGTGTGGCATCCCGCTTCTCACGGACCATCACCTTCGGCGACTACGGGGCGGAGGAGCTGCTGAGGATTGTCGAGCAGCAGGGCGAGGAGCACGAGTACCAGCTCGGCGAGGGGGCCGACGAGGCGCTGCTGAAGTACTTCACGGCGCTGCCGAAGGGCCCGTCGTTCGGCAACGGCCGTACGGCGCGGCAGACGTTCGAGGCGATGGTCGAGCGGCACGCGGGCCGGGTCGCGCGACTCACCGACCCGAGCACCGACGACCTCACCCTGCTCTACCCCGAGGATCTTCCCGAACTGCCCTGAGACGTACGGGGGGTGTCGCCCGCCTCCGGGGTGCCGGACCGCTCCGGCGCTCCCGAGACGGGCGTCGTGGCACGCTGTCCCGGCACGGCCGTGCCGAGGCGGGCGAGGAGTTCGCCGCGGACCCGCTCGAAGACGGGGTCGGCCTGGTAATCGCCGTGGCCGAGGATTTGGGCGGGCAGCGGATGCTGGAGGGTGCGGCCCAGGGTCAGCGGGTCGCGCAGCGGTCCCTCGTCGATCCGTCGGCCTTCCTCGCTGGTCAGGCGGATCGGGCCGCCGATGGGGTCGGTGAACCGCCAGAGATTGCGCCAGTCGTCCATCTCGCGGTGCAGCCCGGTCAGGAACGGCGGGCCGAAGAACGCGGGGAACCAACGGCCGTACAGGCGCTCCAGCGGGGATCCGTAGGTGAGCAGGGCGACGCGGCTGCGGGTGACGAGGTCGAGCTGCCAGACGGCCGCCGCGGCGAGCACGCTGCCCTGCGAGTGGCCCGAGATCACCAACCGTCCATCGTACCGCTCGGTCCAGGTGGCCATCCGCCAGGTGAGGTCGGGGACGGCGCGCTCGGCGTAGCAGGGGGGCGCGAAGGGATGGGCGGCGCGCGGCCAGAAGGTGCCGACGTCCCAGAGGATGCCGATGGTGCGCCGGGCGGAGCGGTCACGGTAGGCACGTCGTCCGGTGGCGAGCAGGAGTATCACCCCGGCGCCCATCAGCCAGGAGCCGAGAGCGGACGCGGTCTCGGCGGCGGCGTGCACGGCGGGCGGGGCACCTTCGGTGGCGGGGCCGGGCGCACGGCCGGTGCACCAGGCGCCGAGGACCGCACCGGCACCCAGGAGGAGGGTGACGGCGGCGGTGGCGGCGGCCAGGACGGGCGCGGAGTCGGTGAGTCCGGCGCGGGCGATGGTCCCGGCGATCTTCCCGGTGAGCCAGGCGTCGGGCTTCTGCCGGTCGTCGTAGAGACCGGGGACATCGGCGGCGACGCGGCGGCTGACGGTGCGCACCCGCAGCGCGGCGAGCAGGGCGACGGCGACCACGACGAGCAGCAGGACGGGGATGACCGACGCCTGCCAGGAGAGCAGCACCGGCGGCCCGGCCATGACTGTTCCGCTGTCGCCCGGGGTGGCGTCGCCGTCGATCCAGTCGGCGAACCGCTGGGCCACTCCCCCGGACAGGACGCCGCCGACCGCGCAGGCCAGCAGGGCGACGGCGGGGCCGCCCATGCCGTTCAGCGCGGCGCGGGCGTCGTCGCGGGAGATGCGGTGCAGGACCCGGGCGGTGAGCACCAGGGCGAGGACCAGGACGCCCTGGAGAACGGTGAGGGCACCGAAGGCGGCGACGCCGGGCAGCGCGCCCGAGGTGACGGCCATGGGGCGCTGCCAGGCGGCGTGCACGGCGGTCAGGGCGAAGGCGCCGAGTGCGGCGTAGGGCAGGGCCCGGACCACGGCGCGGTCCCGGGTGTCGTCGGGCGCCGCCTCACTGCGGGCGGTGCGTCCCAGAACGACGAGGGTGGTCGCGGCGAGCAGGGCGAGCAGGACGGCGAGGGCGTCGCCGGTGGCGGTGAGCGCGGCTCCGGCGCCGCCCCGGGCGTCGGTGGTGCGGACGGCGCAGAGCACGGCGGCGGCGACGGTCAGCACGCCCGCGGTGGTGTGGACGGTGCGCAGCCGGGCCACGACGCGGCGGCCGTACCAGAAGCCGTCGAGGCTGAGGGCGGTGCGTTCGTCGGGCGGGGTGTTGCGGGAGGTGCCGGGGCGACGGGGCGGCGGGGACGCCGACTCGTAGGCGCTCCAGGTGCGGTGCGAGAGCCAGGTCAGGAAGGCGATGACGAGGAGCGGCAGGGCGGCGGCGAGGACCAGGCGGCGGCCGGGCAGGCTCCACCAGCCGCCTTGGGCCGGGCTGACGAAGCCCATCCAGGACTTGCCCGCGACGCAGGAGGCCGTCCCGGCGCACTGCCAGGCGGTGAGGTCGAGGGCAACCTCGCAGGCGGCGGCCGCCAGCAGGACGGTCAGACTGAGCGCGAGGGCGCGGACGAGCATGTCGTAGGCGCGCTGGGCGGGATGGCCGGGCGGGCCCGCCGGGCGCATCCAGTGGGCGAGGTTGGCGACCATGAAGGGCAGCAGGATGAGCCAGAGGGCGCGGGCGCCGTTGCCGGAAGTGAGGTTGGACCAGCAGTACGCCTCGCGGACCGGGGCGTCGCGGTAGTCCTCGGGGCGCTCCTCCGCGTCGGCGTCCTCGCTGCGGCGGTAGCAGGCCGCGGTGTCGTCGCCGGTGATCAGCGTGGTGCGTGGCTCGCCGAGCATGTCCTGTGGTGTGGTGCCTCCGACGCCGTGCACCAGCAGCTCCAGGGCGAGCTGTGGTGGCCGGTCGCCGGTGGTCTCCTTGGCGGTGTGTGCGCGCGGCGGATGCGCGTGTGGTGTCGTGTCCGCGGTCTCCACTGTGTCCCCCGTAAATCCGAGCGGCGCCGACGGCGCCGGGTCCTCACACAAGGATCACCTTTCCCCGCCGCGGAGTTGCACTCCCCTCCCGAAAGCGTGCCCTTCGTCCGATAAATACCCCCGTGGCCCTGGGGAGGCCCGATTCGGGCGTCGTGATCGCCTGCCGCGTACGCCTGAAACGCCTCGCTCGGCGCCTCCACGACCACTCCGCGGAGCGACTGGTTCACCCGTCCGCCGCAGGCGCCGCGACACAGGGCACCTCTAAGGTCGGCCCATGCTTCTGTGGCTCAACGGCCCTTTCGGGGGCGGCAAAACGCAAACGGCGTTCGAGATCAGGCGGCGGCTGCCCGGCAGCGTGGTCTGCGATCCGGAGGAGGTGGGGTTCGGCCTGCACCGGATGACCCCGCCGGGCGTACGCGGCGACTTCCAGGACCTCCGTGCCTGGCGGCAGGGGGTGTACGAAGTCCTCGACCTGGCGCTCTCCCGCCATCCGGGCCCGGTGATCGCCCCGATGACGATCGTCGAACCGGCGTACTTCGAGGAGACGGTGGGCCGGTTGCGGGAACGCGGCCACGACGTACGGCACTTCGCACTGCTGGCGGAGCGCGAGACGGTGCTGCGGCGCCTAAGGGAGAGGGGCGCGGGGCAGGTCCTGCGCTTCGTGACCGGCAAGGAGAGGCAGCTGCTGCGGGAGAGCTTCGCGGTGCGGAAGCTCGATCTGTGCCTGGAGCGGCTGCGGGGGCCGGAGTTCGCCGAGCACGTATGGACCGACCGGATCACGGTCCCGGAGGTCGCCGACCGCGTCGCCGCGTCGGCGGACCTGACCCTCAGCCCGAATACCGACGGCCCGGTACGGGACGGGCTCCGCCGGGTGTGGACGGGGCTGCGGCACATCCGGCTGTACTGACGGGGTACGGGCCGGGCAGGCGGGGAGGGCAGGCCCCGCGGTCCGCGTCCGTCGCGCCGCTCGGGGCGTTGGCAAGCGCGTCCCGCGGCGTTGTCAGTGGCTCGTGCGAGGATGAGGAAAACGATCGGGACGGGCGGCGGAGCGCAGGTGACGCGCCGGTGAGCTGGGCGGAAGGGACGGGCCGGGGTGAGTGACAATCAGAATCTGCTGGCCGAGCAGCGGCGGGCCCTGATCCTCGAAGAGGTCAGGCGGCGCGGCGGCGCGCGGGTCAACGAACTCACCCGCAGACTCAGCGTCTCGGACATGACCGTCCGCCGCGATCTGGACGCGCTGGCCCGGCAGGGCATGCTGGAGAAGGTGCACGGCGGCGCGGTTCCGGTCGGCGAGCCGAGTGCACACGAGCCGGGTTTCGAGGCGAAGTCGGCGCTGGAGCTGAGCGCCAAGGAGGACATCGCGGTGGTGGCGGCGCAGATGGCCGCCCCGGGCAGCGCCATCGCCCTGGCGGGCGGCACCACCGCCTATGCGCTGGCCCAGCAGTTGGTGGACGTACCGGATCTGACGGTGGTCACCAACTCCGTTCGGGTCGCCGATGTCTTCTACACCGCGCAGCGGGCGACGGCGAGCGGCGGCGCGGGGCCACGGGCCGGTGCAGCGACGGTGGTGCTGACGGGCGGGGTGCGCACCCCGTCGGACACGCTGGTCGGGCCAGTCGCCGATGCCGCGATCCGCTCCCTCCACTTCGATGTGCTCTTCCTCGGGGTGCACGGCATATCGGTGGAGGCGGGGCTGTCCACCCCGAATCTCGCGGAGGCGGAGACCAACCGGCACTTCATGCGCTCGGCGCGGCGGGTCGTGGTGGTCGCCGACCACACCAAGTGGGGCACGGTGGCACTGAGTTCGTTCGCGACACTGGAAGAGGTCGATGTACTGGTGACCGACAGTGGCCTCTCCCCCGAGGCACGGGAACGCTTCGCCGAACTGCCGCCGGAGCTGGTGGTGGCGGGCGAGCCATGGCAGGACTCCGAGGGGTAGGAGGCGCGACGTCCGGTTGACGTCCGGCCGGACGCTGACAGGGGCCACGCGTTCCGCGTAGGCAGGAGTACGGGGTACCCAGGCACGCGGCACCGCAGACATCTGCGGGCGGGCACTCTAGGATCCGCGGCGCCGGTCCACCCGAGGGCCGGGGCTTCGTGGGCGCCCGTGGTGTCCGCGAAGCCCGTACCGCTCCACCCGTTGGGGGTTGCTCCATGCGTCGGCTCCGCCCCGTAGAACTGGACTTCGCCCGGTCCGCGCCGCTGCGGCTGGCCTTCTCCGCCCGGCTCGGTGCGCCGCCCGCGACGGTGTACGCGGCGCTGGCGGAGGACATCGAAGGCTGGGCGCGCTGGTTCACCGGGGTCGCGCGGGCCGTGCCGACGGACGGGGGCGCGGGCCGGGACGTACGGCTGACGGGCGGCACCCGTTTCCTCGAAACCGTGCTGACCGCACAACCCGAGGCGCTGTACGCCTACCGTGTGGACCGCACCAACGCCCCAGGGATCCGGGCCCTGTTGGAGGAGTGGCGGCTCACCCCGGACGGCGGCGGCACCCGGCTGCGGTGGACGTTCGCGGCCGACGGTCCGGGGCCGCTGCGCCTCGCCCTGCTGCTGGCACGGCCGGGCCTGGGCCGGGCCTTCCGGGTGTCGGCGCGGGCGCTCGACCGCCGACTGGCCATGGCGAACAGCGACAGCTGACCCCGGCCGGACCGGAACCGGATGCGGTGCTCACTCGGGCCAGACACCCGTGCTCAGGAAGGTGTCGAGGGCACGGGCGTACGGCGCGATGTCCAGGCCCTGGGCGGCCAGCCAGTCGTCCGAGTAGTACTTGTCGAGGTAGCGGTCGCCCGGGTCGCAGAGCAGGGTGACGACGGAGCCGGTCCGCCCGGCGGCGTGCATCTCGCCGACGATCCTCAGGGCGCTCCACAGCCCGGTACCGGTCGAGCCGCCCGCCTTGCGGCCGATGGCCGATTCCAGGGCGCGTACGGCGGCGATGCTGGCGGCGTCGGGGACCTTCATCATCCGGTCGATCGCGCCGGGCACGAAGCTCGGTTCCATCCGGGGGCGGCCGACACCTTCGATCCGGGAAGGGGTCGCGCAGCGCGTTCCGGCATCGCCGGTGAGCCAGCCGTCCAAGAAACAGGAGTTCTCCGGGTCGGGGACGCAGATGCGGGTGTCGTACTGCATGTAGTGGACGTAGCGGGCGATGGTCGCGGAGGTGCCGCCGGTGCCCGCGGTCGCGACGATCCAGGCCGGTTCCGGATAGCGTTCCAGGCGCAGCTGCTCGTAGATCGACTCGGCGATGTTGTTGTTGCCGCGCCAGTCCGTCGCCCGTTCGGCGTAGGTGAACTGGTCCATGTAGTGGCCGCCGGACTCCGCCGCGAGCTGCGCGGAAACCTCGTAGACGGTGCGCGGGTCCTGGACGAGGTGGCAGGTGCCGCCGTGGAATTCGATCAGCCGGGTCTTCTCGCTGCTGGTGGTCGCGGGCATCACCGCGATGAACGGCACCCCGATCAGCGACGCGAAGTACGCCTCGGAGACGGCGGTGGAGCCGCTGGAGGCTTCGATGACGGGCTTGCCCGGCCGGATCCAGCCGTTGCACAGTCCGTAGAGGAAGAGGGAGCGGGCGAGGCGGTGCTTGAGGCTGCCGGTGGGGTGGGTCGACTCGTCCTTGAGGTAGAGGTCGATGCCCCACTCCTCGGGGAGCGGGAAGCGCAGCAGATGGGTGTCGGCGGTGCGGTTGGCGTCCGCCTGGACCTTGCGGACGGCTTCCTTCAGCCAGCTGCGATAGTCCGGATCGGTGCGGTCGACGTCGACGGTCGGCATCGGGGCGTGGACGGCCGCCTGCGGTGCACCGTCGGCGCCGGCGCGGTGCGGGGTGTGCGGCTGCTGTGCGGTGCTCACCGGAGCGCTCCTCAAGGGTTGTGAGCCCGTACGAAGAGGCGGGCCGAATTCGACTATAACCACCTCGCGTACGCTTCTCACCTGCATAAACGTACCTTTGGGAGGCCCCAAGGAGAGCCTGGGCGACAGGTGTCCGCACGGACCGGCTCCGGGGGCACTGGTGCACGACGCGAAGGCCGTGCACACTGCCCCCATAGGGGGCGGTGAGGGGCACCTGCCCATGGCGAGGAGGTGGCCAGCATGGCCGAGCCCGAATTCAACGCGACCGGCGTGCACATCGAACGATCACTGCGGTCCTTGACCCGGGCCGGGCAGGTCGTGATCCGGGACGGCAGGCTCGCGCTGCTGACGAGTTACGGCAAGGTGATCGACAGCGCACCGCTCCGTGCGGTCCAGGTGCACAAGCCCCTCTTCGCCGCCCGCGACCGGGCCCTGGCCCGCCTGAACGGCAACCGCTATTCCCTGACCCTGGGCGCACCCGATCGCTTCCTCGACGCGGTACAGGCGGCCCACGCACCGCGGACCTGAACACCGCGAGCGACCGGCTCGCCCGTTACGACTCCGCTCCCGGCCGGGCCGTTCACCTGGCCTGTCTTGGGTGGGCCCGAACCTTCAGGTGTCCGCTGCGCCGTTCGGGGCAACGGCCGTGGCACGGTCGCCGTCGGCATGTACGGGACGGCAGGCGTCGACCCGTAAGGGGCGCGCGGGGCTCTCCGTACGCCGGGGGCGTGTGCGGACGGCGGCCGCGCGGCAGGGCTGCGGTTGCGGGCGCGCCGCTCCGGACCGACCCTGGATCTGTATCACTGAGGGTTCACCGGCGATGACGCTGCGGTGTGCGTCGCCGGGTTCGGTCTTCGCCCCGCCCCGCGGGACGCCCGGCCTCATCAGGGAGTCGCGTCGTGATCAGGCAGCCCAGCAGACACTGCACGGTGGAGCTCCAGGCCCTCCCGGCCCGTATCGGGCAGGTGCGCCGCGTCATCTCGGCCCAACTGCGGTACTGGCACCTCGATCCGCTCGTGGATCCGGCCGCGCTCGGCCTCACCGAACTCCTCGCGAATGTGCACCGGCACGCCCGTCCCAGCAAGCAGTGCACCGTCCAACTCTGCGTACTCATCGACCAGTTGACCGTCGCCGTGCACGATCACGATCCGCGATTCCCCCAGCTGCGGGCCGCCGACACCTGGGAGACCTGCGGCCGTGGCCTGGCCCTGATCGCCGCGCTCAGCGAGAGCTGGGGCGTGCGTCCGGACGGCGCCGGGAAGATCGTGTGGTTCACGCTGCCCGCACTCCCCCTCGCACCGCAGGAGCCGGTACCAGGTCCATCGCACCGGACCGGCACCCTTCTGGAACACACCTGGACGGCAGCCGGCCCACGCACCCGGATACGGGGTGCGGGGGTCGGCTGAACGGTTTCCGGCCTGGGGGCGGGACTTCAGGCCCTCGGAGTCGGGCGGGGCAGCACGTACCACCACTTCGACGGCAAGGCCGCCCTGGCACTGGCCGCCGTCGAGCGGAGCGCCGAGGAGTTGCGGGCGTCGGCCGACGCCTGCCTTTCGGGACCCGGTAGGGCCTACGACAAGGTCGCCGCCCACCTGCTGCGCGAGCGGCAGGTGCTGCGTGGAGGCCCGATCGGCCGGATGGCACAGGACCGCGACATGGCCTGCAGCGCCGCACTGCGCCGCCCGCCGGACGCGCTCCGGGGCACCTCAACCGCTTCCCCGATCCCGGCATGCTGCGCCGGGCCGCGGAGACGGGCGCGTTCCTGGCGTTCGACGGACCCTCGCGGGCGCACCACGCCACCGATCGGCGGCTGCCCGACGCGCTCCGGTCGCTCGCCGACGCGGGGCACGGCGCCCAACTTCTGCTGGGCGGTGACACCACGACGGCCGGTGCCCGGTCGGTGAGCGACGAGCCCGGTATCCGCATCTGCTGCGGCGGCAACGTCCCTGGCCGGCGGAGGTGTGGGGGCCGGAGCTGGTGATGCGGATGCTGACCGTGCATCCGGCCCGCGCGTTCGCCGCCGTCCGGCCATCGGAGGACGGCGGGCGCCGGACCGCCGAGGGCTGAGCACGGCCGGGAGGGGGCGCGGAACGCGCTCGGCGGTCGGGCGTGCCAGGGGCTCAGCGGGGGAAGGTGACGGCGATGCCCATGTGCGGCCGCTTGCCCCGGCGGAGCAGGGCGCCTCCGGTGTCGAGGATGCGGAAGCGCAGTCCGTACTTGCCGGCCATCGCGCGTCGCACCCGGGCCAGGCCCTCGGGCTCCTCCATGAGGCGGGCGGTGCCTTCGAGGGTGTCCGCGCCCTCGGTGAGGTTGCCCCGCACATCGCACGGGGTGACCGTCACCCGCTCGTCGCGGCGCAGCCGTTTGACCTTTCCGCTGTCGCTCCGCGTCCACACCAGCAGCTCGTCGCCTTGGGCGACGGCCCACACCGGGGTCGCCACCGGGGCGCCACTGCGCCGGTACGTGACGAGGCTGACGTAAGGGCTGCGGGCCAGGGCTTCGGCAATCATGACGGCAGCCTACGGGCGGGCGACGGTGAAGCGGCGGCGGGCCCCCGGGTGGCGGCCAGGCGGCGACGGGCCGCGTGACGGGAACGCGTCCGCCCTGGTATGTCCCTGCGCGGTCCGGAACGTCGCCCCGCGGAATCGGCGGGCCCGCGCCCACGTGGCGGCTCCGGCGATCCGACCGGCCCGCTTCGCCCGACGGGTGCGGGCGGCCCGGCCTGCCCGCTTCATTCGGCAGGCGCGAGTGGTCCGTCCGACCCGGCTGATTGAACTGGTTCGTTCGCTCGTTCTCCATGTCACACAACGTAACCGGGGCCACTGACAACGCCGCGGACCGGTCGCCGCCAACCGCCGCTCCGAAGAAGGCGGTTGACATGCGCGCAGGCCCTCTCACATGCCAGGCGCGGCGGCCTCGGCCGACACCGCGTGACTCCCCCACCGCGCCGGTCCGGCGGGAGTGGCCGTGACCGCCTACGCCCTCCGCTCCCCCTGCACGACCAGCGGGTCGTCCAGCACCGGCTGCCAGGCGAGTTCCGCCGCGCCGACGAGGCTGTTGTGGTCGAGGCCGCAGGGCAGGATCGGTACGCCGCCGCTGCGGCCCCAGAGGCTGCGGTCGGCGACGACGGCGCGGAGCCTTTCCGGGTCTGTCTCCAGAAGGGTGCGGTGCAGCCCGCCGAGGATGATGCGGTCCGGGTTGAGGATGTTCACCAGTCCGGCAAGGCCCAGGCCGAGGCGGTCGATGAGCAGGTCGGCCGCGGCGCGTACGGCGGGGTCGTCGTACGCGGTGCGCAGCAGGTCGGCGGCCTGGTGGAGCAGCGAGCCCTCGGGGCCCGGGGTGCGTCCGGCCGCGTTCAGGAAGGCCAAGGGGTCGGCCTCGACGTCCAGGCAGCCCCGGCTGCCGCAGTGGCAGGAGGCGCCCTCGGGGTGCACCGTGAGGTGGCCCACCTCCAGGGCGAGCCCCGAACTGCCGCTGTGCAGGCGCCCGTCGAGGACCAGGGCGCCGCCGACGCCCCGGTGCCCGGAGGCGACGCACAGCAGGTCGCGGGCGCCTCGTCCGGCGCCGTGCCGGTGTTCGGCGAGCGCCATGAGGTTGACGTCGTTGCCGCTGAAACCGATCGCCTCGGTGACGCCCGGGATCGCGGCGTCGGCGAGCGCGCGCTGGAAGAGTTCCCGTACGGGGGCACCGGCGGGCCAGGCGAGGTGGAGCGGGTTCAACGCCTCGCCGTCCGGTTCGGCGACGGCCGACGGGACGGCGAGGCCCGCCCCCAGGCAGCGGCGGCCGGTCTCCCGCAGCAGCCCGGCGCCCGCGCCGACCGCCTCGGCGAGGACATGGGCCGGGTCGGCGGGGATGGTGCCGCTGCCGGTGGTGGTGGCCACGATGCGCCCGCCGAGCCCCACCAGGGCGACGCGGAAGCCGTCGGCGTGGATCTGCGCGGCGAGCACCACCGGGCCGCGTTCGTTGACGAACAGGCGGTGGGACGGCCTCCCTTGGGAACCGGCGGAGGCGGTCGGCCGGGAGTCGACGGTGATCAGGCCGAGGGCTTCCAGCTCCGCCGCGACGGCTCCGGCGGTCGCGCGGGTCACGCCGAGTTCCGAGGTGAGGACCGCGCGGGTGGGGGCGCGTCCGGTGTGTACGAGCTCCAGTGCGGGTCCGAGGGAGGCACGGCCCCGCTCCAGCCTGGTTGTCCGAGTCTGGGTCACGTTCCCATTCTGGCTTTGTATCGTGCCGGAACAAAAAGCGGTGGGGATTCCTGCGGCGAATCCCGTGGCGCTCTCTCCTCGCATGCGCGCGACTCCCGGGGGCCGCGCCGTCGAAGACGCCAGTGGAGTGGGTGATGCTACCGGGGTCGACCGGACGGACCCGTCAACGCTCGTCAGGTCTCGTCAAGGACCTGCCAGGCTCGTCAACGCACCGCCTCTGGGGGGCCGGTGACGCCTGCGAACCAGGACATCACACGTACGGATACGGGTGTTGACGCGGACGGGGTGGGCGGAGACGGGCGCCGAGACCAGCTGTGGGCGAGGGATCGCGGGCGGGTGAGCAGGGGCGTCGGGCTTCGTTGTCAGTGGTGGCTGGCAGACTCGGGGGCATGGAGATCACCGAATTCGTCGAAGCACTGCGGCTGGACGGAGCGCTGCTGGCCGCCGCCGCGGAGGAGGCCGGGCCCGACGCCCCGATTCCGGCGTGTCCGGAGTGGCGGATGCGCGATCTGGTCGCCCACGTGGGCCGGGTGCACCACTGGGCCGCGCGGTATGTGACCGAGGGGCTGGAGCAACCCTCGACGCCGGACGCCGCTCCCGATCTCGCCGATCAGGAGCTGGTGCCGTGGCTGCGGGAGGGCCATCACCGCTTGGTGGTGGCGCTGCACGAGGCACCGCCTTCCCTCGCCGCATGGGCCTTCCTGCCCGCCCCGTCGCCGCTCGCCTTCTGGGCCCGGCGGCAGGCGCACGAGACGGCCATCCACCGTGCCGACGCCCAACAGGCCCTCGGCGCCACGCTCACACCGCTGCCGCCCGCCTTCGCCGCCGACGGCATCGACGAGATACTGACCGGGATCCACAGCCAGAAGCGCAGCCGGGTGCGCACCACGAAGCCGAAGACCCTGCGGGTACGGGCGACGGATGCGGCCGACGCGGAGTGGACGGTCCACCTGTCCGAGGCACCGGCGCGCACCCTGCGGACCTCCGGGAAGCCCGGCGGCGCGGGGGCGGACGACCCCGCCGACCTGAGCATCGAGGGGCCCGCCGAAGCGCTCTATCTCACCCTGTGGAACCGCGCCCCGTGGAACGGCCTGACGGTGAAGGGCGACGAGGCGCTTGTGCGGCTCTGGGAGGAGCATGGCGGCATCTGACGGAGGGGCAGCGGGGGCGAGGGGCGGCGCTCGTCGGCCGTGGTGACGTGTGGGTCCAGCGTCGGACTGTCGCCCCCGCCCCCCTGACAGCGGCACCCGAGGGGCCACCGGCCGTCGTACGCACCGCCATGGAGTGAGAGTCAGCGGCCGCCATCACCCGACCGCACCCTCCGGGAGGGAACCGGCCGCGCCCCCACACGCCGCGTGCGAGGAGCAGCGCCGCCCGGGGCACACCGGTAGCCGTACGAGCCGAGCCGAGTACGGATCGTCGGGCCAGGCACCACACAGCCGGGCCGGAAGGCCGAGCCTCCGGATCAAGCAGAGCCGACCGGGTCGGCGCTGAGCCCCACCCCTCCCGCAAGCCGCCGGACCGTATGCGCGAAAAAGGCATCGCGGTCCTCGACAACCCGGTTGAACTGGCCGAACAGCTCGAAGCTGATCAGACCGAAGAGTTGGGCCCAGGTCGCGACCAGGGCTGCCACAACGGGGGCGGGCAGGTCGATGTCCAGCTCCGTCATGAGGGTGCGCGCCTCGTCCGCGAGCGCATCGGGCAGCGGACCGGGGGGCTCGCGGAGCGCGCCGGCGGCATGGGCGTCGCAGACCACGGCGGTCAGTGCGCGGGCGACCCGTCCGGCGGGCGCCGCCGTCGTCCGCGGGGCGTGGTAGCCGGGGACGGGGGTGCCGTAGATCAGGGCGTACTCGTGCGGATGGGCCAGCGCCCAGGCGCGGACACCGCCGCAGACGGCGACCCAACGCTCGACGCATACGTGGCTCTTATACACATCTCCGAGCCCACGAGACGCTCATGAAA
>NZ_VKJP01000470.1 GCF_007280575.1 Streptomyces benahoarensis
ATGCCGCTTCGGGGGCGGCCGGTTTCCCGTCTGCTCCGGGGGTGCCCGCCTCCGCGTGCCCGCCGGGCCCGACCGCCTCCGTCCCCACGCCCGCCACCCGGGCGAACGCCGCGGCACCGGCCTGGAGTTGCTCCGTACGGAACAGCAGCGTGTCCAGCGGGGCCGACAACTGGCCCAGCAGCACCGCCGCCGACACCACCGCGCCCAGGCTCACCACGCCCGCGTCGTGAAGCGCCCCGCCCGCCGTCAGCGCGGCGGCCACCGGGACCGTGTACGAGAAGTCCACCACCGGGAAGAGCACGCTACGCAGGAACAGCGTGCGCAGCCGGGTGCGGCGGCACCGTTCGATCGCCCGCCGGGCCGCCGCCGCGCGGCTCTCCTCCAGACCGAGCAGGTCGACGGTCCGGGCACCGGCAGCGGTCGCCGCGAGCAGCCCGGCCAGCTCGGACTGGGCCGCGCCCTCGTCGAGATACGCGGCCCGCGCCCGCCGCAGATACCAGCGCACCGCGAACCCGCACCCGGCCAGCCCCAGTGCACATGCCCCGAGCAGCGGATGGAGCACCACCACGGCGCCCAGCAGGAACAGCGCCTGGACCACCGCGACCGACACCTCCGGTGCCGCATCGCGCAGCGTCCCGGCGACCGACGCCACATCCGCCGTGCCACGCGCCGTCAGATCCCCGGTACCGGCCCGCTCCACCACCGCCGGGGGCAGCGCCAGCGCCCGGTCGACGAACCCCTCCCGGACCCGGGCCAGGGCCCGTTCGCCGAAGCGGTGCCCGACGTAGCGCGCGGAGCGGCCCAGCAGCAGCTGGAGCACCGTACCGACCACGATGAGCAGCGTCAGCCGGTCCACCGCGGCGGCGCCACCGCCGCTCCGTACGGTGTCGACGATCCGGCCCAGCAGCCACGGACCGGCCAGCCCCGCGCCCGCGGCGAGCGCGTTGAGCACGAGCATCAGCGCGAAGGCGCGGCCGTCGCGCCGGATCAGCCGGCCGGCCGCGCGCCGGGTTTCCCGGGGGGAGGCGACCGGGAGGGCGGCGTCCGGTGGTGGTGTGGCGTCCGGTGTCGCTGGGGCCGTTGCGGCGGTCTCCTCCGTTACGGCGGCCTCTTCTGCCACGGCGCCTTTCTCCGTCACGGTGTCTCCTCGGCGACGGGGACGGGCTGCCCGGGTACCTCGTCCACGGGGGCGCGGCGCGCGGGCAGATCGCCTCCGGGGGCATCCGGGGCGTACGGCACATCCGGGGCGTCCGGGACGGCCCCGGGCCCGGCAGGGGGTTCGTCGTCCGCGCCCCGCACCACCAGCGCGCGGTACTCCGGGGCGGAGGCGAGCAGTTCGCGATGGGTGCCGACCGCCGCCACCCGCCCGCCGGACAGGTGGTACACGACATCCGCCCGGTCCAGCACCAACGGTGAGGTGGCGGCGATGACGGTCGTACGGCCCGCCCGGGCGGTGTGCAGCCGGGCCGCGACCGCCGCCTCGGTGTGCGCGTCGACCGCCGACGTCGGCTCCACGGCGAGCAGCACCTCCGGATCCGCCAGCAGCGCCCGGACCAGGCGCAGCCGCTGCCGCTGCCCGCCGGAGAGGTTGCTTCCGTCCGCGTCCAGCCGCGCGTCCAGGCCACCGGGCAGCGCCCGCACGATGTCCTCCGCCACCGCCGTGTGCAGCGCCCGGGCCACCGCGTCCGCCGGGCGCGCCCGGCGCCCCGAAACGGCCTCGCGCACCGTGCCCGCGAACAGCGCCGCCTCGTTGTCCGCGACCAGGACCCGTTCCCGCAGCCGCGCCACGTCCACCGCGTCCAGCCGCACCGCGTCCAGCCGCACCGCGCCCCAGGTCGCGGCGGTCCCGGCGACGCCGCCCAGCCGGTCGACCACCGCGGCGGACTCCTCGGGCCGCGCCCCGGCCAGCACCGTCAGCGTCCCGGGCACCACCTCGACGCCGGAGACCGGATCCCGCAGCACGGACGGCACCGGCGGCCCGTCGCCCCCGTCGCTGCCGCCGCCCCGCGCGTCGGGTGCCAGGTCCAGGAACCGCACCACCCGGCGGGCGGCGACCAGCCCCCGGGTCACGTCGTACCCCGCCTCGATGAGGAACGACACCGGCGCCGCCAGCGCCGCCGTGTAGCCGTACACCGCGACCAACTCGCCTACGGAGAGGGCCCCGTCGGCGGCCATCCGGGCCGCGAGCCAGGTGACGGCGGCGAGGAACAGCGCCGGGAGCCCCACGCCCAGCGCCTGGATCCAGCTGGCGTGCGCGCCGACGCGGTACCCCTCGGCGAGCAGCGCCGCCGACTCCCGCCGGTACCGCGCCGCGAACACCTCCTTGCCGCCCAGCCCGCCGAGCACCCGCACCCCGCCGACCAGATCCGCCAGCCGGTCGGCCAGCCCGCTCTGCCGCTCCCGGTAGCGCGCCTCGGCGCCCTCCAGCCGCCTCAGCAACGGCCCCACCAGCACCGCCAGCGCCGGAACCCCCAGCAACACCAGCGCGGCGAGCGCCGGGTCGACCGCCAGCAGCAGCGCCGCCACCACCCCGTACGCGATGACCGCGCCCACCCCCGGGCCGGTCAGCGTCAGCGTCTGGCTGATCACCCCGACGTCCCCGATGCCGATGGTGACCACCTCGCCCGCCGTCACCCGGTGGGGCAGCGACGCCCCCAGCCGCAGCGTCTGGTCGACGACGACCCGCACCGTGCGGAACGTCGCGTCCATCCGTACCCGGGTCATGGTGCGGTGGCGGGCGATGGCGAGGGCGGCGTTGAGCGCGCCCATGGCCAGCAGCGCCGCCGTCCAGCCGAGCAGCGGCCCCCGGCGACCCGGCACCAGCCCGTCGTCGAGGGCGCGGGAGAGCAGATACGGCGGCATCATCAGCCCCGTCATCCACAGCGTGCCGAAGGTGGCACCCGCCGCCACCCGGGGCAGCTGGCGACGCGTCAGCCACAGCAGATAGCGCGCGGCGCTCCGGTGGTCGGGCGTCTCCCGCCCCGAACGTGCCGCCGGACGGCCCGAGTTCCCCATGGCCGCACCCTACGGGGCGGCCCCTGGGGCGTGTCTTCCCGGTCTTCGTGGGCCTGTGACGCACGAAGACCGGAAAGACACGCCCCAGGGGTCAGCGGCGGACGGCCCGCAGCAGGACGAACTTCGGGTCGGAGGCGACGACCTCGCAGTTGCCGAAGAGCCGCCGCAGCCGGACGTGGTAGCCGAGGTGGCGGTTGCCGACGACCCACAGCTCACCACCGGGCCGCAGCACGGCGCGCGCACCGCCGAACATCCGCCGGGCCGTCGCATCGGAGGTCGCACGGTGGGTGTGGAACGGCGGATTGTTCACCACGAGGTCCACCGAGCCGGGCGGCAGTCCCGTCAGCGCGTCGCCGACGGTGAACTCTGCCCGCGCCCCGTCCGGCGCGTTCGCCGCGAAGGTGGCGCGCGCGGAGGCCACGGCGGAGAACGACTCGTCGACGAAGACGGTCTCCGCCTCCGGGTTGGCCAGCGCCATCGCGGTGCCGACGACGCCGTTGCCGCAGCCCAGGTCGACGACGCGTTCGGCGCCCCGCCGCGGGGGGAGGTGGCCGAGGAGGAAGCGGGTCCCGATGTCCAGCCGGTCGGCGCAGAAGATCCCGGCGTGGTTGGTGACCGTCCGCCCCGACATCACGCCGACGTCCCCGGGCAGCGCGTAGCTGCGCGGCCAGGAGGGGGCGGCGGGGG
>NZ_VKJP01000471.1 GCF_007280575.1 Streptomyces benahoarensis
CCCGTCCCCCACGCCACCCCCACGATCAGGCTGACCGTCATCACCGAGGCGGCCACCGTCGCCGCCCGCCGGATCACCCGCTGCTCCGCCGCATCCATCCGTACCGCTCCCTCCGCCTCCGTGCACGGCCGTTCCGGCGCCCGGTGCCGCACCTCGCCGCATCGCGCGCGAGGCCCCGTCCGGTGCGGCGCCCTCGCCTTCCCTACGGATTCCACCGGGCGGCCGCCGCGCTGCCGCGGACCCCGTGTTCAGCATCGTTGACCCGCTCGGCCCGGCGCGAGGGGGCTGACACCCGTATCCGCGGTGCGGCCACCCCGACAGCGCGCCGCCGGACCCGAACGCCACGGCTCTCCGGTCCGGCCCTCTTCCGCCCGTCCGCGACCCGTGGCATCCTCACGCCGTCTGCTACCTGAACAACGGTCACATACGTATACGTGGGAGGTCGGGACGGATGGAGACCACCAGGAGAGGGCTGCTCGGCAGCGCGATCGGCGTCGCCGCGGCGGCGGCCCTGCCATCCGGCACCGCGAGCGCCGCACCCCGGACCGGCACCACCCCCGGTCGGCCGCCGTCCCCGGGTGAGCCGGTCCCGGGTGAGCCGGTCCCGGCGCATGCCCGGGGCCGCACGGCCGCTCTCTGGCGGGAGTTCACCCGTACCCCCTTCACCCACCCGCAGATCCCCTACGTGGGACGGGCCGGATACCGCGGCGGCGCGGATCTGCCCCGGCGTCCCGTAGTGGCCGACGTCGTCCGGGATTACGGTGCCCGGCCCGACGGTTCCGCCGACGCCGCGCCCGCCCTCAACCGCGCGCTACGGGACGCCGGGCGGCGCGGCGGCGGCACCGTGTACGTCCCGCCGGGCACGTACCGCATCGACGGCATCGTCCGGATCGGGCACGACCGTGTCGTCCTGCGCGGCGCGGGCAGCGGCCACACCACGCTGCACGCCACCCGCAGCCTCACCGACCTCATCGGGCCGTACGGCAGCCGGTACGGCGGCGACAAGTCCAGCTGGTCCTGGGCGGGCGGCCTCATCTGGCTCTGTCCGCAGGCCCGTTGGGAGTCGCTGACCGACGCGATCAAGGCCCGGGACCGGCCGTTCGAGGGCTGGACCGGCAACCGCCGCGACGCCTGGCGCACGCTCACCGCCGTCCGCCCCGCCCGCCGCGGCGACCGTACCGTCACCGTCGCCGACACCACCGCGCTGCGCCCCGGCGCCCGCGTCCTCCTCCAGCTCTCCGACGACGCCGACCACACCCTGCTGCGCCATATGAGCGGCGACATTCCGGGCGCCGCCGTGTACTCCTGGGACGACAAGACCAAGCTCACCTCGTACGTCCCCTACGAGTGGCCCTGCCGGGTCACCGCCGTCGAACCCCGACACCGCCGCATCACCCTCGACCGTCCGCTGCCGCTCGACGCCCGACCCGCCTTCCACCCCCGCCTCACCACCCACGTCACGCCGCTGACCGGCGCCGGAGTCGAGGCGCTCACCCTGGAGATGACCGAAACCCCGCAGTCCCCGCACCTCCTCGACAAGGGCTACAACGGCGTCGCTCTCCAGTGCGCCTGGGACTGCTGGGTCGACGACGTCCACGTCCGCCACGCCGACAACGGCTTCCTGCTCGTCGCCGCCAAGGCGTGCACACTGCGCCGCACCCGCGTCTCCGGGCGCGGCAGCCACCACCCGTACTGCTGCCGCGAGGGCTCGCACGACAACCTCGTCGAGGACTTCACCCTCGACCGCCGTACCGTCCCGGCGCCGCCCGGGACCCAGCTGCACGGCATCAACGTCGAGGGGCTGTCCAGCCACAACGTCTGGTCACGGGGCCGGATGGCGATGGGCACCTTCGACACCCACCGCGGGCTTCCGTTCGCCAACGTCCGTACGGCCATCACCGTCACCAACGACGGCGCCCACGGCGGCGACGGCAGCGCCGGGCCGCTCTACGGCGCCCGCTTCACCCACTGGAACATCACCGTCACCAACCACCGCGCCGGTTGCGTACGGCTCGACGACATCGCCCCGTACAGCGCGACCGTCGCGATCGGCGAGGTCCGGCCGTTCGGGCAGATCGACACCCCCGACTTCAGCGGACCGCTGCGCACCCGCGCCGAGCTGTACGGACATCCGGGCGCGGTCTTCCCGCCCAACCTTCACGACGCGCAGCGTGCGCTGCGGCTGTGAGGCGCCGGTGCCCGGCAGACGGCGCAGCAGCAGCGCGTAGCCGACCGCCGCGACGGTGCCGACGACGGCGCAGCCCGCCCACAGGAGGTCGGGACCGTAGCGGTCGATGACGGTGCCGCCGACCAGCGGCGCGGTCAGCGAGGCGACCGACCACGACAGGGAGTACATGCCCTGGTAGCGACCGCGGGCATGGGTGGGGGAGAGGCGGACCACCAGCCCCATCTGTGTGGGGGAGTTGATGATCTCGCCGAGCGTCCAGACGGCGACCGTCACCGCGTACACCGCGACCGAACCGCCGACCGCGGTCAGCCCGAAGCCGTACCCGGCCAGCAGCGCGGAGCCGATCAGCAGCATCGCGGGGCTGCGGTGTTCGATGAAGCGGGTGACCGGTATCTGGAGCAGCACGATCAGCGCGCCGTTGACGGCGATGACCAGCCCGAAGTCGCCGCTGCCGAACCCGTCGCGGCCCATCGACACCGGCAGCGACACATACGCCTGCTGGAAGAGGAGCGCGAGGAGGAGGTTCAGGCTGACGACGGTCATGAAGCGGCCGTCGCGCGCCACCGTCAGCATGGACACCGGCGCGGGCGCCTCCCGCGCCTCCGCGCCCGGCTCCGCCACCAGCGGGCGGGACTCCGGCAGCTTGCGGAACACCACCAGCGCGCAGACCAGCACGAGCGTCGCCTCGCCGAGGAACAGCGTCAGATAGCCGTGTTCGGCGATCAGTCCGGCGGCCGTCGAGGAGACGGCGAAGCCGATGTTGATCGCCCAGTAGTTGAGCGCGAAGGCACGGGTGCGGTCCTCGGGCGCGACGATGTCCGCCATCATCGCCTGGACGGCGGGCCGCGAGGCGCTGGCGGCGGCGCCGACGGCGGCCGCCACCGCCGCGATGGCCACCGGATGCGTCATGAAGCCGAGCGTCGCCACCGACACGGCGGTGGCCAGCTGCGACACCAGCATCGTCGGCCGCCGCCCGGCCCGGTCGGTCAGCACCCCCGCCCCGAGGGACCCCACCACGCCGCCGAGCCCGTACAGCGCACCGACCAGCCCGGCGTACGAGGCGGAGTAGCCGCGCTCGACGGTCAGATAGAGGGCGAGGAACGTCGCGACGAAGCCACCGAGGCGGTTGACCAGGGTGCTGGTCCACAGCCACCAGAACTGCGCCGGAAGACCCGAAAAACTCGCGGGCAGCGCCCTGGTGAGCCGCGATGCTGCGGACATGACGTGTACCCCCGACGGTGAACGGATGACGGCGCCGCGCACGGCACCCGACCGGAACGGCGACGCCCCCACCGGGCGCCGCCACCGACCGGAAAGCTACTGAGCGCCCCCGCCCCGTGGCCATCCAATTGACGGGAGCCGTCAAACGTCCGGGGGCGGGAGGCCCCGGACGCGACGTTCCGGCGGGGGCGGCTCCGGGCATGCGGGACGCTCCGGGCGTCCGCCCCGGGGGCGCGCGGCCCACCGCACGCACCGGCCGCGGTCGCCCGGCCCCCCC
>NZ_VKJP01000472.1 GCF_007280575.1 Streptomyces benahoarensis
GGAGGGGTGGGTGACGGTGACGGACCGGCGCTCGCGCGCGGCGGGCAGCGGGATGGCACGCACCAGGGGAGCGCCGGTGCCGAGCGTCCGGCGCAGTTCGCTGAGGGCGACACCGGCGATCACGCTGACCACGGTACGGTCGCTGCCGATCCGGAGCCCGGCGAGCGCCTCGGCGTGGCCCACCGGGCGGACAGCGATGATCACCACGTCGGAGTGGTTCACCACGTCCTGGTTGTCAGCGCACACCTGCACATTCGGATACCGCTGGGACAGCTCCGCGGACGTACGGGCGCCGCGAGGCGAGAGGTAGATCTCCGGTGGCTCCTCGACGCCGTCGCACAGGCCGTCCACGATGGCCCGGCCGATCTCGCCCACGCCGATGATCCCGATGCGCTCCACTGCGTCTCCCTGTCGTCTCGCCGGTGGTGGCCCGCGTTTCGCCGCGCAGTGTAGGTGCGAACGGCGTGCACACGCAGGCCACTTACCGTTCCGTCAAGGGAGGGGCCACGCGGCTACGTTGCGGCGGGTCATCGGCTGCCCGGCACGTCCGCCCGTCCCGGGTCCTCCGGCGAAACCGATCGGCCCTCGGCCGCGTGGGTTACCTTGACCGTCCTCATCCGCAGCGCACCGAACGAGGAGCATCCATGACTGACCCCGGCACGCCGGTCGGCGGTTCCGCCCTGCCCCCGCCGCCGCCGCCGCTTCCACCGGAGGCGCAGACCACGGGCGGACCGGTGCCGCACAGCGCGGACGAGGCGCTGGAGATCGGGCGGAACCACTTCCCGCCGGTCGGCTCGCCCGGTGGCCCCACCGGCCTGTTCGTCCACGAATTCGACGAGGGCTACCTCATCCACGCGGGCTGGCCACTCCCGGAGGACCCGAGCGCTCCCCCGGCGCAGCCCGGCGGCAGCAACGTCGTGATCGCCAAGGAGGACGGTGAGGTGACCTTCCTGCCCAACTTCCCGCCGCCGGAAGCCGTCAAGCTCTACCACCGTCTCCGCGCCAACCGGCCCGGCTGACCTCCCGCGCAACGGGCGCCGGCGGGCCGCTCCTGCCCGCCGGCGCGCCCGCTCACCGCCGCCGGGACAGCGCGTGGCCCGCATCACCTGTTCTCTTGTCAGTGCCCCTGACTACACTCCGTCTTGAAAGTGTCATGGGACAACCGTTACGGAGTCGGGGGACGTCGTGGCCGGATCGAGCAGCTTCCAGGTCAATACCGAGGGCCTGAAGGCCCAGGGCACCAACTTCAACCAGCTCGGCGAGGACTTCTCCGCGTCGGTCACACGGCTGATGGACGGCCTGAGCGCACTGGGTGCCGGACCGCCCGCCACGGCGAAGCCGGGCGGCGGCGCCCCGCCGGAGAAGTCGTTCGGGCAGCAATTCGTCGGCGGTCTGACGACGCTCGACAGCATGGCCGGCGCCCCGCCCTGGGGCGACGACGACATCGGCGAGAAGTTCGGCGTCGTCTACGAGGGCGTCCGCGACGGCATGTACGAGTCGATGGGGCATCTGTCCGCGCAGTTCCAGAAGATCGGCAAGGCGCTGCAGGAGATGTCCAAGAACCATGCCGAGAACGAGGACTTCAACGACACGCTGATCAAGCAGAAGGTCGCGAACAAGCAGGGCTGGCAGGACCCGACGGCCTCCTCCAGCAGCATGAAGCCGGTCTGACCTGTCGTCCTTCCCGCCCGCGCCCGGCCACTGATTCCGCACACCGGGGCCCGGTTTCCCGAGCCCTGATCACGTCGGCGCCGCACCGCGGGCACCCACCGGACGGCAGGTCACCACCCGCCTTCCGCCCACGCACCATGCAGCGTCATCTCACGGGGGAGCTTCATCTTGTCTGTCATGCTGCCGGATCCGCTGGAGTGGGTCCTGGACATGCTCGGCTTCAACTGGCCGCACGCGGATGAGGACAAGCTCATGGAGTGCGCCCAGGTGTGGCGCACCTTCGCGTCGGAGGTCCAGGGGCACGCGGCGCAGGGCACGTCGTACGCCGGGAACGTCCTGTCGGAGAACTCCGGAGACGCCATCGACGGCTTCCGGAAGGAGTGGGACAAGTTCTCCGGCGGCTCGGGGTACCTCGACGACGCGGCGCAGGCCGCCGAGGTGATCGCCTTCACGCTGGAAGCCGCGGCCATGCTGGTCATCGGCATGAAGGTGGCCGTCATCGTCCAGTTGGCGATTCTGGCGGCGGAGATCATCGCGGCACAGGTGGCGGCACCGTTCACGCTCGGCCTGTCGGAGATCGGCGGTGCGGCGGCGACGCTGGCCACGCGTGAGATGGTCCGCCGCCTCCTCAAGGAGGTCGCCAAGCAGCTGCTGGACGCCATTCTTGAGGCGGCCAAGGAGCCGGTCATCTCGGCGCTGGAGGCGATGGCTTCCGACCTCATCGCGCAGACCGTCAACCAGAACTTCGGCGCGCAGAACGGCTACAACCTCAGCCGCACCGCGAAGGAGGGGTACGCGGCAGGCAAGGACGCCCTGGAGAACACCGGCGAGACGCTCGGCGAGAGCCTGCGCGACGGCGCCGCCGGCCGGGCCGGGCACCACGCCCACGGCGGCCTGGACTCCGCCGCCGGCCACGGCAGCGACGGCGACGGCGGCTCGGGCGAACACGGCGGTGACGGCCCGGGCGACCGCGGTGGCGACGGGCCGGGCGACCGCGGTGGCGACGGGTCCGAGGGCAGCGGGCCCGAGGGCAGCGGGCCCGAGGGCGGCGACGCTCCCGGTTCGCGTTCCGAGGGCGGCGACGGTCCCGACGGAGGCGACCGCAGCGACACCGGTGACGGCCCGGGCGACCGCGGTGACACGGGCGACGGACCCGCCACGCACTCCCCGCGCGCGTCGGACAACGTGGGCGGCGACCGGGACACCACCCTGGGCGACACGGGTGACCCGCGCACCGACCCCGCCTCGCCCGACTCCCCCACCACGGACCCGGCGCACCGCCTCCCGCCGACCCAGCCGCTGCCGCCCCCGGAGCAGCGGTCCCCGTTCGACGACGGCTACCAGGGCGGCAACGACAGCCCGTACGGCACGACCGGCCCGGACCCGGTCAGCACGCAGCCCGCGCACGACAACGCGACGCGCCCCGACCTCGGCCCCGACCCTGTCAGCACCCAACCCGCACACGACAACACCCCGGACGCGGTACGGCCCGAGCCGTCGCCGGTGCCCGAGCCGTCGCCCGCGCCGTCCTCGCCGGGCCCCGAGCCCCTGGGCGGCAACCCGCCCGTGGCCGACGGCGGTCCGTCCGGGAGCCACGATTCCTCCGGCGACTCCGGCAGCGGCTCGGGGGCCGGTGCCGGGCGTCCGTCCGTGCCGCACATGGGCGCGCCGTCCCAGGGCACCCCGATCCACCACACGCCGTCCGCGCCCCCGGTGCAGCAGCGCGACCCGGCCCCCGGCAACCCGATGCCGACCGTGCACGACCCCGACGACACCACCGTCACCACCCAGTCCGCCGGTTCGGCGACCCTGCCGCCGCCCACCCAGCAGGCGCCGGACACCGCCGGACCCACCGCGTCCGCGCCCCACCAGCAGTCCCCGCAGTCCGGGGCCCCGCAGTCCGGCGGCCCGGTGATGACGGGCGCCATGCCGCCCCAGGGCGGCGTCCCCTCCCAGGGCGGCCCCGGCACCACCTCGCCC
>NZ_VKJP01000473.1 GCF_007280575.1 Streptomyces benahoarensis
GGGCGGGGGTCATCCCGGCGGGACCGGCGCGGGCCACCGGGTCCAGCAGCGCCTGGTACGGCCCGACCGCCCGGACGCCGATCGCCCGCAGCGCGGCCCACAGCGTGACCTGGTTGGCCGAGACCACCGGCATCCGCAGCTCCGCCTCCAGCTGCGGGATGGCGTCGTACGTCGGCAGGTTCGTACAGCTGATGAAGAGCGCGTCGGTGCCGTCGGCCACGGCGGTGCGGGCCATCGCGACAACATCGCGGTAGGGAACCTGCCAGATGTGCCGGGTCAGGCCGAGATAGGCGCGCCCGGTGACCGTGATGCCCGCCTCGCCGAGAAACGCCTCCAGGGAGTCGGTGACCGACCGCGTGTACGGCGTGACCACGGCGATGTGCCAGGCGTCCAGCTCCCGCAGCGCCTCGATGAGCGCGCCCGAGGTGGTGAGGGAGAGAACCGCCCCCGCCTGGACCATCGCGGCCGTCATCGCCCGCTCGCCCGCGAGCCCGCCGACGAAGCTTCCGGACGTACAGGCGTAGGCGATGGCCTGCGGGGAGACCGCGCTCAGCGCCTCGACGGCGGCGCGCAGCGTTTCGTGTTCGCTGACCATACGGGCCAGGTCGAGGCTCACCTCGACGGGTACGAACGGGGTACGGGTGAGGTGGAGGGACACATCGTCCGGTACCCAGCGCCACAGCTCGCGGTCGAGGGCGAAGTCGAACGGTGCGACGACGCCCAGGCCGAGCTGGGGCTGAGGGCCACCGAGAAAGGAGACGTCCATGTAAGCCCCTAGGAGACACGAAGGGCAGTGGCCAAACGGTGGCCAGAGGGGGATGGAGCAGCCGGTACGAGCCGGGACGTCGGAACAGTGCCGTTGTTGACACGGTAGATACGACTTCTTAGCGTGGTCAATCCTCACATCTCCGACATTTGTCGGCCTCTTGTTGTCCGTCACCTCCCCGGCCCTCTCCCGTTGCTCACCGGTCCGTCGCCGCCGTCCCGCCGTCCCGCCCTCGCCGCCGTAGCCTTCCCGTGGGGCTGCTCCCCCGCCTCCTCCGCCCTCGCCCGGTACACGTCTCAGAACGGTTCTGGCCCATGTCCGAAAGCACCGTCCTCGTCCTGGGTTCCGACCCGCCGCCGAAGCTGGACCGGCTCGCCGGCCGGGCCCGGGTGGTGCACGCCGACGCGGCCACGCTCGCCGACCGGCTGCCCACCGCCGATGTGCTGCTGGCCTGGGACTTCACCTCCGACGCGATCCGCGACGCATGGCCGGCCCGGGGGCCGCGGCCCGGGTGGGTGCACACCGCGAGCGCCGGGGTGGACCGGCTGCTGTGCCCGGCGCTGGTCGCCGACGACACGCTGGTGACCAACGCGCGCGGCGTCTTCGAGCAGCCGATCGCGGAGTACGTCGCCGGGCTCGTCCTGGCCATGGCCAAGGATTTCCACGGGAGTTGGGAGTGGCAGCGGCAGCGGCGCTGGCGGCACCGCGACACCCGGCGGCTCGCCGGGACACACGCCGTGGTGGTCGGCTCGGGCCCCATCGGACGGGCCGTCGGCACCACCCTCAAGGCACTGGGTGTCACCGTCGATCTGGTGGGCCGCCGGGAGCGCACCGGCGATGCGCAGTTCGGCACGGTGCGGGCGTCCGAGGCGCTGCGCCCGCTGCTGGGCGGCGCCGACTGGGTCGTCTGCGCGGCGCCGCTGACCGATGCGACGCGCGGCCTGTTCGGCCCGGAGACGTTCGCCGCGATGCGTCCCGGGGCCCACTTCGTCAACGTCGGCCGGGGACCGCTCGTCGACGAGGACGCGCTCGTCGAGGCGCTGCGCTCCGGGCATCTCGCGGCCGCCGCGCTCGACGTCTTCCAGCAGGAGCCGCTGCCGTCCGGCAGTCCGCTGTGGGACGCGCCGGGCCTGATCGTCTCGCCGCACATGAGCGGCGACACGCTGGGCTGGCGGGATGCGCTGGCCGAGCAGTTCGCGGACAACTTCGACCGCTGGGCGGCCGGTGAACCACTGCACAACGTCGTCGACAAGCGGCTCGGCTACGTCCCGGTGCGCTGATCCGGGCCCGTCCGCTCCCCCGGCGCCCGGCCCCGCCGGACCGCCCGTCTCCATCCGCCCCCGCCCCGCCCTGGGGCGGCAGCCCGACCGGAGGACGCCCCATGACAGCACCGAACCGGCTCGCCGCACTCTCGGCCCAGCAGCTCACCGACGGGTACGCCGCCGGTGCGTTCTCGCCCGTGGAGGCGGTCACCGCCGCGCTGGAACGGGCCGGGGCCGCGCAGGAGCGGACCAACGCGTTCACCCTGATCGACGCCGAGGGGGCGATCGCCGGGGCCCGCGCGTCCGAGGAGCGCTGGCGCGCCGGGCGCCCGGCCGGGCCCGTCGACGGGGTGCCGGTGACCGTCAAGGACCTCCTGCTCACCCGTGGCAGCCCGACCCTGCGGGGTTCGCTGACGCTCTCCCCCGACGGCGCGGCGTGGGACGAGGACGCGCCGTCGGTGGCCCGGCTGCGGGAGGCGGGCGCGGTCTTCCTCGGCAAGACCGCCACCCCGGAGTTCGGCTGGAAGGCCGTCACCGACAGCCCGCGCAACGGCGTGACGGGCAATCCGTACGACCCCGGGCGCACCTCCGGCGGCTCCAGCGGCGGCAGCGCGGCGGCGCTCGCGCTGGGCGCCGGGCCACTGAGCCTGGGCACCGACGGCGGCGGGTCGGTCCGGATCCCCGCGTCGTTCTGCGGGGTCTTCGCGCTGAAGGGGACGTACGGGCGGGTCCCGCTGTATCCGGCGAGCCCGTTCGGGACGCTCTCGCACGTCGGGCCGATGACGCGGGACGTGGTGGACGCGGCGCTGATGATGGACGTGATCAGCGCGCCCGATCCGCGCGACTGGTCGTATCTGGGCCCCGTCACCGGCTCGTTCCAGGCGGCCCTGGCGGAGCCGGTGGCCGGGCTGCGGGTGGCGTACAGCCCGGCGCTCGGCTGGGATGTGCCGGTCGCGCCGGACGTGGCGGCGGCGGTGCGCTCGGCGGTGGAGAAGCTGGCGTCGCTGGGCGCGCACGTCGAGGAGGCCGATCCGCCGATCGCTGACCCGGTGGAGGCGTTCCATGTGCTGTGGTTCAGCGGGGCGGCGCGGGTGGTGGAGCATCTGGACCCGGCCGGGCGGGAGCTGCTGGATCCGGGGCTCGCGGAGATCTGCGCCCTCGGCGCCCGGTACGGCGCGCTGGACTATCTGGCCGCCGTCGACACCCGGATGGCACTCGGCACGGCGATGGGCCGCTTCCACACCACGTACGACCTGCTGGTGACGCCGACGCTGCCGGGCACGGCGTTCGCGGCGGGCGTCGAGGTGCCGCCCGGCTCCGGGTTCGACCGCTGGACGGGCTGGACGCCGTTCACCTACCCGTTCAACATGACGCAGCAGCCCGCCGCGACGGTCCCCTGCGGGCTGGACCGCGACGGACTGCCGATCGGCGTGCAGCTGATCGCGGCCCGCCACGCGGACGCCCTGGTCCTGCGCGCGGCGCATGCGCTGTACGAGGCCTGTCTCTTATACAAATCTCCGAGCCCACGAGACGCTCATAAAAAAAAAAAATCAAAGAATAAAACAGAATAACACTAAGTAGCATGTAAACA
>NZ_VKJP01000474.1 GCF_007280575.1 Streptomyces benahoarensis
GAGACAGCCTCGCCCCCCACGCCACGCGGCCCCGCAGGAAGCTCCCACGGGGCCGCGCCGGACCGTCCGCACCGGGCCGAGCCCGGACAACAGGCCGCTACATCACCAGCACCGTCTTCCCCTGCGCCCGCCCCGCGCGCTGTTCCGCCACCGCCGCCGGGGCCTCCTCCAGCGGGACCTCCCTGCCGACCAGGACCGTCAGGCGGCCCCCGTCGACGTGTCCGGCGAGGATCTCCAGCAGCTGCGGGGACGGCCGGTTGACGAAGTTGAAGCCGCGGAGGTTGTGGTCGGTGAGGACATCCGCATCGGCCGCGCCGATCGTCGACACCGCCGTCCCGCCGTCCCGCACCGTCCGCATCATCGTGGTGAACGCCTCCGCGTCGCTGGCCAGGTCGATCAGGACGTCGACGCCGTCCGGGTGGACGGCCAGCACCTGGTCGGCGACGGGGCCCGCCCCGTGATCCACGGTCTCGGCGGCGCCCAGCGTCAGCATCAGATCCGCCATGACCGGCCGCGCGGTGGCGATGACCTCGGCGCCGCGCCCGTGCGCCAGCTGCGTCACGAAGGTGCCGACGCCGCCGGTCGCCCCGACGATCAGCACCCGGCTGCCCTCCCCGATGCGGGTCTCCTCCACCAGGTTGTACGCCGTCGTCCCGGCCGTCGGCACCGCCGCCGACGTCGCGTAGGTGACGCTGCGGGCCGCGTGGGCGAGGGACTGCTCGTCGGCGAGGGCCAGTTCCGCGTACGAACCGCCGCCGTGCCGCAGCCGCTGGAACGTGCCGAACACCGCGTCCCCGGCCGTGAAGCGCCGCACGCCGGTCCCGACGGCCAGCACCTCGCCCGCCCCGTCCGCGCCCATGACGAGCGGGAACGACGTGGTGTCGGGGTCCCCGAACATCCCGTCCGCGATCTTCCAGTCGATGGGGTTGACCCCGGCGGCGGACAGCCGCACCAGGACCTCCCCCGGCCCTGGCTCGGGCTGCGGCAGCTCCATGAGCTGTGGCTCGGCACCGAATGCGCTGACTGCTACGGCTCTCATCGTGGCGTTCCCTTCCACCCGTCCGACCGGAGGCCGGGCGCGATCGTAAGCACGCCGGACGGGCCCGGCGCGGCAGGAGGAAAGGCGGCGCCGCCGAAGCAACTCGTACGGCCCCCGCGCCGCGCCCCATCCGGCCGCCGCACCCGATTGCCGGGGCGGGCGGCCCTCCTGACGGCCCGGAAGGCCGCCCCTCCCGGGTGCCCCGACGGCCGTCCCACCCGATTGCCCGGATGAGGGGACCGGCGCGGCCGGGCGGGATGGAATGGGCGCATGATCCGCTTCGACTCCGTGACCAAGCGCTACCCGGACGGGACGACCGCCGTCGACGGTCTCTCCTTCGAGGTCGCGGAGGGGGAACTCGTCACCCTCGTCGGCCCGTCGGGCTGCGGCAAGACCACCACGATGATGATGGTCAACCGGCTCATCGACCCGACCGCGGGCACGATCCACGTCGACGGCGAGGGCATCTCCCGCGTCGACCCGGTCCGGCTGCGCCGCCGGATCGGCTACGTCATCCAGCAGACCGGCCTCTTCCCGCACCGTACGGTCCTCGACAACACCGCGACGGTGCCGGTGCTCACCGGCTGGAAACGGCCGAAGGCGCGGGCGCGGGCGGCGGAACTCCTCGACCTCGTCGGCCTCGACCCCACCGTCTACGGACACCGCTACCCCGACCAGCTCTCCGGAGGCCAGCGGCAGCGCGTCGGCGTCGCCCGCGCCCTCGCCGCCGACCCGCCCGTCCTCCTCATGGACGAACCCTTCGGCGCCGTCGACCCCGTCATCCGCGAACACCTCCAGAACGAGTTCCGCCACCTCCAGCAGCAGCTCCACAAGACGGTGCTGTTCGTGACGCACGACATCGAGGAGGCCGTCCGCCTCGGCGACCGCATCGCCGTCTACGGGCAGGGCCGCATCGAGCAGTTCGACACTCCCTCCCGGGTGCTCGGCGCGCCCGCGACCCCGTACGTCGCCGAGTTCGTCGGCAGCGACCGGGCGCTCAAACAGCTGTCGGTCACCGAGATCGACCGGGCCGACCTGGAGCGCCCGCCGCTCGCCCGGCTCGGCGAACCGGCCACGGAGGCGGCGGCCCGGCTGCGGGCCCACGGCGCCCGGTGGGCGGTGGTGCTGGACGACTCCGGCGCGCTGCACGGCTGGATCGGCGCCACGGAGCTGGCGGACGCGGCGGGGCCGGTGTCCGGGCACGCCCGCCGGATGGAGGCGTGGGTCCCGGTCGGCGCCACCCTCAAGCGGGCGTTCGGCGAGATGCTGCAACACGACGCGGGCTGGGTCGCGGTCCTGGACGGCGCACGCTTCCTCGGCGTCCTGACCCCGGCCCGGCTCCATGAGGCGCTGCGCCGCACGATCGTCCCCGGGGAGCGCGGCGGCCCCCGCGCCGCTGGGGAGGTGGCCTCCGTACCGACGCGGTGAACGGGTCGGTACGGCCGGGCCGCCCGCGTCCTTCGCCCCTTCGGCCACATGGGCCGCGGGAGCCGCGTGGGCTACCTCGGCAGCAGCCCCTTCTCTCTCAGATAGCCGTGTGCGACGTCCTCCGGGAGGCGGCGCCAGCTGTCGACGCGTTCGTTGAGGCGGGCCAGGTCGGCGGTGGTCAGGACGGTGTTGAGGCGGCCGAGCGCGGCGGCGGCGCGGGCGCCCCCGGCCCGGGAGCGGTTGACGACGGGCACGACGTGGTCGGCGTTCTGGAGCGTGCGGTCGTCGGCGAGGACCACCAGCCCGAACTGGTCCAGGGTCGCGTCGGTGGTCGTGGTCAGCACCATCTGGTCCTGCCCGTTCTGCACCGCCTGTTTGGCCGGGGTGGTGCCGACGCCCTTGGGGTCGACGGCCGTGATGTCGATCCCGTACGCCTTCCTCAGCCCCGGCGCGCAGAACGGACGGCGTACGCACTCATCGCCCGCGGCGAGACGCACCGGCAGCTTCGCGCGGCCCAGGTCGCCGAGGGTGCGCAGATGGTGGCGGGCGGCGTAGGAGGCGCTGACGGCGAAGGCATTGCGGTCGACGGCGCGCCCCGGGGCGAGCACCGTCAGCCCGCGCGGGGCGGCGAGGGCGCGCAGCGCGCTCATGGTGGCGCCGAGGTCGGGGGAGGCGACGGGCCGGGCGCCCGTGCCGTGCGCCTTGGCCTGGAGCCAGTCGGCGAAGGTCGCGGCGTACTCGGGGACGACGTCGACCTGGCCGCTCTCCAGGGCCGGTTCGTACAGTTCGCGGTTGCCGACGGTGACGAGATCGGCCCGGTATCCGGCGTGCCGGAGCAGCGCCGCGTACATCTGCGCCAGCAGCTCGCTCTCGGTGAAACCGGCCGACCCGACGGTCAGATGGTGCCGGTCCCCGGGCGCGGCGGTGACGGCCCCCCGGTCCTCCAGGGCGGGGCCGCCCGCGCAGGACGTCAGGAGAGCGGCGGTGAGGGCGAGGGTGACCGCGCGGCCGGTGCGGCGGGGGCCGCGTACGGCACGGGGGCAGGGAGCGCGCGGGGCCAGGCCACGCGCCGGGCCGGACACCCGCCCGCGCCCCCTCACCGCGCCTCTTATACACATCTGACGCTGCCGACGACTTAAAAGGTGGAAACTTCGGGGCTC